>NZ_WWIR01000407.1 GCF_009863025.1 Streptomyces sp. SID4985 | reverse complement strand
CTCCCTCGAACTCGGCGGCAAGAACGCGATGTTGGTCCTGGAGGACGCCGACATCGAGAAGGCCGCCGCAGGGGCCGTCCGCGCCTGCTTCTCCTCGGCGGGCCAACTCTGCATCTCCATCGAGCGGTTGTACGTCCACGAGTCCATCGCCGACGCCTTCCTCGACCGCTTCGCCGCCCGCACCCGCGCCCTGCGCCTGGGTAACTCCCTCGCCTACGGCGCCGACATGGGCTCCCTCGCCGGGGAACGCCAGCTCAAGGCCGTCGAACGCCACGTTGAGGACGCCGTCGCCAAGGGCGCGAAGGTGCTCGCGGGCGGGGTCGCGCGGCCGGACGCCGGGCCGTACTTCTTCGAGCCCACCGTGCTCGACGGCGTCGAGGACACCATGGCCGTCTGCGAGGAGGAGACCTTCGGCCCGGTCGTCTCCGTCTACCGCTTCCGCACCGACGACGAGGCGGTCGAGCGCGCCAACGCCACGCCGTACGGCCTCAACGCCTCGGTGTGGACCGAGAGCGCCCGCCGGGGCCGCGACGTCGCCGCCCGGCTGCGCACCGGCACCGTCAACGTCAACGAGGGCTACGCCCCCGCCTACGGCAGCGCCCAGTCCCCGATGGGTGGCATGAAGGACTCGGGCCTCGGCCGCCGCCACGGCTCCGAGGGCATCCTCAAGTACACCGAGGCACAGACGGTCGCCCAGCAGCGCCTGCTCCCCATGGCCCCCTCCCTCGGCATGGACGACGCCGCCTACGCCGCCTTCATGAGCCGCAGCCTGAAGCTGATGAAGGCGTTCCGCTTCCGCTGATCCCCACCCGCCCCGCCGTACCACCACCGTTCTCGACGAGGAGAGCACGTGTCGCAGGAGAAGACTGCCCAGACCCGGAACGAGGAAGGGCGCGACGAAAGCCGCGACGACGGGTACGACTACGACGTGCTCGTGGTCGGCTCCGGCTTCGGCGGTTCGGTGACCGCCCTGCGCCTGACCGAGAAGGGGTACCGCGTCGGCGTCCTCGAAGCGGGCCGCCGCTTCACCCGCGACACCCTCCCGAAGAACTCCTGGGACCTGCGCAACTACCTCTGGGCCCCCAAACTGGGCCTCTACGGCATCCAGCGCATCCATCTGCTCGGCAACGTCATGGTGCTGGCCGGCGCGGGCGTCGGCGGCGGCTCGCTGAACTACGCCAACACCCTCTACGTGCCCCCGAAGCCGTTCTTCGACGACCCCCAGTGGCGGGACATCACCGACTGGCAGGAGGAGCTGAAGCCGTACTACGACCAGGCGAAACGGATGCTCGGCGTCCGGCTGAACCCGACCGTGACCCCCTCCGACACGCATCTGCGGGCCGCCGCCGCGCGGATGGGTGTGGGCGACACCTTCCACATGGCGCCGGTCGGCGTTTTCTTCGGCGACGGCGAGGACGCCGACGGCACCGCGAAGGCGCGGCCGGGGGAGCAGGTCGCGGACCCGTACTTCGGCGGGGCGGGCCCCGAGCGCCGGGCCTGCACCGAGTGCGGCGAGTGCATGACCGGCTGCCGCCACGGCGCCAAGAACACCCTCAACGAGAACTATCTGTACCTCGCGGAGAAGGCGGGCGCGGTCGTCCACCCGCTCACCACGGTCGTCTCGGTCACGGACGACTCGCGCGGCGGCTACGCCGTCGCCACCCTGCCCACCGACCGCAGGCGCACCGGCGAGGGACGCCTCTTCACCGCCCGCCGCGTCGTCCTCGCGGCCGGGACCTACGGCACCCAGACCCTGCTGCACCGTATGAAGGCGGGGCGCCAACTGCCGTACCTCTCCGCCCGGTTGGGCGACCTCACCCGCACCAACTCCGAGGCCCTGGTCGGCGCCCAGACCGACGACCGCCGTTACCGCAAGGCGCACGGCGCGGACAAGGTCGACTTCACGCGCGGGGTGGCCATCACGTCCTCCGTCCACCCGGACGAGAACACCCACATCGAGCCGGTCCGCTACGGCAGGGGCTCCAACTCGATGGGCGGCCTCACCATCCTCCAGGTGCCGTACGCCGAGGGCTCCTCACGCGTCCTCGGCTGGCTCGCGCACGCGGTACGGCACCCGGTGCAGCTGGCCCGTTCCGTCTCCAACCGGCGCTGGTCGGAGCGGACCATCATCGGCCTGGTGATGCAGTCCCTGGACAACTCGCTCACCACCTATCTGAAGCCCGGCGGCGTCGGCAAGGGCCTGCTCACCGCCCGGCAGGGGCACGGCGCCCCGAACCCGACCCAGATCAGGGCCGCCACCGAGGCCGCCTCCGCGCTCGCCGCCGAGATCAACGGCTTCCCGGGCAGCAACGTGGGCGAGCTGATGGGCACCCCGCTCACCGCGCACTTCCTCGGCGGCTGCCCCATCGGGGACTCCCCGGAGACCGGCGTGATCGACCCGTACCACCGGCTCTACGGCCACCCCGGCATCTCCGTGGTCGACGGCGCCGCCGTCTCCGCGAACCTGGGCGTCAACCCGTCGCTGACCATCACCGCGCAGGCCGAGCGGGCCATGTCGTACTGGCCGAACAAGGGGGAGACGGACCCGCGCCCGGCGCAGGGGGTGGTCTACGAGCGGCTGAAGCCGGTGGCGCCGCGCAGTCCGGCGGTCCCGGCGGAGGCGTTCGGGGCGCTGAGGCTGCCGCTGCTGAAGGTGCCGACGGTGCCGAAGCGGGACTGAGCTTTCCGGCCGGGCTGCTCCGGTCGAGCTTTTGGGCCCGGACATGCCACGAGGGACCTGTGTCCCCCTCCGAACGCAGGTCCCTCGACGCTTACCGTTTTCTTGATCCGGCAGCTGGTTCGATCGGTGAGGGCCCGCAAGGGTTGCGCCGCCCCACAGGTATTTCCTGTGTGGCGTCGGTCACAACGGGAGGGGGTGCTGGATGTGCGGTTTCCGCCGGACGGCCCCGGGCGTCCCCGGAGCCGACCGTTTCTCTTGGGTGACCGGGCTGCTGTCCCCTGCCGTCCGATCACTTCCGGAGCGAGGTCCCACGGCGCACGGCACGACCCGTACGCCTCATCGCTCCGGCTATCCACGCGTGGTTCTGTCGGGCCCGCCCCTGGCTGGCACGGACACCGGGATCAACGAAGCGGCGCGCGCGGCGGTCACGCGCCGTACGGGTGAGAGCGGCACCGAACTCAGATACGACCCTTGACACGCGCGCGCCGCACGCGCTCAGACCCGGCCCCGGCACAGCTCGAGCAGCGTCATCGCGAGCGCGGTGCCGGGCTTGCCGAGGGCGTCGCGGTAGCGGCCGAGGATCTCCATCTCGCGCGACAGGCTCACCCGGCGGCCACCGGAGGAGATGCGCGCCTCCTGGACGACGGCGGAGACGGCCATGCGTTCCTGGACGAGGCCGAGGATGCGGTCGTCCAGCGCGTCGATGCGCTCACGGGCACCGGCGATGGTCTCTTCGGCGGTGACGGCGTTCTCTACGGCGGTGACAGTGGTCATGTTCGGGGCTCCTGGAAGACGGGGGCGACCCGGCGGTGACAGAACCCGGAAAACGACAGACGCCCCGGGCCTTGTCGGCCCGGGGCGCCTGGTAAGTGCTTGGCGTTGGCTCAAGCAGCACGACCATGGCGACCGGCGGGCCGGTTGCCATAGGTAAAGACGTAGGTCGTCTGCGTGAACATGCGGTCAGTATGCCACGGCCGCTCCGGGCCCGGCCCCGGTTTCCCCCGGACCGCCCGGCGCACGGGAAGGGGGCCCCGGCCCACCCCGTTAGAATCGGTCATACAGACCCCCGCCCACCCGCCGGAAGGCACCCCGTGTCATCAGCGACCCAGTCTGCCGCCGCCCCCGACACCGTCCTGGTCGTCGACTTCGGTGCGCAGTACGCCCAGCTCATCGCCCGTCGCGTCCGCGAGGCGCGGGTCTACAGCGAGATCGTGCCCAGCACCATGCCGGTCGCCGAGATGCTCGCCAAGAACCCCGCGGCGATCATCCTCTCCGGAGGCCCCTCCTCGGTCTACGAGGAGAACGCCCCGCAGCTCGACCGCGCCCTGTTCGAGGCCGGTGTCCCGGTCTTCGGCATGTGCTACGGCTTCCAGCTGATGGCGCAGACCCTCGGCGGCACCGTCGACAACACCGGCGCCCGCGAGTACGGCCGTACCGACCTGCACGTCTCCAAGTCCGGCTCCACCCTCTTCGAGGGCACCCCGGACGAGCAGCACGTGTGGATGTCCCACGGTGACGCCTGCTCCGCCGCCCCGGAGGGCTTCGCCGTCACCGCCTCCACGGACGTGGTCCCGGTCGCCGCCTTCGAGAACGACGAGAAGCGGCTCTACGGCGTCCAGTACCACCCCGAGGTCATGCACTCCACGCACGGCCAGCAGGTCCTGGAGCACTTCCTGTACCGGGGCGCGGGCCTGACCCCGTCCTGGACCACGGGCAACGTGATCGAGGAGCAGGTCACCGCGATCCGCGAGCAGGTCGGCGACAAGCGCGCCATCTGCGGTCTGTCCGGCGGCGTGGACTCCGCCGTCGCCGCGGCCCTCGTCGCGCGCGCCATCGGCGACCAGCTCACCTGCGTCTACGTCGACCACGGTCTGATGCGCAAGGGCGAGACCGAGCAGGTCGAGAAGGACTTCGTGGCCGCGACCGGCGTCAAGCTGGTCGTCGTCGACGCCGAGGAGCGCTTCCTCACCGCTCTGAAGGGGGTCTCCGACCCCGAGGAGAAGCGGAAGATCATCGGCCGCGAGTTCATCCGCGTCTTCGAGCAGGCCCAGGCCGAGATCATCGCCGACGCGGGCCCGGCCGTGGAGTTCCTGGTCCAGGGCACCCTGTACCCGGACGTGGTCGAGTCCGGTGGCGGCACCGGCACCGCCAACATCAAGTCGCACCACAACGTCGGCGGCCTCCCCGAGGACCTCGAGTTCCAGCTGATCGAGCCGCTGCGCAAGCTGTTCAAGGACGAGGTCCGCATGGTCGGCCAGGAGCTGGGCCTGCCGGAGGAGATCGTCCAGCGCCAGCCCTTCCCGGGCCCCGGCCTCGGCATCCGCATCGTCGGTGAGGTCACCAAGGAGCGCCTGGACCTGCTCCGCGACGCCGACGCCATCGCCCGCGAGGAGCTGACCGCCGCCGGTCTGGACCGCGAGATCTGGCAGTGCCCGGTGGTCCTGCTCGCCGACGTCCGCTCGGTCGGCGTCCAGGGCGACGGCCGCACCTACGGCCACCCGATCGTGCTGCGCCCGGTCTCCTCCGAGGACGCCATGACCGCCGACTGGTCGCGCCTGCCGTACGACGTGCTGGCGAAGATCTCCACCCGGATCACCAACGAGGTCCGCGACGTCAACCGCGTCGTCGTCGACGTGACCTCCAAGCCGCCGGGCACCATCGAGTGGGAGTGACCCCGGCGCCGGTGCTTCGACCGGCCCCGTGAGAGGTGGAACGGCTCCGGCTGTTCCACCTCTTTTGGCAGGTTCCTTTTGGTGGGCGCCGCGTGACGGTACGTTCCGGTCCGTAAAGCACCCCCAGCGCTGGAGGACCCATGCAGCGGCCCACCCCTCCCTCGCCCATGCCCACCGACCGGCTGCGGTTCGCGATGCCGCCCATGCACGAGTCGCTGGAGGACGAACGCCGCCACCGCAAGGAACGCCTCGCGGGCGCCCTGCGGCTCTTCGGGCGGGCGGGGTTCGAGGACGGGGTGTCCGGGCACATCACCGCGCGCGACCCCGAACACAGCGACTGCTTCTGGGTCAACCCGTTCGGGATGCCCTTCAAGCACGTCACCGTGAGCGACCTCGTCCTCGTCAACCAGGACGGCCAGGTCGTCGAGGGCCGCTACCACGTGAACCAGGCCGCCTTCACCGTCCACGCCCAGGTGCACGCCGCCCGCCCCGACGTGGTCGCCGTCGCCCACTGCCATTCCGTGCACGGCCGCGCCCTGGCCGCCCTCGGCGACCTCATCGACCCCCTCACCCAGGAGAGCTGCGCCTTCTACGAGGACATCGCGCTCTACGACGCCTACAGCGGCGTCACCGTCGACACCGAGGAGGGCCGCCGCATCGCGGCCGCGCTCGGCTCCCGCAAGGCGCTGGTCCTGCGCAACCACGGGCTGCTCACGGTCGGGGACTCGGTGGACGCCGCCGCCTGGTGGTTCATGTCCCTGGAACGCTCCTGCCAGGTCCAGCTGACCGCCCGCGCCGCCGGTCGCCCCGTCCTCATCGACCACCGGCAGGCCGTCGCCACCCGCGAACAGCTCGGCGGCGACCTGGTGGCCTGGATCAACTACCAGCCGCTGTGGCAGGACATCAGCCGGAGCGAGCCGGATCTGCTGAGCTGAGAGGGGCGTACGGGGTCGTACGGGGGCGTGCGGGGTCGCGCGGCGTCAACACGGTGACGCGCGCTTCACCCGCCACGACCCGGACCGGCTGCGACCGGCGGCCCAAGGTAGGGCACAATTCGCTTTGATCACAGGGGAGTTGTGTTGGAGCCGAAGTGCGCACTGTGGGCGCTTCGGCCGATCCGGGTTTTCGCGGGGAAGGCGGTCGGGGGTTGTGGCGGTACAGGAGGCGAGACGGGGCGTGTCGGCGGACGCCGACGGCGTCCACACGGGCGGTTGCACGTGCGGCGACTGCCCGCACGGCGCGCGCGAGGGACACCGGCGCGCGGTCGCCGCGTTCCTGCGCCGCCGTGACGAGTTCGCGGCCGGTCACGGCCTGCCCCAGGCGGTGGCCCACTCGGCCTCGGCGTCCCGGCAGTGGGTGTCCGCCGAGCTGACCCAGCGCGCGGACACCATCGCCGAACGCGGCCGCGCGGAGGGCGAGGCCTGGCTGGCCGGGCTGTGGACGCGCACCGTGTGCGTGGCGTGGGGCGCCGTCGTCGTCCTGCTCCTCGCGCAGGCGCTCACCGCGATCGGCGCGGGCTGGAGCAACGCCCGCACCGCCGGTCTGCTCGCCGCCGTGGTCGTCGCGGGCGCGCTGACCACCGCCTCCTGGTTCCACCGGAGGCGCGGCGGGGTGCTCGCGCCGGTGATCGGCGAGGACAACCGCATGTCCACCTCCCGCACCGTCGCCGCCTCCTGGGTGCTCTTCGTCGCCTACGCCGTCCTGCTCCTGGCCGGCCGGCTGGCCGCCGCCTCCGACCCCGCCGAACGCGACGCCCTGATCGCGGGCCTCGACCTCGCGCGCGGCGTGGGCGTGGTGACCGTGCTCGCCGTGGTCTGCGGCATCGCCGTCCTGGTCCGCCGGGTGGTCGGCCTGCGTATCCTCGGCCAGCGGCTCCAGAAGGTCTCCGCGCACCGGCCGCGCGCCGCCGACCTGCTGACCGACGACGCGGGACGGGGTGCCTTCGCCGACATCCAGTACGTCGTGATCAGTGCCGTCGCCCTCCTCTTCGCCGCCGTCCGCCTGGGCCGCCGCCCCGACCAGCTGCCCGACCTGCCCTGGGGCCTCGCAGTCGTGGTGCTGATCTCCGCCGCCACCTACCTCGCGGGCAAGTACGCCGAGGGCGGCCGCCCGGTGATCCTCTCCGTCGTCCGCTCCCGCGAGCCCGGCGACCTGGACGGCCCGATCCGCCCCGGCGACGACATCGAGATCCGCGGCAGCGGCTTCGTCCCGCCCGGCGCCCAGGGCGCCGACCGGCTCGCCCGTCTGGTCGTACGCATCGGCGTGGTCGACGTCCACGTGCCCCTGGTCCCGGTCCCCGGCGGCTTCCGCAACCCGACGGACAGCGTCCTGACCGTCCCCGTACCGGCCGAGGTGGAGCCCGGCCCGGTGGAGGTCCAGGTGGTGACGGCGGCCGGGGTGGGCACGAACCGGTACCCGGTCGAGGTCGTCGACTGAGTCCTCCGTCGGCCGTCGGCTGACCGCCCTCTGCCCCCCCGCCTTCCGCCGCCCTCTCCGCCGTCCGCGCGGTGTGACGGTGCCCCCCGAAAACCGGAAAAACCGCCGGGGGAGGATTGAACCGGCCCCGTTCGTCATACGTATCGTCCTGTTGAGGGGTCCGGCACGGCGAGCGAGAGGCGGCTGGCAGTGATGACTCACGGTATGCGTATGGAAACGCACACCTCCCGACTGGACGGCGGCCACACCTGGCGGGAGACCGCCGTCCGTTTCTCTCTCCTCCCGCTCAGGGTCTTCCTCGGCGTCACCTTCGTCTACGCCGGGCTGGACAAGCTCACCGACAGCGCCTTCCTGAAGTCCGGCGGCGCGGGCTCCATCGGGGACACGATGCGCTCGGCCCGCGACTCCGCCGCCGTCCCCGCCCTCATCGACCTGGCCCTGCACAACCCCGTCGGCTTCGGCTACGCCATCGCCTTCGGTGAGCTGGCCGTCGGCATCGGCATCCTCGTCGGCCTCTTCGGCCGCCTGGCCGCCCTCGGCGGTGCCCTGATCTCCCTCAGCCTCTGGCTGACGGTGAGCTGGGCCGCCACCCCGTACTACTACGGCAACGACCTCCCCTACCTGATGGCCTGGCTGCCACTGATCCTGGCCGGAACGCCCTACCTGTCCCTGGACGCCCTGCTGCACGCCCGTCGGCGGCGGGGAATGGGCGGCTACCGGTAACCGACGGGGTGACAGCAGGGGAAGCGGAGGCTTGTACACTGCTCCGCTCCACCCCGACTGGAGGTCACCCGAGTGGTTCCCGCACGGATACTCGCCGGTGCTCCGTTGGTTCTGGCGATCCTCGCCCTGTCGGGCTGCTCCTCCTGGGGCTGCACCGACACGACGGCGGAGCGCGGCAAGGCCGCCGTCAAGGTGCGGATCGTGGACCTGTACGGGCAGTCCGACGGCGCCACCGCCGAGGTCGTCGACTGGCGCCTCACACCCGACCCGCAGGCGCGCCACAAGGGTGACGAGATCAACTTCCGCTACCGCTTCGACCATGTCCACACGTATTCCGGCCCTGCGGTGGACGCCTGCGCGGTCGACGACAAGCGCAAGGCGCTGGGATGCCAGACGATCTACGCCCCCGACGGGTCCCCACCGGGCGCCCCCATCACAGGCGACGACTGGCTCTATACCAAGCACCCCGAGCAGGTCACCGGAGTACTGCTGATCCCCAACGACCAGTCCTACGACCGGCGAACCTGTGACCAGGACCCCAAGGACGGCGGCGGCCCGCATCCCCCGAAACCGGCGTCCATCGGCGACCAGTTGTAAGCCGACGGGTGGTCGAGCGGCTCAGTAGGATCCGCCGCATGTTCTGGATAAGACGGCGTGCACGCGACGCCGAGCCGCCCTCGGACCGACTGCCCGACCTCGAGTTCCTGGCCCTGGTGCGGGCGAGTCTCGAGGAGCACGCGCCAGGCGTGACACAGGGCGCCGAGCTCAAGGGCAACTCACTGATCAGCCCGAACGGATGGGCGGTGGCCGTGGCGCCACCCCATCACGGGGGCGGGCACCACTACGACCTCGTCGCGGTTCCGGACGTGAGTGTCCAGCCGGATGTGCCCTGCTTCCTGGACTGTGTCGTGGCGATGGCCGGGGATCACCGGAAGGCGGCCGACAGTTGGGTGGAGACAGCCGGTGCCTGCCTGCTCGAACTCCTCGACCGGCGCGAGCACTTCGCCGATCACGTGGGCCCCGGCCACGAGCGCGGCGTCACCGGATGGCACTCGATCACCTCCGGCGCGGTCGGCCTGGGGCTCGACACCGCCGAGAACCGTCGCCTGCAGACAGCGCTGATCGACGCGAACGTCCTCCACCGCATAGCCGACTCCATGACCGCGGACCTGGAATCGCCGTTCTTCAACGGGGTCAAGGTCTTCTACGGCGGCAGCCCGGGCGCGATGCAGGCCGAGGTCCGGATCAACGGTGAGCGCCACGAGGCCGCGTCCGCCGCGCTGGCCGCGCTGGACCTCCCCGAACCCACAGCCTTCACCGTCGTTCGCTACTACGCGCTCCTGCTGCCGGTTCCGGCCGACGGCGGGGAGCCGACCTACCCTGCGACCCGCCTCGACCTCGCCCCGGCCGCGCATGCCCACGGTGAGGTCTGTGGCTGCGGCCGCCACCTGGACCCCGAGCAACCCGGCTTCGCCTTCCCCCTGCCTCATCTGCTCGCCGAGCTTTCCGACGAGGAACGTGTCCGGCGCGTCAGGGCCGACACGGGGCCGGTCATCATCGCGGACGGAATCGGCAACTTCCTCAAAGTGCGCCTGCCGGTCCGGCTTGAGGACGGACGCACCGTGGTCTACCGCGTCTGGGTCTACCTCCACGCTCCGGTGATCAACGAGTTCACCGAGAGGGTCCACGAGGACAGGCTGTCCGGACACCGCTTCGAGGGCCTGCTGTGCAACGCGGTCGGCCCGTGGGGCGAGGAACTCCTGCGCGCGCCCGTCGTCCTCGGGGGCCAGCGAGTCAACGAGGACGGATCGATCCGCATCCCCGAAGTCCTCGAGTCCAGCCACCCGCTGCTGAGCAAGGTGCTGCGGGAATCCTGGCCGGCGGAGTTCGTACTCGACGATCGTGATCCCCGCATGCACGCGTGCTGAACGCGTGCTGACTCTCCAGTTCTGAGGTCATCGGCGCTCGCCGGCGGGCGGCGATGCGATGAACGGCGGGGCGTCCGTCTCCGTCCACCGCTGCCCCGTCCACCCGAGGACCTACCCGTCCTCCGCCGCCCCGCGCTGCCTGCGTATCGCTCGGGCCACCGCGCCCGTCACACCCGCCAGGAACAGGGCGCCCGCGGTGATCGGGAGGGCGGTGAACCAGGGGATGTGCCAGAGGTTCTGGGCGTCGCCGATGTAGAGGGCGGCCACGGTGGCGAAGGCGAGGCCGGCGAGCAGGCGGCCGGGTTGGAATTCACGGCGTGGCACGGCTGATCACCACCTGTCCTACGCCGACTTCGAGGCCGATCGTCAGCGTTCCGGTGTTCTTCGCGCCCATGGCCGGGGTCAACGTCAGCTTCTTGTGCCTGCCCGGCTCCACGTCGATGTCCTTTCCGTTGTCGTAGGGCAACCGGATGTCGCCCACGCCGAGGTCGATCTTGATGGCGGCGGCCGTGTCCGCCGGGACGATCAGCCTGAGCCTGCCCACGCCCACCTCGGCGTGAGTGGTCACCGTCTGCCCCTTCGCCGGGTGTACGCGGCTCAGGTCGAGGGTGGCGGCGCCGGTTCCGAGGTCGTACGTGGGGCGGACGTCCGCCGCGGTGGCCGGTTGCCAGGAGGTCCGGGTCCACTGGGACTTGATGTCCCGGGGGAGAGCGGTGACCCCGGCCAGCAGAACCGCCGTGAGGATCGCCAGGAACGTCGTACCGGCTCCCGTGCGCCCGAGGAACGAGCTGAGGGCCATCCCCAGACCGAACACCGCGAGCGCACAGGCCAGACCGAGCTGGAGACTCGTGCCGGGTGGCCGTGTGTGCCAGGTCTGTCCGACGGCCAAGCCGCCCGCCAGCAGGGCCAGCAGGAACACCCAGCCGCCTATCCGGCGCGGGCCGCGCGGTCTCGGGCTACGGGTGCCTGTACCGGTGCCCGTGCCGGTGGGGGCTTCGGTGTCGGTGCTCGCCGGGCGCGTGGCGGTGCCGTGCGGCCACGGGTCGGCCATTCTCACGTCGAGGATCGAGGTCACGTCGCGCTGCCGGGAGTCGCCGGGTCCCCACAGATAGCCGGTGCCGCCGACATGGGTGCCGTCCTTGACGATCGGGTCGCGCCACCAGGAGGGGAAGTACGTCGCGATCGGCGGTGCCTGTGCTTCCGGCGGGGCGTCGGCGGCGGCCTGCGCGGCTATGGGGCTGGTGCGCGGGCGCGAACTCGGCGAGCTGGGGGAGGGGTCGGGCTCCGAGGTGCTCCGGTGCCGGGACCAGTACCCGGCACCGGCGAGGAGCAGGGAGAGGACCACCGCGAAGGTCAGCGCCCCGGTGTTCCGCAGCGTGGTCAGGACCACCCCGCAGCCGACCAGGGCGAACAGCACGGCGGCCAGCGCCTGGCCGTCGACCCGGCCGGTGAGCAGTTTGCGGACCTCGTTCTCCTCCTCGTCGTCCTGCGGCACGAGGAGCCAGGCGAAGCCGTAGAAGATCAGGCCGATGCCGCCGGTCGCGGCCAGCACGGCGAGGGTGATGCGGTAGATCACCGGGTCCATGTCCGTCTGCCGGCCCAGCCCCGCGCACACGCCCGCGATCATCTTGTGTCTACGGTCGCGCCGGAGGGGTCGGGAGGCCGGGGAGGCGGGAGGCGTTCCGCCCGCGCCAGGAGCGCCAGGAGCGCCAGGAGCGCCAGGAGCGCCAGAGGTGCCAGGGGTGCCGGGAGTGCCCGACGTGCCGGGCGGTGCACCCGAAGCGTTGGAATTCCCGGCCGCGCCCGTGGCTCCGGGAGCGTCCGTCGCACCGATCGCGCCCGTTTCGCCAGTCCCGCCAGTCCCGCCAGTCCTGCCCGTTTCGTCGGCCCCGCCGATTCCGCCCGTCATGTCCGCCATACCGGTGCCCGAGCCCGGGCGCGGGCCGGAGCCAGGTCCCGGACCCGTCGCTGCGTGCTCGTGATCCGTCATGCGTCCATCGTGACGGTTCGGGCGCCCGACCGGCAGTCGGATCAACCCTGGCCGAACCCTGAAATCGGCCCTGAGGCGGAACCGGGGGCATGTTCGAATCGCGGGTTCCGCCGCCGACCGGGGCGCCCGGACCGGTATCGGGGGAACCCCGGCCGAAGATCAGGGGAGTCTCGGGGGCCGACCCTGATGACCCGCTGCCACGGCCGTGTGACCATCGATGTCATGCCGGAAGCCGCAGCACTGCCCCTCGAAGACCCGCGGCCGCCGCGCAAGCTCTATCGCAGCGGTGACGGTCGCTGGCTCGGTGGAGTGGCGCGGGGCCTCGCCGGGCACCTCGGGCTGCCCGTGGTGTGGGTGCGGCTGGCCTTCGTCGGCCTGTTCATGGCCAATGGGCTGGGCGCGCTGCTGTACGCCGCGTTCTGGTTCTTCGTGCCGCTCGGCGTCGGCGGTGTGGGCGACCACAAGCCGCCCTCGCTCGTCGGTACCGAGACCTCTCCTGACGGCCGCCGCAGACTCGTGGCGCGCAAGCCGGACAAGGGCCAGATGGTCGCCCTGCTGCTCATGGTCATCGTGTCGATGGTCTTCGTGGGCAGCGTCAACGTGACCAACACGGCGAAGGCGTACCTCGTGCCGACGGTCCTGGTCGCGGCCGGTGTCGCCCTGGTCTGGCGGCAGGCGGACAACGCCCGCCGGGCCCGCTGGGTCGAGGTCGGAAGCAGGCGGCGCACCCTCACCCTGCTCCGGGCGGGTGTGGGCGTGCTGCTGGTCACGGCCGGGGTGTCCGCCATCTTCGTCATGCAGGGCTCGGCCGCCCATCTCGGCGCGGTGCTCCAGGCGGCGCTCGCCGTCTTCGTGGGCATCACGCTGCTCGCCGGTCCCTATCTCGTCCGGGTCACCCAGGACCTCTCCGCGGAGCGCCTGATGCGCATCAGGGCCCAGGAGCGCGCCGAGGTCGCCGCCCACGTCCACGACTCCGTGCTGCACACCCTGACCCTGATCCAGCGCAACGCCGACAACGCGGGCGAGGTGCGCCGCCTGGCCCGCGCCCAGGAGCGCGACCTGCGCACCTGGTTGTACAAACCCGAGGGCACGGGCAAGGACGAGGCCGACGAGCCGGACACGGTAGCGGAGGCGGTCCGGCGCAGCGCGGCCGAGGTGGAGGACAAGCACGGCGTGCCCATAGAGGTGGTCGTGGTGGGCGACTGTCCGCTGGACGAGAGGACGGCCGCGCAGATGCAGGCAGCGCGCGAGGCGATGGTGAACGCCGCCAAGTACGGTGGCGACGGCGGTCCCGTGCAGGTGTACGCGGAGGTCGAGGGGAGGACGGTGTTCGTGTCCGTCCGTGACCGGGGTCCCGGGTTCGACGTCGACTCGATACCCGCCGACCGCATGGGCGTCAGAGAATCGATCATCGGCCGGATGGAGCGCAACGGCGGCACGGCCCGGCTGCGGTCGGTGCCGGGCGGCGGCACGGAGGTCGAGCTGGAGATGGAGAGGGCGGAGAAGACGGCATGAGCGACGCGACCGAGGCGAACGGCACGACGGGGGCGGCGGAGGTGGCCGGTCCCGGACGCGACGCAGGGAGCGGCGCGGGCGGCCGCCAGGTGCGGGTGGTGCTCGTGGATGACCACCGCATGTTCCGTACGGGTGTCCAGGCGGAGATCGGGCAGACCGAGCGGACCGGGGTCGAGGTGGTCGGCGAGGCCGCGGACGTCGACCAGGCGGTCACGGTGATCACCGCGACGCGCCCCGAGGTGGTCCTGCTCGACGTCCATCTGCCCGGCGGCGGCGGGGTGGAGGTGCTGCGCCGCAGCGCCTCCCTGATGGCCGACCCCGAGCGGCCGGTGCGGTTCCTCGCGCTGTCCGTGTCGGACGCGGCGGAGGACGTGATCGGGGTGATCCGCGGCGGCGCCCGGGGCTATGTCACCAAGACCATCACCGGCAGCGACCTCATCGACTCGATCTTCCGGGTCCAGGAGGGCGACGCGGTCTTCTCCCCGCGCCTGGCCGGGTTCGTCCTGGACGCCTTCGCGTCCACCGACGCCCCGCCGGTCGACGAGGACATGGACCGCCTCACCCAGCGGGAACGGGAGGTGCTGCGCCTGATCGCCCGGGGCTACGCCTACAAGGAGATCGCCAAGCAGCTGTTCATCTCGGTGAAGACGGTCGAGTCCCACGTCTCGGCGGTCCTGCGCAAGCTCCAGCTGTCCAACCGCCACGAGCTGACCCGCTGGGCGACGGCGCGCCGCCTGGTCTGACCGGGACCGTCGCAGCGGACCGGATCCGTCGCACCGCACCGCACCGCACCGGACCGGACCGGGTCGGTTGGACCGGATCGGTCGGACCGGGTCCGTCAGATCGGGTCCGGCGTCCGGTGGAGACGCAGCAGCGCGTGGGCGGCGTCGGCCACCGCCTGCCGCAGCTCCGGGGGTTCGAGGACCTCGATGCCCGGCCCGAGCCGCAGCACCTCGCCGGTGGCGTGCTCGACCGACTCGATCGGGACGACCATACGCACGCCGCCCCGCGGGTCGGGGTGCGCATGGGCCTCGGCGGCGTCCAGGACGACCGTGTCCACCTGTTCCGGGAAGCGCCGCCAGGCCTGCGCCGAGAGCCGGAGTACCGCCCGGCCCCGGAAGCGGTTCGCGTCGAAGGCGGCGACCCAGTCGCGCCAGTACTCGGCCAGGTCGAAGCCGGTGGGCCGCTCGAAGACCTCGCCTCCCGCGTCCGTGAGCCGCAGGATCTGCGACACCCGGTAGGTCCGGACGGCGGCAGCCCCGGCGCCACCGGCATCGTCGGCCGACCGTCCCGGGGACTGCGCCACCACGTACCAGATCCCGGCCTTCAGGACGATGCCGAGGGGACACAGCTCGCGCTCCACCTCCTGCGGCTCGGCCCAGCGACGGTAGAGCACGCGCAGGGTGCGCCGGTGCCACACGGCCTCGGCTACGGCGGCGAGCCGGGGGACCTGTTCGGCCTCGCGGTACCAGCGCGAGGTGTCCAGGTGGAACCGCTCGCGGACCCGGGCCGCCCGCTCACGCAGCGCCGGTGGCAGGGCCGCGTCGAGCTTCAGCTGGGCCGCCGCGAGATCGGCGCCGAGGCCCAGTTCGGAGGCGGGGCCGGGAAGACCGGCCAGGGCGAGGGCATCCGCCTCGGCTCCGTGCAGTCCGGTCAGACGGGTGCGATAGCCCTCGACCAGCGAGAACCCGCCCGCGTGGCCCGGTTCGCCGTAGACCGGGACGCCCGCGGCGGACAGTGCGTCCACGTCCCGGTAGACCGTGCGGACCGAGACTTCCAGTTCGGCGGCGAGCTGGCGGGCCGTCATCCGGCCGCGGTTCTGCAGGAGCAGGACGAGGGAGAGCAGACGGCTCGCGGTCATGGCCACGCGCGCCATCCTCGCCCACTTCACTGACATGAGGTGGCAGTGAAGCCTCCTTCAATGGGCGCATGATCACGGAAAGGCACGCGCGGCGCACCGCACGGCTCCTGGTGTCGGCCGCCTTCGTCACCTCGCTCGGGAACAACGTCCAGCTGATCTCCGGCGCGCTGCTGGTGATCAGGGCCGAACAGACGATGATGTCGGTGGGGTGGCTGTTCATCGCCGTCGCGATTCCGCAGGCGGTGCTCTCGCCGTTCTTCGGGCGGCTGGCCGACCGGGTCGACCGGCGCGCGCTGTGGATCTTCAGCGACGTGGCGAGCACGGTCACAGCGCTGGCGCTCCCCCTGTGGCTGTGGCTCGGCCACGGTGGCGACGCCGGGCCGCCGGTCTATCTGGCGAACCTGGCCCTGGCCGTGCTGGCCGCGCTGTTCTTCCCGGTCAGCAGCGCGCTGATCAAGGAGCGCATCCCTCCGGAGCGGCTGCGCCAATTCAACGCCCACTACGAGATGGCGACGCAGGCCGGGATGCTGCTCTCCGCGACGGTCGGCGGCCTCGCCGTCCAGACGGTGGGGGCGGTCCCGTTGCTGCTGGTCAACGCCGGGACGTTCGTCGTGTCGGCGGTGGGCGTGGCCGCGGTCGGGCGACGGGAGGGGACCCTCTCCTCGGCCGTCGGACACGGCGACGGCGACGCCGTTCGCGCGCAGGCCGGCGGCACGCCGACCGCCGTTCTCGGCACCCCACGTTCCGCGCCGCTGCCGATGGGTCGGCTCATCGTGCTGTTCGCGCAGGGAAGCGTCGTGGTCACGGTGTTCAACGCCCTGCTGCCCAAGTTCGTCCTGGGCGACCTGCACCAGGGCGCGGGGACGTTCGGGGTCGTCGACGCGCTCGGCAGCTTCGGGTTCCTGCTGGCCACGGCCGCGTACAAGGTCTCGGGCCGTCGGCTCGGCGACCTGGGGACGGCGGTGGCGGGGTTCCTGCTGTGCTCGGTGCTGTTCGTGTTCCAGCCCCACTTCGGGGTGGCGGGGGTGCTGCTCCTGGTGCCGGCCGGGGCGTTCGTCTTCGGCCAGGCGCGGATCGCCTCGCGCAATCTGCTGATGGCGGAGGTGGGACCGGACCGGGCGGGCCGGGCCTTCGGTGTGGCCAACGGTGGGGGACTGGCCGCCACGGTCGTCGTGATGCTGCTGGCCGCGCAGCTCACCGACCGGGCGGGCATCGCGTACGGCTTCGCCGTGACCGCTGTGCTGAGCGCGGTCACGACGGCCGTGGCTGCCTTCGGGCTGTCCCGTGCGCGTGTCGGCGCCTCACACGACCCGCGTCGCCCCCGCGAACGGCATCTGGCTGATCGGGGCGACGCGGACCGGGGCCGAGGGGTTCGGGGCGTGGATCATCCGGCCGTTGCCGATGTAGAGGCCGACGTGGCTGACGCCTGAGTAGAAGAACACCAGGTCACCGGGGCGGAGCTGGGAGCGTGAGACGCGCCGTCCGGCGTTGATCTGGGCGTAGGTGGTGCGGGGGAGGGAGACGCCCGCGGAGCGGTAGGCGGCCTGGATCAGGCCCGAGCAGTCGAAGGCGTTGGGGCCGGTGGCGCCCCAGACGTAGGGGCTACCGAGCTTGCGGTAGGCGTAGGCGACCGCCGCGGCGGCGCG
>NZ_WWIR01000406.1 GCF_009863025.1 Streptomyces sp. SID4985 | reverse complement strand
CGGGTCGGGGCGGGAGGCGGCGGCGGCCAGGCTCTGCTGGGCCTCGGTGACGCGGCGGAGTTCGGCGAGGCGGGCCTGGGCCATCAGCTGCCAGACGGCGCGGGCGATGCCGGAGAACGTCGTGCGCGGGGGCACCTCAAGGAGGGGCAGGCCGTGCGCCTCGCAGGCGGCGACCAGCGCGCGCGGCACCGTGTCGTGCACCGGGGCGAGGCCGAAGCCGAGGGCGGCGCCGCCCGCCGCGACGATCCGGGAGACGTAGTCGTAGAAATACGCCCCGGAGCCTGCCGCTTCCGGTACGTGCACCCCTGCCGTGAGCAGCAGCTCGCCGCCCAGGAGATAGGGGTACGGGTCCGCCATTTCGGAGGTGTGCGCCCAGTGGATCACCGTGTCCGGGTCCTCGGGGCCCGCGATCTGCCGCAGCCCCAGGTCCTCCCGCGCGAGCAGGGCGGAGAGCGGCACGGGCGGGGTCGGCGGCACGGCCGGGGTGATCGGGTCGGTCATGATGTGCGATTCCTCCGTCCCACCCCGTTCGAGTGGATGAAACGTACACTTCGCAGTCGCTTTCCGGCCACCTAATGTCTAGGCGGAACGGCAGCCACGGGTACGGGCGGATGTCCCCGTGAAGCCGCTGCCGTCGCACCCCCACGACACCGCACGACACGCCACCGGACTGCGCGCGAAGGAGGGCCCCGCTCATGGCCGTCGACTACACAGTGATCGTCGTCTATCTCGTCGGAATGCTGGCCATGGGCTGGTGGGGGATGCGCCGGGCCAGGTCGAAGAGCGAGTTCCTGGTGGCGGGCCGCCGCCTGGGCCCCGCGATGTACTCCGGCACCATGGCCGCGATCGTCCTCGGTGGCGCGTCCACCATCGGCGGCGTCGGCCTCGGCTACAAGTACGGCCTCTCCGGCGCCTGGATGGTCTTCGCCATCGGCCTCGGCCTGCTGGCCCTCTCGGTGTTCTTCTCGGCCCGCATCGCCCGCCTGAAGGTCTACACCGTCTCCGAGATGCTGGACCTGCGCTACGGCGGCCGGGCCGGGGTCATCTCCGGCGTGGTCATGTGGGCGTACACCCTCATGCTCGCGGTGACCTCGACCATCGCCTACGCCACGATCTTCGACGTGCTGTTCGACATGAACCGCACCCTCGCGATCGTCCTCGGCGGCTCGATCGTCGTCGCGTATTCCACCCTCGGCGGCATGTGGTCGATCACGCTCACCGACATGGTGCAGTTCGTGGTGAAGACCATCGGCGTCCTGCTCCTGCTGCTGCCCATCGCCGTGGTCAAGGCGGGCGGCTTCTCCGAGATGAAGGCCAAGCTCCCCACCGAGTACTTCGACCCGCTGGGCATCGGCGGCGAGACGATCTTCACCTATGTGCTGATCTACACCTTCGGCATGCTGATCGGCCAGGACATCTGGCAGCGCGTGTTCACCGCCCGCGACGACCGCACCGCCAAGTGGGGCGGCACCGTGGCCGGCACCTACTGTCTGGCCTACGCCGTCGCGGGCTCGGTCATCGGCACCGCCGCCAAGGTCCTCTACCCGAAGCTGGCCAACCCCGACGACGCGTTCGCGACCATCGTCAAGGACGAACTCCCCATCGGCGTAAGGGGCCTGGTGCTGGCCGCCGCCCTCGCCGCCGTGATGTCCACCTCCTCCGGCGCGCTGATCGCCTGCGCGACCGTCGCCAACAACGACATCTGGTCCCGGCTGCGCGGCCTGGTCCGCCCGGGTTCCTCTTCGGACGAGCCGCACGACGAGGTCAAGGGCAACCGCGTCTTCATCCTGATCATGGGCGTCGCGGTGATCGGCACCGCCATCGCCCTGAACAACGTGGTCGAGGCGCTGACCGTCGCGTACAACCTCCTCGTCGGCGGCCTCCTCGTGCCCATCCTCGGCGGCCTGCTGTGGAAGCGCGGCACCGTGCAGGGCGCGCTGGCCTCCGTGATCGTCGGCGGCCTCGCGGTGATCGGCCTGATGGCGTCCTACGGCATCCTCGCCAACGAGCCCGTCTACTACGGCCTCCTCGCCTCCCTCGTCGCCTATGTCGTCGTCTCGCTGGCCACCAAGCCCACCGACGAGCGCGTCCTCGCCGTCTGGCGCGACCGCCTCGCCGGGAAGTCCCCCGAACTCGCGTCCGAACCGGTACCGGCTCACCAGTAGAGTCGTACGGAAAGCAGTACATGCGCGACGAAGCGCAGGAAAGAAGGCATTTCACGATGAGCAGCTCCGAGACGCCCCGCGGGCCCGTCGACTCCTCCCGCGTCCCGCGCTACGCGGGCCCCGCGACCTTCGCCCGGCTGCCCCGCCTGGACGAGGTCGGCCGCGCCGACGTCGCCGTGGTCGGTGTGCCGTTCGACTCCGGCGTCTCGTACCGGCCGGGCGCCCGCTTCGGCGGCAACGCCATCCGCGAGGCGTCCCGGCTGCTGCGCCCGTACAACCCCGCGCAGGACGCGTCCCCCTTCGCCCTCGCGCAGGTCGCGGACGGCGGCGACATCGCCGTGAACCCGTTCAACATCAACGAGGCCGTCGAGACGATAGAGGCCGCCGCCGACGACCTGCTCGGCACCGGCGCCCGTCTGATGACCCTGGGCGGCGACCACACCATCGCGCTGCCGCTGCTGCGAAGCGTCGCCAAGAAGCACGGCCCGGTCGCGCTGCTCCACTTCGACGCGCACCTGGACACCTGGGACACCTACTTCGGCGCCGAGTACACCCACGGCACGCCGTTCCGCCGCGCGGTCGAGGAGGGCATCCTCGACACCTCCGCGCTGTCCCACGTGGGCACGCGCGGCCCGCTGTACGGCAAGCAGGACCTCACGGACGACGAGAAGATGGGCTTCGGCATCGTCACCTCGGCGGACGTCTACCGCCGGGGCGCCGACGAGGTCGCCGACCAGCTGCGCCAGCGCATCGGGGACCGCCCGCTGTACATCTCCATCGACATCGACTGCCTCGACCCGGCCCACGCCCCCGGCACCGGCACCCCCGAGGCGGGCGGCATGACCTCCCGCGAGCTGCTGGAGATCCTGCGCGGCCTCGCCTCGTGCAACCTGGTCTCGGCGGACGTGGTCGAGGTCGCCCCGGCGTACGACCACGCCGAGATCACCTCGGTCGCGGCCTCGCACACCGCGTACGAACTCACCACCATCATGAGCCGTCAGATCGCGGCGGCCCGGAAGGACGCGTAAGCGCAGTGACTCACGACCACGACCTGGTGCTCCGCCCGACGCAGGCGCAGATCTCCGCCGCCCTGAACCCTCCTCCCGGGCGCAACGGCGGCGACCTGGTCGTGGAGACCCTGGCCGGGCTCGGCGCGACGACCGTCTTCGGCCTGCCCGGCCAGCACGCGCTCGGCATGTTCGACGCCCTGCGCCGCTCCTCGCTGCGCTACATCGGCCTGCGCGTGGAGAACAACGCGGGCTTCGCCGCGGACGCGTACGGCCGGGTCACGGGGGAGGCGGCGCCGCTGCTCCTCTCCACCGGCCCGGGCGCGCTGACGTCGCTGGCCGCGCTCCAGGAGGCGGCGTCGGCGTCGGCGCCCGTCCTGGCGATCAGCAGCCAGATCCCGACGGCGGGACTCGGCGGCGGCCGCCACGGCTACCTCCATGAACTCCCGGACCAGTCCGCCTCGTTCCGGGGCGTGGTGAAGTCGGTTCACACGGTGCGCTCGCAGTCGCAGATCCCGTCGGCCATCGCGGAGGCGTGGCGCTCCGCGCTGACGGCCCCGCACGGCCCGGTGTGGGTGGAGATCCCGCAGGACGTGCTCCTCGCGGAGACCTCGCTGCCGGTGGTGACGGCGCCGGACGCGACGCCGGAGGAACTGGTCCCGCGCGTCGAACTCACGGCGGTGGCGGCGGACTTGCTGTCCCGCGCCGAGCGTCCCGCGATCATCGCGGGCGGCGGAGTCGTACGGTCGGACGCCTCGGGCAAGCTGCTTCAGCTGGCGGAGGCGCTTCAGGCCCCCGTGGTGACCACCTTCGGCGGCAAGGGCGCCTTCCCCTGGGAACACCCGCTTTCCCTCCAGTCCTGGCTGGAGGACCGGCACACGACGGACTTCCTGGAGGACGCGGACGTCCTGCTGGTCGTCGGCTCCGGCCTCGGTGAACTCTCCTCGAACTACCACACGTTCAAGCCGCGCGGCCGGGTCATCCAGATCGAGGCGGACCTCGGCAAACTGGAGTCGAACCATCCGGCCCTGGGCATCCACGCGGACGCCCGCCTCGCGCTTCAGGCGCTCCTCGAGACGGTGGAGGAGCGGACGGACTCCGCCGCACCGGATCGGGTGCGCGACGTACTGTCCCGAGTCGCGGCACGCATCGCCTCCCAGGAACTCACCCTGGAACAGGACGTGCTGGCCTCGGTCCGCAGGGCGCTCCCTTCGGGCTCCCCGTCCTTCTGGGACATGACGATCCTCGCCTACTGGGCCTGGTCCGCCTTCGACCCCCGCGGCGCCAACACCATGCACTCCGCCCAGGGCGCGGGCGGCCTCGGCTACGGCTTCCCCGCCGCCCTCGGCGCGGCGGCCGCCGACCCGAGCCGCCCGGTCCTCGCGGTGTCGGGCGACGGCGGCGCGCTGTACTCCATCGCGGAACTGGCCACGGCCCGGCAGTACGACCTGCCCGTGACCTGGCTGATCATCGACGACGGCGGCTACGGCATCCTCCGCGAGTACATGACGGACGCCTTCGGCGAACCGACGGCCACGGAACTGACCCGCCCGGACTACGTCGCCCTGGCGGAGTCCTTCGGCGTGCCGGGCGTCCTGACCTCCGCCGAGACCCTGGAGGCGGACCTGTCGAAGGCGCTGGCTTCTCCGGGGCCTTCGGTGGTGGTGCTTCCGGCGGTGTTGCGGATGTTCGCGCCGACGCATCTGGACTGACCGGCGTCACTCCCCGGCCGTGTCGAGCAGCACCTCTGCCAGCTCGCGCGGCCGGGAGAACATCGGCCAGTGCCCGGTGTCCATCCGGACCAGCCGCCAGTGCCCGTCGGCCACCAACTCGGCCACGTCGTCGTCCAGTTCGTCCCCGGCGAGTTCGCACAGGACGTACGTCGCCTTCAGTTCGCCGAGCGGCCGGGTGAGCACGGCGGGCTCGGTCAACGTGCGGCCCGGGTGGGGCGTGGCGTTGTCCACGATCCGCGCGACCTGCTCCTCGGTGAGGCCGTGCCCGTCGAAGTGGGACGCGGGGGCGAGCGGCCAGAAGCCCTGGTTCCCGGCGATGGACGCCTCCACGGCGGCCCCGCCGTCCGGCCACGCCGAGAGGAACGACTCACCGTCGGCCGGAACGCTGGAGTCGACGAACACGGTGTGCGCCAGCCGCTCCCCGATCCGCTCCGCCGCCTGCCCCACCGGTATACCGGCGTAGCTGTGCCCCACCAGGACGACATCGCGCAGCTCGTGCCGTACGACCTCGTCGACGATGTCCTGGACATGGGTCTGCTGCCCGGCCGGGACGCCCCGCTTCTCGGCGAGACCGGAGAGCGTCAGCGGGTAGGCGCCGTGACCGGCCGCGCGCAGGTCCGGCACGACGTCGTCCCACGCCCATGCGCCGAGGCGAGCGCCTGCGACCAGTACGAAGTTGACCATGGCGGCACCCTAGCGGCGGAGCCCGGATCGGTGCCGGGGAATTCCCGGCCCTAGGGGGTGTCTACCCGCAGGAACCGGGCGCCGGTGAGGACGCCCAGGAGCACCAGGGCCGCGTTCGCCGCGATGGCCGCCTTCAGCCCGGCCAGGACCGCGAGCGTGCCCGTACCCGTCATCGCGCCCGTCGCGATCGCGCTCATCACCGGCGTGCCCATCGTGATGCCGATCTGCTGGGTCATGGTGGCGAGCCCGGTGGCCAGACCCTGTTCGCCGTCGGTCAGACCTGACGTGGCGGTCACCATGAAGCCGACGATGACGAGCATGTTGCCGACGCCGCCCGCGAAGGTGGCGGCGAGCAGCGGCCAGAGCGAGGCGTGAGACGTGCCGAGGCCGAGCAGCGCGGACGTGAACACCGCCTGGACGACCCCGCCGACGATCAGCGTCCGCCTGCTCCCGATCCGCCCGATGACCCTCGGCGCGAGGGTGCCACCGGCGACCGTACCGGCCCCGAGCACGCCGAAGGACAGTCCGGCGGCCAGCGGGGAGAAGCCGAGCACCTTCTGGAGGTACAGGGTCAGCAGGAAGACGAGGGAGGTCTCGGTGAGGAAGGCGATGAGACCGGCCAGGTTTCCCCAGGCGACGGTGCGCCTGCGGAGGATGCTCAGCGGTACGAGGGGTTCGGCCACCCGGCGTTCCACCGCGCCGAAGAGGACCAGCAGGGCCACTCCCGCGCCGAGGGCGCCCAGTGTGTACGGCGATCCCCACCCGCGCTCGCCCGCCTGGGTGAGCCCGAGTACGACGGCCAGCAGACCGAGGGTGACGGTGAGGGCGCCGGGGAGGTCCAGCCGGGGGCGCTCGCCGCTGTCCCGCGACTCCCCGATGACCGCCGGGGCGACCAGCAGCACCGCGAGGGCGACGGGCACGTTGACGAAGAACGCCCACCGCCAGGACAGCAGGTCGGTGAGGACGCCGCCGAGGATCGCGCCCGTGGTGAACCCCGCCGACATCAGGGCCCCGTTGAGCCCGAGCGCCTTCTCCCGCAGGGGTCCCTCCGGGAACGACGTCGTCAGCAACGACAGCCCCGCCGGGGTCACGGCCGCCGTGGCCAGCCCTTGCAGCACGCGTGCGGCGAGCAGTACCTCGGGGCTGGTGGCGAGACCGCCCGCGAGGGAGGCGACGGCGAGTACGGCGAGGCCGCCGAGGAACAGCCGACGGCGCCCGAAGAGGTCCGCCACGCGGCCGAACAGCAGCGTGAAGCCCGCCGCGCAGAGCGCGAACGAGGTCCCGATCCACTGGAGTTGGCCGAGCGGGAAGCCGAGGCCCTGTCCGATCACGGGAAGCGCGACGTTCAGGATCGAGAAGTCCACGGCGAGCATGAACTGGGCGGCGAGGAGGAGGACGAGGACGAGACGGAGGCGGGGGGTGAGGGTGGTGATGGCCGGGGGTGGGGTTTCGGTGAGCGACATGGCGCGGGTTCCCTTCGACGGGGCGGCTGGGCGAAGCCAGGCTCGTCGGCAGGGAAAGGGGCAGCCAGAACCCCGATCCGGGCAGTCACCGGGAGGGTGGTCATGACGTGACCACCCTGAACGGGCGCCCTGCGCGCCGACAGCGGCCATCATGGAAACCCCGACCCGTGGAGGCAGCGATGGACGCCCCGTCCGACCTGGGCGACTTCCTCAAGTCCCGTCGCGCCGCCCTGCGTCCGGAGGAAGTGGGCCTCACCCCGCTCCCGACCCGCCGCCGAGTCACCGGTCTGCGCCGCGAGGAACTCGCCATGCTGTCCGGCGTGAGCGTCACCCACTACACCCGCCTCGAACAGGGCCGGGCGGCAGGCGCCTCCGACTCCGTCCTGAACGCGATCGCCCGCACGCTGCGTCTCACGGATGACGAAACGGCCCACCTGAAGGCACTGGCCCACCCGGTACGGTCCCGTACGACGCCGTCCCACCGGGAACAAGCGAGCCCGTCAGTACGCCAGTTGCTCGCATCGATGCGGGAGATCCCGGCCCTGGCCCTGGACCGCCGCAACGACATCCTGGCCTGGAACGCGCTGGGCCACGCCCTCCTGGCGCCGCACCTCCCCGTGCGGGCACCGGAGTCGCCCGCCGACCGCCCCAACCTGACCTGCATGCTCTTCCTGGACCCGGACTACCGCGCCCTGTACCGCGATTGGCCCGAGGAAGCCGTACTGGCGGTGGCCTCCCTCCGCCAGCAGACGGCCCGCCACCCGACCGACCGAGGGTTCACGGACCTGGTGGGTCAACTGACCATCCACTCCGATGACTTCACCGCCCACTGGAAGAATCACCCGGTCCGCACCTGCACCTCGGGCGTGAAGCGTCTGCGCCACCCCGTGGTGGGCGATCTGGACCTGGACTTCGAGACGCTGACCTTCCCGTCCCCGGAGGGGCAGCGCCTGATCACCTACACGGCGAGGCCGGACTCGGCGTCGGCAAGGGCCCTGCGCGCACTGCGCGCCCTGCGCGCAACCGCCACCCGTCCCGGCGATGCCCGCGACGCCTCCTAGGCCGGGAATCGGAAGCAAGATCAAGCGTCAGTAAAGAACCCGTCAGGATCGGGTAAGTTGTGGGAAGAAGCCGCCCGTATCGGAACGCCTTCCGTGCAACTTTCGCGCACGTGCGTTAGTCACCTGGTGCATGACTTCCCGGACTCCACGTCGTACTGCCGCGCTCGCCGCCGCGCTCGGCGCTGCGTTGCTCATACCGGCCGTGGCGGCCGCTCCGGCCTCCGCGGCCTCGGCCGTCAGTTGTACGTCGGCCAAGGCGGGGCTGGCGGCCAAGCTGACGAAGGACATCACGGCGGCGCTCGCGCAGCGGAAGGGTTCCGTGGCGCTCGGTGTGTACGACCGCTCGACCGGTACCACCTGCTCGCTGCGGGCGACCAGTGCGTACGACTCGGCCAGTACCGTCAAGGTCACCGTGCTCGCCACGCTGCTCTGGGACGCCAAGAAGCACAACCGGTATCTGACGAGCACCGAGAGCACGCTCGCCAAGGCGATGATCACGCAGTCGGACAACACCGCCACCAGCAAGCTGTGGAAGCAGCTCGGCCTGACCAAGGTCAAGGGCTTCCTGGCGGCCGCCGGGATGACCAGGACCACGCCGGGGGCGAACGGTTACTGGGGTCTGACCCAGATCAACGTCACCGACGAGCAGAAGCTGCTCAAGCTCGTCACCGCCAAGAACACTGTGCTGAGCGACAGTTCCCGTGCCTACATCCTCAAGCTGATGGGCCAGGTCGTCTCCTCCCAGCGCTGGGGCACCCCGGCCGGCGCCCCCTCCACGGTCGCCGTGCACGTCAAGAACGGCTGGCTCCAGCGCGCGACCCACGGCTGGCGCGTCCACAGCCTCGGCACCTTCAACGGCGCCGGTCACGACTACATGATCACCGTCCTCACCCAGGACAACAGCACCATGGACTACGGCGTCACCACCATCCAGACCGTCGCCAAGGCCATCCACAAGGACCTGGTTCCCACGGCCACCAAGTCCGCCGTCTACGTCCCGACCACCACCCCCCGCGAGGCCTTCGTGGCCACACCACCGCAAGGCTGACATCCCTCACGGGCCCGGTCTCCTCCTCCGAGGAGCCGGGCCCGTACTCTGCCCCCGTGATCACGACGGCCGCGATTCTCGCCCAGTTCGACCGCTGCGCCGACGAGGCCGTCTTCCCCGACCCGGACAACGGCTACTACCAGCCGGTCGACGCCCGCATGTCCCTCTTCCACAGCCCGGGCTACTGGGCCATGGTCGTGGAACTGCTCGGCTACGTCCCCCGCGCCCGCCGCCTCACGGACGTACTCCACGTCTTCGGCAACTGCCTCACCAGCGGCGAACCCGGCTTCGACAACGGCGACTTCCTCGACCGGGACCTGCCCCTTGCCGAGCCGACCGCCGACACGCCCCTCATCGACGTCCTCCGTGCACTTGTGCCCACCGCCCGCCCCCTCTTCCTCGCCGACGACCGCGAACTCCGCGCCCGGCTCCCCGCCGACCTCCCCCTCGTCCTCCAGCTCGACGCCTGGACCCACCCCACCGACCTCGGCGACACCCTCCCCAGCGACCACGAGACCTTCCGCCAGCTCGCCGAAGTCCTCGCCACCGGCGACCCCCGCCACTACCGGCCCACCACACCCCCGAACACCCACTGGTCGGCATGGCCGGACGCCGGGACGCTGTGAAGTACCCGAAGCCCAAAGGAAGTCGAGCAGTCGGCACATGAGTGACCCGCACCCCGGACCGCCCTTCCCCGCCCGGCTCTTCGCCACCGTCCCCGCCCCGCTCGGCCCCGCCACGGCCGACGCGCCGCAGGTGCTGCCGTCGCGCGGACACGGGCTCCTCGTGCAGCGAGGGGACACCGAAGTGGCTGTCGTCGACCTGCTCCCACGCCCCGGCCGCCCGCGCGAGGTCCGCTTCCCCGCGCCCTGGCCGCGCGCCTACGGCTCGGTGACCGTCTCGCCCGGCCGGGAGTTGGCCGTGTTCGCCGGGCCGCACGCGGTGCGGGCGGTGGAGCCGACCGGTGCCACTCGGTGGGAGGTACGGCACGGCTGCTGGGCCGGTTGCCCGGAGGCGCACGGGTCGTTCGACGCATACGCCCACGACGAGGAACACGTCTACGCCGACAGCGGCTCCGTGGCCTTCAACGTGGACGGCACGCTCGTCTGGGCCCATGTCCCGGGCCCGCTGGGCGGATCGCGGGAGGCCGAGGAGTGCTGGGCGGTGCTCGACGCCTCCGACGGCAGGGTCCTGGGGCAGGTCGTCACCGGCACCGTCGCCTCCGCCTCCGTGCACACCCCGCACCCCGATCCCGCGCGGATGACTCTCAGCGTGGGGGAGGGCGAAGAGGGCTCGCCGGTGCTGTGCGGACGCTGGGACGGGCGTCGGCTCGCCGTGGAGCGGATCGGGGACGAGCGGGTTCTCGCCGCCGTGAGCCCGTCCGGCGAGCGCCTCGTGACCGTACCCGTGGGGCAGTGGTCCCTCTCCCTCCACCAGGCGGCGGACGCCTCGCACACACAGACCGGGAAGAAGCTGGACGCGCTGGACGTCCTGCCCCCGCATCCGAACGTCCCGTCCGGTCAACGCCCAAGGCCGTACTGGGACTTCGACGCCACCTTCCTCACCGACGACACCCTCCTCGCCGGAACCTCCGAGTTCGACGCCCCCCACGGCCCGCCCCGCCACTGGCTCGTGGACACACCCGGCATGACCCTGCGGGGCGAGATCTCCTACCCGCTGCCCGTCTCCGGGCCACCGCGGCCGGCGGGCGACGGCACCTGGTCCACCCTCGCCAACGACCGTGCGACCACGCACCTTTGGGACCTGGCACCCGCCCTCCTACCGTGACTCCCATGACCCCGCGCAAGAGAACCCGCCCCGTCCTCTCCGCAACCCTCGCCGCCGCCTTCTGCCTCGCGGCCCCCGGTACAGCCGACGCCAACTCCCCTGACACACACGCCTGTTCGCCCGCCGTCACCCTCGACCGCTTCTCCGACGCCCTCGACAAGACCACGTACGACGGCACGTACGTCGGCAACCTCTCCGCCCTCGCCGTGGACCGCGACGGATCGCTCGCCGCGCTGGGGGACCGGTCCACGCTGTTCCGGCTGGACGCCCACGGCCTGCGGCCCACGGAAGCCCTGCCGCTCGCCGACGAGGGCGGGAAGGAGCTGGACTCCGAGGGGCTCGTCGTGGACCGGGACGGTACGCGGCTGGTCAGCTCCGAGACCGAGCCGTCGGTGCGGAGGTACTCGCGCACCGGGAAGATCCTGGAGCGGCTGCCCGTTCCCGAAAACCTGCGCGTCGCCCCCGCCGGGCGTGCCACCGCCAACCAGACCTTCGAGGGGCTGACCCTCCTGCCCGGCGGCCACACCCTGCTCGCGTCGATGGAGTACGCGCTCGCCGGGGACGACTCCGGCACCGTCCGCTTCCAGACGTGGACGCGGGAGCACGGGAGGTTCCGGCTCGGGGCGCAGTACGCGTACCGGACGGACAGCCCGGAACTCGGTGTACCCGAGGTGCAGGCCACTCCAGACGGTCGCCTCCTCGTCCTGGAGCGCGGGTTCACGGCGGGCGTCGGCAACACCGTCCGGCTCCATCTGGCCGACCCGCGCCACGCCACGGACACCTCTCGCGTCGAGCACCTCACCGGACAGCCCGGCGTACGCCTCCTGCGCAAGACCCCGCTCGCCGACATCGCCGACTGCCCCACACTCGGCGCGACCGCCCGCCAGCCCCAGCCCAACCCGCTGCTCGACAACATCGAGGGCATGACGGTCACCGGGCGGGACGGAAAGGGCCGACTGAAGGTGCTCCTGGTGAGCGACGACAACCAGAACCCGGCGCAGACGACCCGCTTCTACTACCTCCGGGTGCGGACCTCCGTATAAAACCGCTACGGCTGAAACCACTACGACTCGCTGAGGCTCCCGTCCGGATTCCAGTCGTCCGGGATCTCCGACGACAGCCCGAGCGCGCGGGCGCGGTCCATGATGTGGCGGCGGATCGTGTCGTGCGGATCGCGGCGGCCCCGGCCGACCGCGTGGATCGCGCGGCGCAGATCCTCCGCGCCGTGCAGGTCCGCCGGGCGCACGGGGTAGCCGCCGTCCGGCAGCGCCCAGCCCTCGGCGGCGCTGTGGCGGCGGGCCGCGGCGTCCAGGTCGGCGGCGTCCGGTGTGTCGATGTTGCCCTTGTCCATGCGTGCGCCTCCGGCGGTTCCGCGGGGTTCCCTGCACCGCGACGCATTCCAGCACAGATATGGACACCCCACCCGCCGGACGCCACCCGCCGGACGCCACCCGCCGGACGCCACCCGCCGGACGCCACCTGCCGGGCGGCAGCTTCGTACGGAACCGAGCCCCCCGCCCCCGCCGGACGGCACCCCGCCCGGAATACCCCCCCTC
>NZ_WWIR01000405.1 GCF_009863025.1 Streptomyces sp. SID4985 | reverse complement strand
TGGAACGGCACCCCGTGGCCCAGCCGACTGGAGCGCGCCGCCCGGCGCGGCGGCGCGGCGGGCCGTAACGCCGACCGCGACCTGGACGCGGTGTGCGCGCTGTTCGCCACCGCCGCGCGCGCGGAGGAGCGCGTCGGCGGACGCGGCGCCCTCAACCTCCTGGAGGAGCTCGCGGCCGAGGACATCGCCGCCGACACGCTCACCCGCCGCGCGGTACGCCCCGACGCCGTGCGCCTGATGACCGCGCACCGCTCCAAGGGTCTGGAGTGGCGCCTGGTCGTCGTCGCGGGGCTCCAGGAGGGTGTGTGGCCCGACCTGCGCCGTCGCGGTTCCCTCCTGGAGGCCGACCGTATCGGCCGGGACGGACTCGCCGAGCCGCTGACCCCGGGCGCGCTGCTCGCGGAGGAGCGCAGGCTGTTCTACGTGGCCGCCACACGCGCGCGTGACCGGCTCGTCGTCACCGCCGTGAAGGGCGCGTCCGACGACGGCGACCAGCCCTCCCGCTTCCTGACCGAGCTGGGCGCCGAGCCCCGCGACGTCACCGGGCGCCCGCGCCGCCCGCTGTCCGTGTCCGCGCTCGTGGCCGAGCTGCGCGCCACCACCGTCGACCCGGCGGCCTCGCCCGCCCTCAGGGAGGCGGCCGCGCGCCGTCTGGCCCGCCTGGCGGCGCTCAGCGACGACGAGGGCCGCCCCCTGGTGCCCGCCGCGCACCCCGACCGCTGGTGGGGCACGTACGAGCCGACCGAGAGCAAGGTGCCGCTGCGCGACCGCGAGAAGCCCGTCGTGCTCTCCGGCAGCGCCCTCGACCAGCTCGCCAACACCTGCGCCCTCCAGTGGTTCCTGGGCCGCGAGGTGAAGGCCGCCGCGCCCGCGACCGTCGCCCAGGGCTTCGGCAACGTCGTGCACGTCCTGGCCGACGAGGTCGCCTCGGGGCGTACCCCCGCCGATCTCGACGTCCTCATGGAGCGCCTGGACTCGGTGTGGAACGCGCTCGCCTTCGACGCGCCATGGAAGTCCGCGCAGGAGAAGGACACCGCGCGCGCGGCGCTCGAACGCTTCCTGAACTGGCACGTCCTGGACCGCGCCGCCCGTACCCCGGTCGCCAGCGAGCAGGACTTCGACGTCACCCTGGAGGCGGGCGCGTACCAGGTCCGCATCCGGGGCCAGATGGACCGCGTGGAGGCGGACGGCGCGGGCCGCGCCTATGTCGTCGACTTCAAGACCGGCAAGAACGCCCCCACCTCCACCGAGGTCGCCCACCACCCCCAGCTCGCCGTCTACCAGCTCGCCGTGGCCGAGGGCGCCGTGGACGACGCCTTCGGCGGTACGCGCCCCGAGCCCGGCGGCGCCGAACTCGTCCAGCTCCGGCTGGGCGCGGCCAGGAAGGACGGCGGCGAGACCCAGCCCAAGGTGCAGACCCAGGAACCGCTCTCGGGGGAGTGGGTCGGGGACCTGCTGGCCACCGCCGCCGGAAAGGTCCTGGACGAACGCTTCACCCCCGCCACCGGCCGCCAGTGCACCCACTGCGACTTCCGCGCCTCGTGCAGCGCCCGCCCCGAGGGACGGCACGTGATCGAGTGACGGCGCGCGGAGTGACGTACGGCACTGCACGCACCTCCTGACCTGCGCATACGTCGTCCCGCGCGCCCGGCTGTCGGTGGCCGCCGCTAGCCTCTGACGAATGTCCGCGCGTATCACCGACCCCGAACGGCTCAAGGAGCTGCTCGGCATCCCCTTCACCCCGGAGCAGCTGGCCTGCGTCACTGCGCCGCCCGCCCCGCAGGTGATCGTGGCCGGGGCCGGTTCGGGCAAGACGACGGTGATGGCCGCGCGCGTGGTCTGGCTGGTCGGCACCGGGCAGGTCGCGCCCGAGCAGGTGCTCGGCCTGACCTTCACCAACAAGGCGGCCGGAGAACTCGCCGAGCGCGTCCGCAAGGCACTCGTCAAGGCCGGGATCACCGACCCCGACGCCATCGACCCGGACAACCCGCCGGGCGAGCCGGTCATCTCGACCTACCACGCCTTCGCCGGACGGCTGCTCACCGACCATGGTCTGCGGCTCGGCCTGGAACCCAGTTCCCGGCTGCTCGCGGACGCCACCCGCTACCAGCTCGCCGCGCGCGTGCTGCGCGAGGCCCCGGGCCCGTACCCCGCGCTCACCCGTTCGTTCGCGGACCTGGTGAGCGATCTGCTCGCGCTCGACTCCGAGCTGTCCGAACACCTCGTGGACCCCGAGGACCTGCGTGCCTGGGACGCCGGGCTCCTTGAGACGCTCCAGGGTGTCAAGCTCAGCAACGCCGACCTGCGCAAGGTCCCCGAGACCCTCGCCGCCCGCCGGGAACTGGCCGCGCTCGTCGAGCGTTACCGGGCCGCCAAACGCGAACGCGATCTCCTCGACTTCGGCGACCAGATCGCCCTGTCGGCCCGCCTCGCCGGCATCCCCGAGGTGGGCCGCGTGCTGCGCGAGGAGTTCCGGGTCGTCCTCCTGGACGAGTACCAGGACACCTCCGTCGCCCAGCGCGTGCTGCTCGCCGGGCTCTTCGGCGCGGGCACCGGCCACCCCGTCACCGCCGTCGGCGACCCCTGCCAGGCCATCTACGGCTGGCGCGGCGCGTCCGTCGCCAACCTGGACGACTTCCCCGAGCACTTCCCGCACGCCGACGGCACCCCCGCCGGGCGCCGGGCGCTCAGCGAGAACCGCCGCAGCGGCGGCCGCCTGCTCGACCTCGCCAACGGCCTCGCCGCGCCCCTGCGCGCCATGCACGAGGGTGTGGAGGCGCTGCGCCCGGCACCGGGCGCCGAACGCGACGGCATGGTCCGCTGCGCCCTGCTGCCCACCCACGCCGAGGAGATCGCCTGGCTCGCGGACTCCCTCGCCCATCTGGTCCGCACCGGCACCCCGCCCGGCGAGATCGCCGTCCTGTGCCGCACGGCGGGCGACTTCGCGGAGATCCAGGGCGCGCTGGTCGCCCGGGACGTGCCGGTCGAGGTCGTCGGCCTGTCCGGGCTGCTGCACCTGCCCGAGATCGCGGACCTGGTCGCCGTCTGCGAGGTCCTCCAGGACCCCGGCGCCAACGCCGCCCTGGTCCGCCTGCTGACCGGCCCGCGCTGGCGCATCGGCCCCCGCGACCTTGCCCTCCTCGGCCGCCGCGCCCGGCTGCTCGTCGCCCACACGGACGCGGGCGACGACGATCCCGACCGCAGGCTCGCCCAGGCCGTGGAGGGGGTGGACCCCGCCGAGGTCACCTCGCTCGCGGACGCCCTGGACACCTTCCTGGACGCGGGGACCGAGGACGACGAGCTGCCGTTCTCCCCGGACGCGCGCGTGCGCTTCGCCCGGCTCGCCGCCGAACTGCGCGACCTGCGCCGCTCCCTGTCCGACCCGCTCATGGACGTCCTGCACCGGGTCCTCGCCGTCACCGGCCTGGAGGTGGAGCTGTCGGCCTCCCCGCACGCGCTCGCCGCCCGCCGCCGCGAGACCCTCGCCAACTTCCTCGACGTGGCCGCCTCCTTCGCCGCGGGCGACGGCGAGGCCACCCTGCTCGCCTTCCTCGGCTTCCTGCGCACCGCCGCGCAGTACGAGAAGGGGCTCGACAACGCCCTCCCCGGCGGCGAGAACACCGTCAAGGTGCTCACCGCGCACAAGTCCAAGGGCCTGGAATGGGACGTGGTCGCCGTCCCCGGACTGGTCACCGGCACCTTCCCCAGCACCCAGGGCCGCGACAAGTGGACCGCGCAGGCCAAGGTGCTCCCGCACGCCCTGCGCGGCGACACCGACACGCTGCCCGACGTGGACTCCTGGGACGCCAAGGGCATCAAGGGTTTCCACGAGTCCATGAAGGCGCACCAGCACACCGAGGAGCTGCGCCTCGGCTACGTCACCTTCACCCGCCCCCGCTCCCTCCTGCTCGGCTCCGGCCACTGGTGGGGGCCCAGCCAGCAGAAGCCGCGCGGCCCCTCCGACTTCCTCAAGGCCCTGCACGACCACTGCGCCGCCGGGTACGGCGAGACCGAGGCGTGGGCGGAGGAACCCGCCGAGGGCGAGGAGAACCCCGCCCTGCACACGGCCGACGACGACCTGGTCTGGCCGCTCCCGCTGGACCGGGCCGCCTACGACCGCCGCCAGGAGGCCGCCCGCGTCGTCCGCGCCCACCTGAACGCCCCGGACGGGCCGCCGGTGGCGTACGAGGACCCGGAGTGGCCGACGGCACCGGAGGACGAGGAGCCGTACGACGAGCCGCCGTACGAGCCCCCGTACGACGAGCCCTTGTACGCGGACGACCCCTACGGGCCGGGCCCCGAGGACCCCGAGGACTGGGAGCGGCTGAGCACCGAGCGCCCCCTGATCCCGCACCAGGCCCCCGCCCCCGAGGACACCGGACCCCTGGGGGAGATCCCCGGGAACCCCCTGATCTCCGAGGAGATTCCCGCCCCCGGGGAACCCACGATCTCCGAGGAGCCCCCGGCTTTCGACGACCCCCTGACCCCCGAGGAGGCCCGCACCCTCGCCTCCTGGGACCGCGACCTCGACGCGCTCGCCGCCGAGTTGCTGCGCAGCAGGCGCGCCGTCACCGACGTACCCCTGCCGGCCACGCTCACCGCGACCCAGGTGCTCCAGCTCGCGGAGGACCCGGACGGGCTCGCGCAGGAACTCGCGCGCCCCATGCCGCGCCCCCCGCGCCCGGCCGCACGCCGAGGCACCCGGTTCCACGCCTGGGTGGAGGCCCGCTTCGAGGAGCTGACGCTGCCCATGCTGGAGCCGGACGAGCTGCCCGGCGCCGACGCCGAGATCGCGGACGAGGCGGACCTGGAGGAGCTGAAGGCCGCCTTCGAGCGCACCGAGTACGCCCACCGCACCCCGTACCGCGCCGAGGTCCCCGTGCAGCTCTCGCTCGCGGGCCGGGTCGTACGCGGGCGCATCGACGCCGTCTACAAGGACGGCGAGGGCGACGCGGCGACGTACGAGATCCTCGACTGGAAGACCGGCCGCAGCCAGAGCGCCGACCCGCTCCAGCTCGCCGTCTACCGGCTCGCCTGGGCCGAGCAGCAGGGCGTGCCGCCCGAGTCGGTCACGGCCGCGTTCCTGTACGTGCGCACCGGAGAGGTCGTCCGTCCGGCGGAGCTGCCCGGCCGCGCGGAGCTGGAGCGGCTGCTCGGCGGGGACGCGCGGACGCCCGAGGGCGGGAAGAGCGACGGGAAGCGTGACGGGGAGAGCGGCGGCGCGAAAGGGCCGGTCGGGGAAGCCGGGTGTGACGAACCGCCCGGAGAGGATGTCCGCGCGGGCCGATAGGCTCGTGCGTATGAGCCAGACCCCGGACAGCGCCGTCCACGCGTACATCGAGCGGCACCGCGCCGCCTTCCTCGACGACCTCGCCGCGTGGCTGCGCATCCCCTCGGTGTCGGCCCAGCCCGAGCGCGCCGACGACGTGCGCCGCAGCGCCGACTGGCTCGCCGCCGCGCTGAAGGAGACCGGCTTCCCGGTCGCCGAGGTCTGGCCGACCCCCGGCGCCCCGGCGGTGTACGCCGAGTGGCCCTCGGACGACCCCGACGCCCCGACCGTCCTGGTCTACGGCCACCACGACGTGCAGCCCGCCGCCCGCGAGGACGGCTGGGACAGCGAGCCCTTCGAGCCCGTCGTCCGCGACGGAAAGCTGTACGCGCGCGGTGCCGCCGACGACAAGGGCCAGGTGTTCTTCCACACACTCGGCGTCCGCGCCCACCTGGACGCGACCGGCCGCACCACCCCGGCCGTCAACCTGAAGCTGATCGTCGAGGGCGAGGAGGAGTCCGGTTCCCCGCACTTCCGCGCCCTGGTCGAGGAGCACGCCGACCGGCTCGCCGCCGATGTCGTGATCGTCTCCGACACCGGCATGTGGTCCGCCGACACCCCCACCGTCTGCACCGGGATGCGCGGGCTCGCCGAGTGCGAGATCCGCCTGGAGGGGCCGTACCAGGACATCCACTCCGGCTCGTTCGGCGGAGCCGTGCCCAACCCGGCCACCGCCGTCGCCCGCCTGGTCGCCGCCCTCCACGACGACGAGGGCCGCGTGGCGATCCCCGGCTTCTACGACGGCGTGGTGGAGCTGACCGACCGCGAGCGCGAACTGTTCGCGGAGCTGCCCTTCGACGAGGAGCGCTGGCTGCGCACCGCCAAGTCGCACGCCACCCACGGCGAGACCGGCTACAGCACCCTGGAGCGCATCTGGGCCCGCCCGACCGCCGAGGTCAACGGCATCGGCGGCGGCTACCAGGGCGCCGGCAGCAAGACGGTCATCCCGTCCTCGGCCATGGTGAAGCTGTCCTTCCGGCTGGTCGCGGGCCAGGACCTCGGCCAGGTCGAGAAGGCCGTCCGCGCCTGGGCCGCCCACCAGGTGCCCGCCGGAATCCAGCTCGACATCCGCTTCAGCCCCGGCACGCGCCCGTGTCTGACCCCGCTGGACCACCCCGCGCTGCGCTCCGTCGTACGCGCCATGGAGCGCGCCTTCCAGGGGCCGGTCCGCTTCACCCGTGAGGGCGGTTCCGGCCCCGCCGCCGACCTCCAGGAGGTCCTCGGCGCCCCGGTGCTCTTCCTCGGCATCTCGATCCCCTCGGACGGCTGGCACGCGCCGAACGAGAAGGTCGAGCTGGACCTCCTCCTCAAGGGCGTCGAGACCACCGCCTACCTGTGGAGCGACCTCGCCGAGAACGCCGGGAACGCCGAGACCGCCGAGAGCGGGGACGCCCCCTGACCGGCGGCCGCGGCACCGGGCGTCCGCCCGCGCCGGGCACACTGGAAGGAACGCCCCGACCGCCCCACCGCACCCCAGCCGGTGCCCCGCGCCCTATGTCCCGTCGAACCGCCCGCCGAACCGAACCGTTCCATTGGGGGAGTTGGAAGCACCCGTGACCACCTGGACCGACCACACCGCCGACCGACCCATCTCGCTCACCGCCCCGAGCGGCATCGACCGCGCCGCCCACCACCGGCTCGACGAGGCCTGGCTCGCGGCGGCCTGGAGCCACCCCTCCACCCGCTGCTTCGTGGTCTCCGGCGGCCAGGTCCTCATCGACGAGACGCCCGACGGGCGCACCGAACTCGTCATGACGCCCTCCTTCGAGGCGCCGCTCACCGAGGCCCACCGCTACTTCCTCGGCGAGGACGAGGACGGCGTCAGCTACTTCGCCCTCCAGAAGGACTCACTGCCCGGCCGCATCGACCAGTCCGCCCGCCCCGCCGGACTGCGCGAGGCGGGCCTGCTGCTCTCCCCGCGCGACGCCGGGCTCATGGTGCACGCGGTCGGCCTGGAGAACTGGCAGCGCACCCACCGCTTCTGCTCCCGCTGCGGCGAGCGCACGGTCATCGCCGCCGCCGGGCACATCCGCCGCTGCCCGGCCTGCGGCGCCGAGCACTACCCGCGCACCGACCCGGCCGTGATCATGGCCGTCACCGACGAGCAGGACCGCATCCTGCTCGGCCGCCAGGTCCACTGGCCCGAGGGCCGCTTCTCCACGCTCGCCGGGTTCGTGGAGCCCGGCGAGTCCATCGAGCAGTCGGTGCGCCGCGAGGTCTTCGAGGAGGCGGGCATCACCGTCGGCCGCGTCGAGTACGTCGCCAGCCAGCCCTGGCCGTTCCCGTCCAGCCTCATGCTCGGCTTCTTCGCCCACGCCACCTCCACCGAGATCGACGCCGACGGCGACGAGATCGAGGAGGCCCGCTGGTTCTCCCGCGAGGAACTCGGCGAGGCCTTCGAGTCCGGCGAGGTCCTGCCGCCCTACGGCATCTCCATCGCCGCCCGCCTGATCGAGATGTGGTACGGCAAGCCGCTGCCGACGCGGAGCGCGTTCTAGACGCCGTGCGGACATGCGAGAACCCCGGCCGCCCTCTGCGGGGATGGCCGGGGTTCTCGTATGTTCTTACGACTCTTGCGCCCCGGGTCAGGCGCCCAGCGCCTGCTTCACCTGGGCGAGGCTCGGGTTCGTCATCACGACCTCCTCGCCACCGGCGGCCGGGACGACGCGCACGGTCGGCACCGTCTGATTGCCACCGTTGGCCTTCTCCACGAACGCGGCGGACTCCGGGTCCTGCTCGATGTTGATCTCGGTGAAACCGATGCCCTCGCGGTCCAGCTGGCTCTTCAGCCGACGGCAGTAGCCGCACCACGTCGTGCTGTACATCGTCACAGTGCCCTGCATGGTCTCTCGCGCTCCTCAGGCAGCTCGGGAAGGGGGTTCGTGCAGTGGGGCAACGCGCGAAAGCGGAGCGTAATTCCCGGCACCGTGCCGCCCACTGTGACACCTGCCGCATTAGTACGACCGCAGGGCCCCGCCTGTGGACAACGGGCGCGGTCGTCCCGGGCGACCTGGCAGCATGGCTGTGTGACAGCAGCAACGCACTCCCCCCTCTTCCCGCGGACACCGGACTCGGCCGACGCGGTGCTGGAAGGGCTCGACCCCGAGCAGCGCGAGGTCGCCACCGCACTGCACGGGCCGGTGTGCGTCCTGGCCGGAGCGGGCACCGGCAAGACCCGCGCCATCACCCACCGCATCGCCTACGGCGTGCGCGCGGGCATCCTCCAGCCCTCCAGCGTGCTCGCCGTCACCTTCACCAACCGCGCCGCGGGCGAGATGCGCGGACGGCTGCGCCAGCTCGGCGCCCAGGGCGTGCAGGCGCGTACCTTCCACTCCGCCGCCCTGCGCCAGCTCCAGTACTTCTGGCCGAAGGCGGTCGGCGGCTCACTGCCCCGGCTCGTGGAGCGCAAGATCCAGCTCGTCGCCGACGCGGCCACCGCCTGCGGGCTCCGCCTCGACCGCAGTGAGCTGCGGGACGCCACCGCCGAGATCGAGTGGTGCAAGGTCACCCAGACCGTCCCCGCCGACTACGCGTACGCGGCCGCGAAGTCCGGCCGTGACACCCCCCGCGACCCGGCCGAGATCGCCCACCTCTACACGGCCTACGAGAACCTGAAGAGCGCCCGCTCGGTCATCGATTTCGAGGACGTGCTGCTGCTCACCGTCGCCGTGCTCCAGGACCGGCACGACATCGCCGACCAGGTGCGCTCCCAGTACCAGCACTTCGTGGTGGACGAGTACCAGGACGTCAGCCCCCTCCAGCAGCGCCTGCTCGAGCTCTGGCTCGGCGACCGCGACAACCTGTGCGTCGTCGGGGACGCCAGCCAGACCATCTACTCGTTCACGGGAGCAACGCCCGACCACCTCCTCGACTTCCGGGAGCGCCACCCCGGCGCCACCGTCGTCAAGCTGGTCCGCGACTACCGCTCCACCCCCCAGGTGGTCCGCCTCGCCAACGGCCTCCTCGCCCAGGCCCACGGCCGTGCCGCCGACCACCGCCTGGAGCTGGTCTCCCAGCGCGGAGCCGGACCCGAGCCCGTCTACGTCGAGTACACCGACGAGCCCGCCGAGGCCGAGGGCGCCGCCCGCCGCATCCGCGAGCTGATCGACGCGGGCGTCCCGGCCGCCGAGATCGCCATCCTGTTCCGCACCAACTCCCAGTCCGAGACCTACGAGCAGGCGCTCGCGGATGCCGGAGTCCCCTACCAGCTGCGCGGCGCCGAGCGCTTCTTCGACCGGCCCGAGGTGCGCCGGGCCGGGGTCGCCCTGCGCGCCGCCGCCCGCTTCGGCGGCAACGACTCCCTCCTCGACGAGGCCGTCGACCTGCCCTCCCAGGTGCGCGCCGTGCTGTCCGGCGAGGGCTGGACCGCCCAGCCCCCGGCCGGCTCCGGCGCCACCCGCGAGCGCTGGGAGTCGCTGGCCGCCCTCGCCCACCTCGCCCAGGACTTCGCCGCCACCCACCCCGGCGCCGCCCTCGCCGACTTCGTCGCCGAGCTGGACGAGCGGGCCGGTGCCCAGCACGCCCCCACCGTCCAGGGCGTCACCCTCGCCTCCCTGCACGCGGCCAAGGGCCTGGAGTGGGACGCCGTCTTCCTGGTCGGTGTCGCCGAGGGCATGATGCCGATCACCTACGCCAAGACGGACGAGCAGATCGAGGAGGAGCGCCGTCTCCTCTATGTGGGCGTCACCCGCGCGCGGGAACGGCTCCACCTCTCCTGGTCCCTCTCCCGCGCCCCCGGGGGCCGTCCGAACCGCAGACCCAGCCGCTTTCTCGACGGGCTGCGCCCCGGCACCACGCCCACCGTCGGCCGCACCGGGACCGGCGCCCTCGGCGGCATCGAACGCGGCACCGGCGGTGGCACGAGAAGCGGCACCGTCGGCGGCCTCATGGCCGTCCCCCGGCGTACGCAGCGCACCCCGGCCCGCTGCCGGGTCTGCGGCCGCACGCTCATCGACGCGGGCGAGATGAAGCTGATGCGCTGCGAGGACTGCCCCTCCGACATGGACGAGGGGCTGTACGCACGGCTCAGGGAATGGCGCGCGGCCGAGGCCGGGCTCAGCGGACAGCCGGACTTTTGCGTCTTCACCGACCGCACCCTCATCGCCATCGCCGAGACCTGCCCGGACACCCCGGCCGAACTGTCCCGCATCCCCGGCGTCCTGGACCGCAAACTGCGCCGCTACGGCGCCGACGTCCTGGCCATCTGCGCGGGCGCCGAGGCCGCGCCGGAGCCGGAGAACGAATCCCTGAACGAGGGGCGGAACGACCCGTCGAACGCGGCGGACGACGCGCGTTGACGACTGATGCGAACTCGTCGAAAAAATAGTTTGCGCACGCCCCGCGAATCCCCATAGGTTCTAGACACGGAAACGGCGGCCTTCTCGGAGGCTGTGATTCCGTGCTGTACTTACATATCCGACGGACCGGTTCACCGGTCCCCCAAGGCGCCGAAAGGAGGCGAGTCCCGTGATCAGCATCAACACCAGCATCATCAGCAGCTCGGCCAAAATGACCGATCGCTCGACCGTCTCCCTGTGCATGTTCGGCGCCTTTACCCAGGGCACCGGTGTGTCCGGCATTCCCGCCGTCCGCCCCGCCTCCGCCCTGTCCCTCGCGGATCTCCCTGTCCGCGAGCGGAATGAGCGACCGACCAAGGCACTGGAAGCGGTAGAGGCACAGGCACACGCCTATGCCTTCGCGGCCGGTGCCGGATTCCAGCAGCAGACGACGCAGCACCACCTGATGTGGGCCTTCCGTGGGCCAGAACCCTGGAGTGATCCAGCCTGACAGTCGATCAGGCCGGCGCCTTCAGGGCCGCGGAACCCCACCCGGGAACCGCGGCCCTTCTGTTTTCCCCGAACGGGGTCGACGGAGCGAAGGGGCCTCGGGAACAAGGAACGACCCGGTACCCAGCCGACACCCGGTCAACCGGCCGGAACGAAAAAGACGAGGAAGACACCCCGTGCAACTCGAAGCGCACGCCCCGTCCGTACCGCCCTCACAAACGCTCCCCCCGCCCGGCCCCACGGAGGACCCCGCCTTGTTCCCCCTCACCGCGCTGACCGCGCTCGACGACGCCATCGAGAGCCTCGGCACCCCCGTACCCTGCCGGTCCTACGACCCGGAGGTCTTCTTCGCCGAGTCCCCGGCGGACGTGGAGTACGCCAAGTCCCTCTGCCGCACCTGCCCGCTGGTCGAGGCCTGCCTCGCCGGGGCCAAGGAGCGGCGCGAGCCGTGGGGTGTCTGGGGCGGGGAGCTGTTCGTCCAGGGGGTCGTCGTGGCCCGCAAGCGGCCGCGTGGCCGCCCGCGCAAGAACCCGGTCACGGCATGAACACCCCAGGAACGATCGACCGCCCTCTCACGCACGACCCCATGAAGCAGGCCCCGATGAAGCCGTCCACCAGCGAGCCCACCCGCTCCGCGACCTCAGACCTCACCACCCACGGCGTGACCGGTTCGCGCCAGAAGAACAGGAACCGAGAGATGCAACTCATGCAAGAAGCCCTGGCCCGCGCGCATATGCACGAGCGCATGCACGACGCCGAGCGGGAACGGCAGGCCGTGCGCCTGGCCGCCGCCCGGCGGATGCAGCGCCGGGCGGAGCGTGCCTCGCTGCTGGCCCGGCGCGCGCTCGCCATGGCCGTCATGCAGTAGGCGCCACCTGAAGCAGCACACCGGAAGCGGTGGCCTCCCCTCCCGGGGAGGCGGAACCTTCTCCCCGCGGGGGCCGGTCCGTCGAACGGACCGGCCCCCGCGGCGTGTCCGTCACGCCTCGGCCGCGGGCGCCTCCGGCACGTCCTCCTCGTCGGCGGACTCCCTGGCGGACGTCTTGGTGGTGAACTCCTTGACGACGAGCCGCCCGTCCACTTCCTCTCCGTCCAACTCCTCCCCGTCCAACTCCTCCTCCGCGAAGTCCTCTTCGAGGGTTCCGTCCTCAACGAACCCGGGCAGCCAGTCCTCCAACTCCTGCCGCAGCCGCACCGTCGCCCCCAACTGGCAGAGCACGCCGATGGTGCTGAGGGTCACGCGGTGTATCAGGAGGTAGGCGGGCGGCAGATTGAGCCGCTTGCCGAGCTGGTAGGCGGGGGAGCGGGGGTCGGCGACCCGGCCGGCCTGGCCGCGCATCCACGAGCGGGTGAAGGTGAAGGCGTCCACCCGGGCCGGTTCGATGATCGGCAGCAGATAGTCGAGCACCGCGTCGGGGTCCAGTTCGATGGACTCCTTGATGAACCCCTCCCCGCACAGCAGGCGGTAGACACTGTCGGCGTCACCGTCGAGCGTCAGCCGCAGCGAGATCCCGATCGGCAGGGGCAGCCCGCCGGAGAGCCGGTCGACCGTGCCGAAGTCCAGCACGCCCAGGCGCCAGTCGTCCTCGCCCTCGGGGCCGCCCGGCAGCAGCCGGAAGTTGCCCGGGTGCGGGTCGGCGTGCAGCAGCCCGGTGCGGGCCGGGCCGGAGAAGAGAAAACGGGCCAGCAACTGCCCCGCACGGTCGCGCTGCTCCGGGGTGCCGTCCGAGATGATCTCCGAGAGCGGGATGCCGTCGATCCACTCGGTCACCAGGACCTGCTCGCACTGGTGCACCACCGCCGGGACCACCACGTCCGGGTCGTCCGCGAACTCCTCCGCGTGCGCGGCCTGCGCCTGCGCCTCCAGCGCGTAGTCCAGCTCCTCTGAGACGCGGTCCCGCAGCTCCGTGATCAGCGGCTTGATGTCCATTCCGGGGATGAGCGGGCCCAACAACCGTGCGAACCGGCTGAGTTGGCTCAGGTCGGAGAGAAGTGCCTCGCCCGCGCCCGGGTACTGCACCTTGACCGCCACCTCGCGGCCGTCGTGCCACACCGCCCGGTGGACCTGCCCGATGGAGGCCGCGGCCGCCGGTTTTTCCTCGAATTCGAGGAACAGCTCCCGCCACTCCAGGCCGAGCCGCTCTTCCAGCACGGCGTGCACCGTGCGGGTCGGCATCGGCGGCGCGGCCTCCTGGAGCTTGGTCAGCGCGGCACGGTAGGGGCCGGCGACCTCCTCGGGCAGCGCGGACTCGAAGACGGACAGGGCCTGCCCGAACTTCATCGCGCCCCCCTTCAGCTCGCCGAGCACCTTGAAGAGCTGTTCGGCCGTGCGCTGCTGGAGCTCCCGGCCGACGATCTCCGCCGACTCGCCCACGATCCGCTTGCCCAGCCCCCACGTCGCCCGGCCGGCGAAGCCGAGCGGGAGCGCGGCGAGCTTGGCGGTCCGGGTGACCGCCTTCCGGGGAAGATCAGACATGCGCCCTCCAAGTCCCTGTCGGCCCCGCCGCGCCCGACTCGCGTCGTCGCCCGGCCGACGGCCGTTGCACCGCCATTGTCGCGCGCGGCACCCCCCTGGCCGAGGAGTGCTCCCCCCTTACGGCTCCCTTTCCCTTCCCTTTTCCTTTCTCCAGTGCGCCGCACGCACATGCCGGGTGCGGGGCGATCGGTCGAGAGTGCCAGGTCAGAGCGGGCAGGGACGCCTCCCAGCGGGCCCCGGCGCTGGACGGGGAGCCGCCGTCGAGGAAGGTGAGGGCGTGCGCGGCGGCGAGTCCGGCCACCGCGACGGCCAGCGTGAGATCACAGGCGCCCACCCGGCGTGCCGCACCGCACCGCCACTGGGTGACCAGGCGCGGCCACGCGGGGTCACCGTCCGTGCGGTCCTCGTGCAGACAGCCCGCGCAGCTCGTCTCCCCGGGCAGGACCAGCGGCCCGACCACAGCGGTGCCCTCCACCACCCCGGCGTAGAGATGCGGTGTCCCGGAGGCCATCAGCCGCTCGGTGGTGAACGGGTCGGGCGCGTGCACGGCCACCTCGTCGCGCGGCGCGACGATCACCAGGGACAGACCCGCCTCCGCCGTCGCGGGCTCGGTGAGCGGGGAGGCGCGGGCCCGGCGCGGCGGGCGGTCCGGGGCCGCGCGGCGCACGGCCGCCCGCGCCGCCTCGTCCCGCCGCTCGCCCACCGACTCGGCCGGCAGCCCGCCCGGTGCCACGTCCCACGGCTCCACGCGCCCCACGTCCCGCACGTCGACCTCGCCCACCCCGGCGCCGGACAGCAGCGCGGCCAGCACCGCCCCGACCCGTCCCGCGCCGTGCACCCGCACCCGGAGGGAGCGGCGGGCGGCGAGCAGCCCGAGGGCGGCGCCCGGCTCGGACGTGGACAGTGACAGCGAGGCGAGATCGGGCCGTAGCCGGTCCAGGGTGTCCCCTCTCTCCCGCAGCGCCTCCGCGTCCGGCGAACCGCCTCGCATGTCGTCGAGCAGCCCCGCCCGGCCGAGGCGTCGCAACAGGGCGTCCACCTGCCCGTCGGCCAGGTCCATACGGCGCCCCTCCTCGCGCAGCAGCGGCAGCCCCCGCGCACCGTTGAGCAGCCGCAGGAAGCTGCCCGTGGCCGGGTCCACCGGGCCCAGCGTGATCGCGTGCGCCGGAGTCATGCCGAACTGCACGGTGTTGAGATCGCGCCAGCCCTGCCGTAGCGCAGGCTTCACCATCGGATGCATCACAGACCCCCGTCACCCTTCGCGTCGTACACATCGGTCCCGGCGGGCCCGGCCGGGCTCCGCCTTCGAACGCCAGCATGGCCGGACTCCCGGAAGCGTGCCGCGAGTTGTCCACAGGCACGGAGTGATGGTCGTACAAGCATTCCGCAAGCGGGCCGCCCCCGACCCCGAGTGGACAAAGTACGCATAAGGGATGACCGGCCGACGGAGGGGCGGTATCCGGCCGCCCGGAGGGGGACTTCGGCGGGGCCCAGCGGGTAACGTCGAGGCGTGCCCGCCGAACCGTCCCCCCGCGCCGGACAGCCGCCGCGCGGTGCGCCGGAGCAGACGCCGGACGGCACGGCGGCGCGTGCGATCGAGGTCCGCCGGAGCGCCCGGCGCCGCCGCACCGTCTCCGCGTACCGCGAGGGCGACCGCACCGTCATCCTCATCCCCGCCCGGATGTCCGAGGCGGAGGAGCGGCGCTGGGTGACCGTCATGCTCGACAAGCTCGCCGCCCAGGAGAACAAGCGGGTGCCGGGCGACGCCGAACTGACCGCGCGTGCCGAGCGGCTGTCGGCGCAGTACTTCGACGGCCGGGCCCGCCCCGCCTCCGTGCGCTGGGTCACCAACCAGAACACCCGCTGGGGCTCGTGCACCCCGGCCGAGGGCAGCATCCGGCTCTCGCACCGGCTGAAGGGGATGCCGGAGTACGTCATCGACTACGTGCTCTGCCACGAGCTGGCGCATCTGCTGGTGCCCGGTCACGGCCCCGACTTCTGGCGGCTGCTGGAGTCCTATCCGCGCACCGAGCGCGCCCGCGGCTATCTCGAAGGAGTCGTCGCGGCCGCCCGCCTTCCGCAGGTCCCCGGCGCGCGCGGTGAGTGAACGGCGCGTGTGAGAAGCCGGACGCGGCTGTGTACCGGTTCCGTACCGGCTACGCCCATTGTCGGTGTGTGACGTTAGCCTGGCGCGACGCACTCGCATTCCGGATGGGGGACGGTCGTTACGCATGACCAGGGAATTCCAACGCGGCCACAAGGCCAGGATCAGTGACCTGACGGCGGGCACGGATCTGTACGTGGGTGTGCAGATCTCCGCTCCCGGACTGAGCTTCGACATCAGCTGCTTCGGACTGGACGCGGACGAGCGGCTCTCCGACGACCGGTACTTCGTCTTCTTCAACCAGCCGAAGTCGCCGGAGGAGTCCATCCAGCTCCTCGGCGCCCAGGCGGGCGACACCGAGTCCTTCCGGGTCACGCTGGACCGGATTCCGCCGCAGATCCAGAAGCTGTCCTTCACGGCGACCATCGACGGCGACGGCCAGATGTCCCAGGTGGCCCCCGGCTATCTGCGCATCGTGGCGGGCGGCGAGGAGGTCGCGCGGTACGCCTTCACCGGCGCCGAGTTCTCCACCGAACGCGCCGTGATGCTCGGGGACATCTACCTCAAGGACGTCTGGCGGTTCGCCGCGGTCGGCCAGGGTTTCGACGGCGGCCTGGACGCGCTGCTGAAGAACTTCGGCGGCGAGGTGCTGGAGGAGGAGGCCCCGGCCGCCCCCGCGCAGCCGACCGCCGCCCCCGGCTTCGCCCCGCCCGCCTTCGCGGTCCCGTCGGCCCCGGCACCGTGCGGTTGCTGGAGGAGGGCGTCCTGACGTCCGTCGCCGACGCCAACATCGGCTCGATCCTCGGCATCGGCTTCCCCGGCTGGACGGGCGGTGTCCTCCAGTACATCAACGGGTACGAGGGCGGCCTGCCCGGGTTCGTGGCCCGGGCGCGGGAGTTGGCGGAGCGCTATGGCGACCGCTTTGCGCCGCCCGCGCTGTTGGTGGAGAAGGCGGAGAGGGGCGAGGTGTTCACGGACGGGCGCTGAGTGGGACGGGGGCGCGTTCCGGGAACTCGTTTCCCGGAACGCGCCCCCTCCGTCTACCGGCCGCTCAGGTCCCGGAAGAAGCTCCGAATGTCCTCCACGAGCAGGTCGGGCTCCTCCATCGCGGCGAAGTGGCCTCCGCGGTCGAACTCCGTCCACCGGACGATGTTGTTCGTGCGCTCGGCGATGTGGCGCAGGACGATGAAGTTCTCCCGGGGGAACAACGCCACCGCCGTGGGGGTCTCGGAGGGCTCTGGAGGGGCGCCCCAGTAGTCCGCGTGCGCCCGCTCGTAGTAGAGGCGCGCGGACGAACCGGCCGTGCCGGTCAGCCAGTAGAGCATCACGTTGGTCAGCAGGTGGTCCCGGTCGACCGCGTCCTCGGGACGGTCGCGGGAATCGGTCCACTCCTTGAACTTCTCGGCGATCCAGGCCAGTTGGCCGACCGGGGAGTCGGTCAGGGCGTAGGCGAGCGTCTGCGGGCGGGTGGACTGGATGTCGGCGTAGCCCTGCCGGTCGCGGTTCCACGCCCGTGTCCTCTCCCAGGACGCCCGGGTGCGCTCGCGCTCGGCGGGGCTGAGCGGCGCGAGTTCCTCCTCGGTCGGCTCGGCGGTCGCGGCGGCCCCGGGGACCAGGTTCAGATGCACGCCGAGCACCTCCCCGGGGCGGATGCGGCCCAACTCCCGTGAGACGGCCGCCCCCCAGTCCCCGCCCTGCACCCCGTACCGCTCGTACCCCAGCCGCCGCATCAGCTCCCCGAACGCGGCCGCCACCCGCCGGTACTCCCAGCCGGTCTCCCGCGTCGGCCCGGAGAACCCGAACCCCGGAATGCTCGGCAGCACCAGATGAAACGCGTCGGCCCGGTCACCGCCGTACCGCACGGGATCCGTGAGCGGCCCGACAACCTTCTCGAACTCCACGACGGACCCCGGCCAGCCATGCGTGATCATCAGCGGCGTGGCATCCGGCTCGGGGGACCGGATGTGCGCGAAGTGGATGTCCGCGCCGTCGACGGTGGTCATGAACTGCGGCCACGCGTTGAGCCGTTCCTCGGCGGCGCGCCAGTCGTACGTGTGCCGCCAGTACCCGGCGAGCTCTCTCAGATAGTCCCCGGGCACCCCGTACTCCCACCCCACCCCCGGCAGTTCATCCGGCCACCGGGTCCGGTCGAGCCGCTGCCGCAGGTCGTCGAGGTCCGCTTCGGGGACGGCGACGCGGAAGGGGCGGAGGGAGGCGTGGGGCGAGGTCGTCATGTGGGCGGAGTGTAGGGGGTGCGGGTGCTGCAAGATCAACACATTTGGCGCGCGGTCACCTCCGGGAATGCCCTGATGGCAGGCGGGATGATCGGGCGCATGTGCGTTCTCGTACTGGGCGGAACGTGGTTCCTCGGCAAGGAGATTGCCGCTGGCGCACGGCGACGGGGCTGGGAGGGGTGGCGACGTTCAACCGGGGGCGGTCCGGTCCCGACGCCTCCGACGTGGCGACGGTCCACGTCAATCGGACGCAACCGGCGGACCTTGCGCGCCTCGGGGCGACGGGACCGTGGGACGCCGTGGTGGACACGTCCAGCTCCGAACTGCCGCCCAGTGACGTCCTCTTGGTCGCACACGCGCTGGCCGGCCAGGTCGCCTGGTGGGTGCAACATCTCCACCGTGCCCGCGCTCGCGAGGACGATCAGCTCGACTCCGCCGAATGGGAGGTGACCGGCGGAACACCCCCACGCTCGCGGGGACGACACTTGTTGAGCTGGGGGTTTGTTCGGGGGGTGGGCCGTTTTCGTTTGGTTGTATTGACGTCTTCTTCTCGTATCTTGACTCACTGTCAGCTTCTTGGGGACGGTAGGTCGGTGGCTCCGCCCCATTGCAGGAGCGAAGGGTGAACGGTGGGCGGGATGACGGATGTTGGGGTGTTGTGGGGGAAGTCGGCTGAGCGGGCGAAGGGGGATCTGCGCGACACCGCTGCTGTGGCTGAGCACATGTGGATCAGCCGTGCCTCGCAGAGACAAGACGTTGGGCGGGGGCGTAGCAGTCCATTCTTCGCGTGGCTCTGTGTACGGCGAGGGGAAGGCCACTCCGACGTTCCAGTACCGGTGGCTCCCCGAGCGGCCCGGGATGAGACGGCGTCATGGACATGCGGGCATCGCTGATCGCCCGGCACGATGCCGTGCGCTCTTCGAGCGCTTCACCCACGAACCCCGCTTCACCGATCCTCGCAGTGCGGCCGCGGCCGCCGCGAGTGTGCGTCGGCAACCCCAGCCATCGTGTCCGGGACCTCCTGGCCCCCATCAGCGAAGGTCAAGCCGTACTCGCCAACGAATCGGGAGCAGGCCGAGAGCACCAGCACCCCGCCGACTACAAGGCACGTGGAGTCCAGGTCGGCCAGTGGCTGAGGATGGGCATGCGGCCGCGGTACCTCCGTGGGCTACGTTCCTCAGCGGTGATCGCCCCAGCTGCACAGACGCCTCTCACAGACAAGCACGCCAGAAAACCAGGCGTCGGTGCCCGAGAAGCTACCTCGGACGGCGGGAACTGAGTAGGGGCCGTACCCCCTGCAACGTGCGGATCAAAAAAGGAACTGAGCAACACAACCCCGCTGCTACGGTGCGCCCATGCCACCGATCAGACAGGTCCAGGTCACCTTCGACTGCGCGGAACCCGAGCGCGTCGC
>NZ_WWIR01000404.1 GCF_009863025.1 Streptomyces sp. SID4985 | reverse complement strand
GCGACGCGCTCGGGTTCCGCGCAGTCGAAGGTGACCTGGACCTGTCTGATCGGTGGCATGGGCGCACCGTAGCAGCGGGGTTGTGTTGCTCAGTTCCTTTTTTGATCCGCACGTTGCAGGGGGTACGGCCCCTACTCAGTTCCCGCCGTCCGAGGTAGCTTCTCGGGCACCGACGCCTGGTTTTCTGGCGTGCTTGTCTGTGAGAGGCGTCTGTGCAGCTGGGGCGATCACCGCTGAGGAACGTAGCCCACGGAGGTACCGCGGCCGCATGCCCATCCTCAGCCACTGGCCGACCTGGACTCCACGTGCCTTGTAGTCGGCGGGGTGCTGGTGCTCTCGGCCTGCTCCCGATTCGTTGGCGAGTACGGCTTGACCTTCGCTGATGGGGGCCAGGAGGTCCCGGACACGATGGCTGGGGTTGCCGACGCACACTCGCGGCGGCCGCGGCCGCACTGCGAGGATCGGTGAAGCGGGGTTCGTGGGTGAAGCGCTCGAAGAGCGCACGGCATCGTGCCGGGCGATCAGCGATGCCCGCATGTCCATGACGCCGTCTCATCCCGGGCCGCTCGGGGAGCCACCGGTACTGGAACGTCGGAGTGGCCTTCCCCTCGCCGTACACAGAGCCACGCGAAGAATGGACTGCTACGCCCCCGCCCAACGTCTTGTCTCTGCGAGGCACGGCTGATCCACATGTGCTCAGCCACAGCAGCGGTGTCGCGCAGATCCCCCTTCGCCCGCTCAGCCGACTTCCCCCACAACACCCCAACATCCGTCATCCCGCCCACCGTTCACCCTTCGCTCCTGCAATGGGGCGGAGCCACCGACCTACCGTCCCCAAGAAGCTGACAGTGAGTCAAGATACGAGAAGAAGACGTCAATACAACCAAACGAAAACGGCCCACCCCCCGAACAAACCCCCAGCTCAACAAGTGTCGTCCCCGCGAGCGTGGGGGTGTTCCGCCGGTCACCTCCCATTCGGCGGAGTCGAGCTGATCGTCCTCGCGAGCGCGGGCACGGTGGAGATGTTGCACCCACCAGGCGACCTGGCCGGCCAGCGCGTGTGCGACCAAGAGGACGTCACTGGGCGGCAGTTCGGAGCTGGACGTGTCCACCACGGCGTCCCACGGTCCCGTCGCCCCGAGGCGCGCAAGGTCCGCCGGTTGCGTCCGATTGACGTGGACCGTCGCCACGTCGGAGGCGTCGGGACCGGACCGCCCCCGGTTGAACGTCGCCACCCCTCCCAGCCCCGTCGCCGTGCGCCAGCGGCAATCTCCTTGCCGAGGAACCACGTTCCGCCCAGTACGAGAACGCACATGCGCCCGATCATCCCGCCTGCCATCAGGGCATTCCCGGAGGTGACCGCGCGCCAAATGTGTTGATCTTGCAGCACCCGCACCCCCTACACTCCGCCCACATGACGACCTCGCCCCACGCCTCCCTCCGCCCCTTCCGCGTCGCCGTCCCCGAAGCGGACCTCGACGACCTGCGGCAGCGGCTCGACCGGACCCGGTGGCCGGATGAACTGCCGGGGGTGGGGTGGGAGTACGGGGTGCCCGGGGACTATCTGAGAGAGCTCGCCGGGTACTGGCGGCACACGTACGACTGGCGCGCCGCCGAGGAACGGCTCAACGCGTGGCCGCAGTTCATGACCACCGTCGACGGCGCGGACATCCACTTCGCGCACATCCGGTCCCCCGAGCCGGATGCCACGCCGCTGATGATCACGCATGGCTGGCCGGGGTCCGTCGTGGAGTTCGAGAAGGTTGTCGGGCCGCTCACGGATCCCGTGCGGTACGGCGGTGACCGGGCCGACGCGTTTCATCTGGTGCTGCCGAGCATTCCGGGGTTCGGGTTCTCCGGGCCGACGCGGGAGACCGGCTGGGAGTACCGGCGGGTGGCGGCCGCGTTCGGGGAGCTGATGCGGCGGCTGGGGTACGAGCGGTACGGGGTGCAGGGCGGGGACTGGGGGGCGGCCGTCTCACGGGAGTTGGGCCGCATCCGCCCCGGGGAGGTGCTCGGCGTGCATCTGAACCTGGTCCCCGGGGCCGCCGCGACCGCCGAGCCGACCGAGGAGGAACTCGCGCCGCTCAGCCCCGCCGAGCGCGAGCGCACCCGGGCGTCCTGGGAGAGGACACGGGCGTGGAACCGCGACCGGCAGGGCTACGCCGACATCCAGTCCACCCGCCCGCAGACGCTCGCCTACGCCCTGACCGACTCCCCGGTCGGCCAACTGGCCTGGATCGCCGAGAAGTTCAAGGAGTGGACCGATTCCCGCGACCGTCCCGAGGACGCGGTCGACCGGGACCACCTGCTGACCAACGTGATGCTCTACTGGCTGACCGGCACGGCCGGTTCGTCCGCGCGCCTCTACTACGAGCGGGCGCACGCGGACTACTGGGGCGCCCCTCCAGAGCCCTCCGAGACCCCCACGGCGGTGGCGTTGTTCCCCCGGGAGAACTTCATCGTCCTGCGCCACATCGCCGAGCGCACGAACAACATCGTCCGGTGGACGGAGTTCGACCGCGGAGGCCACTTCGCCGCGATGGAGGAGCCCGACCTGCTCGTGGAGGACATTCGGAGCTTCTTCCGGGACCTGAGCGGCCGGTAGACGGAGGGGGCGCGTTCCGGGAAACGAGTTCCCGGAACGCGCCCCCGTCCCACTCAGCGCCCGTCCGTGAACACCTCGCCCCTCTCCGCCTTCTCCACCAACAGCGCGGGCGGCGCAAAGCGGTCGCCATAGCGCTCCGCCAACTCCCGCGCCCGGGCCACGAACCCGGGCAGGCCGCCCTCGTACCCGTTGATGTACTGGAGGACACCGCCCGTCCAGCCGGGGAAGCCGATGCCGAGGATCGAGCCGATGTTGGCGTCGGCGACGGACGTCAGGACGCCCTCCTCCAGCAACCGCACGGTGTCGAGGGCCTCCGAGAAGAGCATCCGCTCCTGCATGTCGCGGAAGGGGATCTCGTAGCCCGGCTTGGTGAAGTGCTCGCGCAGGCCCGGCCAGAGGCCCGCGCGCTTGCCGTCCTCGTAGTCGTAGAAGCCCGCGCCGCCGCTGCGGCCGGGGCGGTGGAACTCGTCGACCAGGCGGTCCACCACCACGTCGGCCGGGTGCGGGGTCCAGGTGCCGCCCGCCTCCTCGACGGCACGGCGGGTCTCGGCGCGGATCTTGCGCGGGAGGGTGAGGGTCAGCTCGTCCATGAGGGAGAGGACCTTGGCGGGGTAGCCGGCCTGGGCCGCCGCCTGCTCGACCGAGGCGGGCTCGACGCCCTCGCCGACCATCGCGACGCCCTCGTTGATGAAGTGGCCGATCACCCGGGAGGTGAAGAAGCCGCGGGAGTCGTTGACGACGATCGGGGTCTTGTTGATCTGGCGGACGAGGTCGAAGGCGCGGGCCAGGGTCTCGTCGCCGGTGCGCTCGCCCTTGATGATCTCGACCAGGGGCATCTTGTCGACCGGCGAGAAGAAGTGCAGTCCGATGAAGTCGCCCTGCCGCTCGACGCCTTCGGCCAGCGCGGTGATGGGGAGCGTGGAAGTGTTGGAGCAGAGCAGCGCGTCCGGCTCGACGACGGACTGGATCTCCTGGAAGACCTTGTGCTTGAGCGCGGTGTCCTCGAAGACCGCCTCGATCACCGCGTCGCAGCCCGCGAGGTCGGCCACGTCGGCGGTCGGGGTGATGCGGGCCAGCAGGGCGTCGGCCTTGTCCTGGCTGGTACGGCCCTTGGCGACGGCCTTGGCGCACAGCTTCTCGGAGTAGCCCTTGCCCTTGACGGCCGCCTCCAGGGCGACGTCCTTGAGCACGACCTCGATCCCGGCCCGCGCGCACGAGTAGGCGATGCCCGCGCCCATCATGCCCGCGCCGAGGACGGCGACCTTGCGGACCGTGCGGGGCTCGATGCCCTTCGGGCGGTTGGCGCCGGAGTTGACGGCCTGGAGGTCGAAGAAGAACGCCTGGATCATGTTCTTGGAGGTCTGCCCGGCGGCCAGCTCCGCGAAGTAGCGCGCCTCGATGACCTGCGCGGTCTCGAAGTCGACCTGGGCGCCCTCGACGGCGGCCGCGAGGATGTTGCGCGGGGCCGGGTAGGGGGCGCCGTTGGTCTGCTTGCGCAGGGAGGCCGGGAAGGCGGGCAGGTTGGCGGCGAACTTGGGGTTGGCCGGGGTGCCGCCGGGGATGCGGTAACCGGGCTGGTCCCAGGGCTGCCTGGACTCCGGGTGGGCGTCGATGAAGGCGCGGGCCCGCGCGGTCAGCTCCTCCGGCGTCTCCACCACCTCGTGCACGAGGCCGTTCTCCAGGGCGCGGCGTGGGTTGTACTGGGTGCCCTGGAGCAGCACCTTCAGCAACGCGTCGGTGATGCCGAGCAGTCGTACCGTACGGACCACGCCACCACCGCCGGGCAGCAGGCCGAGGGTGACCTCGGGGCAACCGATGCGGGAGCCGGGGGCGTCGAGCGCGATCCGGTGGTGGCAGGCGAGGGCGATCTCGTAACCGCCGCCGAGGGCCGCGCCGTTGATCGCGGCGACGACCGGGATGCCCAGGGTCTCGATGCGGCGCAGGTTCCGCTTGATGGCGAGGCCGCCGTCGAAGAGGTCCTGGACGGTCTCGGGGGTGACCCGGATCAGGTCGCGCAGGTCGCCGCCCGCGAAGAAGGTCTTCTTCGCCGAGGTGAAGATGACGCCCCGGATCGAGTCCTTCTCGGCCTCCAGGCGGTCGGTGACCGCGGCGAGGGAGTCGCGGAACGCCTGGTTCATGGTGTTCGCGGACTGGCCGGGGTCGTCGAGGACGAGGGTGACGACACCGGTGTCGTCCTGTTCCCAGCGGATGGTGGTGCTCTCGGTCATGACAGTCGTCTCCGTAGAAGTCGCTTGGTTCCGCTGATTCCGCTGATTCGCTGATTCCGCTGATCCGCCGGGAGTTCAGATCCGCTCGACGATCGTGGCGATGCCCATGCCGCCGCCCACGCACAGGGTGGCCAGGCCGTACCGCTTGTCCTGGCGCTCCAGTTCGTCCACGAGGGTGCCGAGGATCATCGCGCCGGTGGCGCCGAGGGGGTGGCCGAGCGCGATGGCGCCGCCGTTGACGTTGACCTTGTCCAGGGACAGGCCCATGTCCTTGACGAAGCGGAGCACGACGGCGGCGAACGCCTCGTTGATCTCGACCAGGTCGATGTCGTCGATGGTCAGCCCGGCCTTGGCGAGCGCCTTGCGGGTCGCGGGGGCGGGGCCGGTGAGCATGATGGTGGGCTCGGAGCCGGAGACGGCGGCGGAGACGATCCGGGCGCGCGGGGTGAGACCGTACCGCTCGCCCACCTCGCGCGAGCCGATGGCGACCAGGGAGGCGCCGTCCACGATGCCGGAGGAGTTGCCCGCGTGGTGGACGTGGTCGATCTTCTCCACCCAGTGGTACTTCTGCAGCGCGACCGCGTCGAAGCCGCCGAGTTCGCCGATGTCCGCGAAGGACGGCTTGAGCTTCGCGAGGGAGTCGGCGGTGGTGCCGGGGCGGGGGTGCTCGTCGTGGTCGAGCACGGTCAGGCCCGCGCGGTCCCTGACCGGGACGAGGGAGCGCTCGAAGCGGCCCTCCTTGATCGCGGTGGCGGCGCGCTCCTGGGACAGCGCCGCGTACTCGTCCACGTCGCGGCGGGAGAATCCCTCGATGGTGGCGATGAGGTCGGCGCCGATGCCCTGGGGCACGAAGTTGGTGGCCAGGTTGGTCATCGGGTCGTTGAACCAGGCGCCGCCGTCCGAGGCCATCGGCACCCGGGACATCGACTCGACACCGCCCGCGAGCACCAGGTCCTCCCAGCCGGAGCGGACCTTGGCGGCGGCCATGTTGACGGCCTCCAGACCCGAGGCACAGAAGCGGTTCTCCTGGACGCCCGCCACGGTGTCCGGCAGGCCCGCGGCGACGGCGGCGATACGGGCGATGTCCGAACCCTGGTCGCCGACCGGGCCGACGACGCCGAGCACGATGTCGTCGATGGCGGCCGGGTCCAGGTCCGGGTACCGGTCGCGCAGTTCATGGATGAGGCCGGTGACGAGGTCGACGGGCTTGGTGCCGTGCAGGGCGCCGTTCGCCTTGCCGCGGCCGCGCGGGGTGCGGATCGCGTCGTACACGTACGCTTCGCTGCTCACTGGGGTGCCTTTCGGGAGGGTGGGCCGGTGGCCGGGCGGGGGTGTCGCGGGGGTCGCCGCTGTCAGTCGGCGCCTGCGAGGCGGTCGTCGTCGAGTGTGGGAATCCCCCACTCCCGGGCCACTTCGGACGTTCCGCTGCCCGGCAGCGCGGGCCCCGTGCGGACGGCGGTGGGAGTGGCGGAGAAACGGGGCGCGGGGGCGGGCTGGGTGAGCCCCGCGTGGTCGGTGAAGGTGCCGCGCGCGGCGAGGTGGGGGTGGTGCGGGGCCTCGGTCAGGGAGAGCACGGGGGCCACGCAGGCGTCGGAGTCCGCGAAGACGGCCGTCCACTCCTCACGCGTACGGGACTTGAAGCGGGCCGCGATCCGCTCGCGCAGCTCGGGCCAGCGGGTGAGGTCGTGGTGGGCGTCGGCGAGCCCGTCCAGGTCCAGCAGGCGCAGGAACTCGCCGTAGAACCGGGCCTCCAGGGCGCCCACCGCCATGTACCGGCCTTCGGCGGTCTCGTACGTGCCGTAGTACGGGCAGCCGCCGTCCAGCAGGTTGGCGGCGCGGCGGTCCTGCCAGGCGCCCGCCGCGAGCATCCCGTGGATCATGGCGGAGAGATGGGCGGTGCCGTCCACGATCGCGGCGTCCACGACCTGCCCGGTGCCGCTCCCGCGCGCGTGGTGGAGGGCGGCGAGGACGCCGACGACGAGGTAGAGCGCGCCACCCGCGTAGTCCCCGAGGAGGTTGGCGGGCAGGGCCGGGGGCTCGCCGGGGCGGCCGATCATGCCGAGGGTGCCGGTGAGCGCGATGTACGCCGCGTCGTGGCCCGCGCGCTGGGCGAGCGGGCCGTCCTGGCCCCAGCCGGTCATACGGCCGTAGATCAGCCGGGGGTTGCGGGCGTGGCAGTCGGCGGGGCCGACACCGAGGCGCTCGGCGACGCCGGGGCGGTACCCCTCGATCAGGACGTCGGCGCGCTCGGCGAGGTCGAGCACGCGCGCGGGGCCCTCGGGGGCCTTGAGGTCGAGGACGACGGAGCGCTTGTTGCGGTTGGTCACGTCATACGCCGGGTCGACGCCGAGGCCCGCGCCGCCCGGCCGGTCCACCCGGACCACGTCCGCGCCGAGGTCGGCGAGCAGCATCGCGGCGAAGGGGCCGGGGCCGATACCGGCCAGCTCCACCACGCGCACACCGCTGAGCGGGCCCTGCCCCGGCGTCGTTGCCGTCGTCATGCCGTCAGCCCCCAAGCGTGTGTGACACAACCGATGTAACACCGGTGATGCTAGGAAGACGTGCCACCGGGCACAAGACCTGAACGAGCGAGCGCTTAGCCGAGTGCCCGACGGGCTTCGCCCGCTTCTTCCGGGTATTCCCGGGCGCCCGCGCCGCCGCCTCCGGCCCGCCGGTCGTGGTCCGTACCGCTCACGCTAGCCTCGGCCGACCGGCGCGGCGCGGGCTGTACCACCAAGGGGTGGCACGGGCAGGAATGTCATCGACAGGGGTGTCATGAGCAGGCTGAAGACAACGGACCGTCCCCACGACACGGACCGTCCCTACGACATCGTGCTCTTCGGAGCCACCGGCTTCGTCGGCACCCTGACCGCGCACTACCTCGCCGCGCACGCCCCCGCCGGACTGCGCTGGGCCGTGGCGGGCCGCGACGAGTCCCGCCTGGAGCGGCTGCGCGCGGAGCTGCCGGGCGGCGAGGGCGTAGGGGTGCTGCGGGCGGACGTACGCGAACCGGCCACCCTCCGCTCCCTCGCCGAGCACGCGCGCGTGGTGGCGACGACGGTCGGCCCGTACGTCACCTACGGCGAGGACCTCGTCGCCGCCTGCGCGGAGGCGGGCACCGACTATCTCGACCTCACCGGCGAGCCGGAGTTCGTGGACCTGGTGTACGTACGGCACGACGCCCGCGCACGCGAGACCGGCGCCCGTCTGGTGCACGCGTGCGGCTTCGACTCGGTGCCGCACGACCTGGGCGCCTACTTCACGGTCCGGCAACTGCCCGAGGGCGTGCCGCTCACCGTGGACGGCTTCGTGACCGCGGACGCGTCCTTCTCCGGCGGCACCCTGGCCTCCGTGCTGGGCCAGTTCGCCCGCGGCGGCAGGATGCTGGCCGCCGCCCGCGACCGCGCCCGCCACGAACCCCGCCTGCTCGCCCGCCGGGTGACGACCCCGCTGGGCGCCCCCCGCTACGCCGGGGAGATCGGCGCCTGGGCGCTCCCCCTCCCCACCATCGACCCCCAGATCGTCCGCCGCTCCGCCCGCTCCCTCGACCGCTACGGCCCCGACTTCCGCTACCGCCACTACGCCGCCGTACGCCACCTGCCCGTCGCCGCGGGCGCCATCGCCGCCACCGGCGCCCTCGCCGGTGCCGCCCAGCTCCCGCCCGTCCGCCACTGGCTCTCCTCCCGCCTCCGCCCCGGCGACGGCCCCACCCCCGAACGCCGCGCCCGCAGCTGGTTCCGCGTCCGCTTCATCGGCGAGGGCGACGGCCACCGCGTCTACACCGAGGTCACGGGCGGCGACCCCGGCTACGACGAGACGGCGAAGATGTTCGCGGAGGCGGCCCTGTCGCTGGCCTTCGACGACAATCCCCCGGTGTCCGGGCAGGTGACTACGGTGACGGCGATGGGGGACGCGCTGACGGAGCGGTTGCGGGGGGCGGGGATCGGGTTTCGGGTGGTGGCTGAGCGGTAGGACAGCGGCCCTCAGCTCCCGGACCGGCCCCTCCACTACGCGGCGGCTACAAGTTGTCGGGCACGCTCGTTGAAGTCGGCGACGAGGGCGTGCCCTCCGAAGGGGATCATGCGCCGCTGTACGTCCTGAACCGCTTCGACGCTTCGTGAGGACTTCACGCGCCTTGCGAGTTCGAGCGTGCGGACGCCCGTCGCGTGTGCGGCTTCGAGGTCGCCGCGCTGGAGGTGCGACACGGCGAGGGCTGCGTGGGACATTGCTCCCCGTCGCGCTCGGTTCTGGGCGCGGGCATAGTCGATGGACCGTCGTGCGTGCTCCGCGCTGTGCCTGGGCTGCTGAAGATCGCGGAACGCGTTGGCGTGCTCGCCGTGCAGATAGGCCCCGTCGATGAACTTCGCCCACTCCGGCTCGTCCTCCCGCACCACGCGGGCGAACGCTGCTTCCGAATGCAGCACGGCCCACGCAGTCCCCGGCTCATCCCCGAGCGCGGCAAGCGCACGGGCCTCCAGAGCCCAAAGGTCCGCGAGACAGGCGGGTGACTGCGTCTCTCGTAGTCTTTGCCTCCCGGCCTCTGTCAGCCTTCGCCCCTCCACAGGGTTGCCGAGCAGGGTCGCTTGGTCGGCCATTCCTGCGAGAACGTGCGCTCCGAGCGCCACGTCCCCTGACTCTTCCGCGAGTCGGAGCGCCTGAATCAAGTAGCGCTGTGCGATGTGGTGTTCGCCGTTGTCGAAGGTCATCCATCCGAGCAGGTAAGTCTGTTCAGCAGCCGCACCACACAACGCCCTGCGTACGACGCCCGAGTGAGTACGCCGCAGGAGTGGATAGACGTGCTGATTCATGTACTCCGTGAGCACCAGGCGACCTGAGCCGCCACCTTGCATCACGTCCATTTCCTGGAAAGTCCCGAACATGTTCCGGACCTTCATCACGTCCTCCAGCCTGACGCGAGGGCCGGGCTCGGGCTCATCCCGGTCGAGCATGTTCAACAGCCAGTCGCGCGACGGCCCGACGCTGGCTGCCGCCAGGAAGGGTGTGGTGGCGAGAAAACTCCTGCGGTCCATGTCCACTCTCCCCGGCTCGACCACTGACTCGACCGTCTCTTGGAACGATGAGTCGTATGTCAGTGGCCGGTCAAGGTCGGGCGAGTCCCCCAAGCCCAGGACTACGGGCGTCCGTCTCCGCGCACGGCATCGGCCGCCGTACGCAGGTATTCCGTCAGCTCCCGGACCAGTACGGTCGGGCGTCGACGGTGGACGACGGCGATCTCGCGCGCCGGGGTGAGCCCGCGCAGCTCACGCACCGCGACCCGGCTCAGGTCCGCACCGGCGAGCACGCTTGCGGGGACGAGGGCGATACCGAGACCGGCGCCCACCAGGGCCAGGATGACGTGATAGTCGGCGGACTCGTAGGCCACGCGGGGCTCGAACTGCGCCTGGTGGGCAAGGTGTTGCAGGCAGACCCGGTTGGGGATGCCCGGGGCGCCGGAGATCCAGGTCTCGTCCGTGAGGCGGTCGAGGGTGATCCCCTCGCGTCTTGTGTCCCGGGCGAGTTGGTGGCTTGAGGGCAGTACGAGTCGTAGTGGGTCCGCGAGCAAGGGGCGCCGTTCCAGGCCCGGGTGAGGGACCTGCGGCAGGCCGGGATAGCGATGGGTGATCAGTACGTCGAGGTCGCCCGAGGTCACCAGGCCGTAGCCGTCCGGCGGTTCGATGTCCACGAGGGACAACTCGGCTTTCGGGTAACGGCTCTTGAGTTCCGCCAGCGCCCTCGGGACCAGCGCCTGGGCGGCGGTGGCGAAGGAGCCGAGCGCGAGGTGCCGCGGCTGGACGCCGAGCGCGGCGTCGACGGCGGTGCGGGCCTGGCGCAGCTCGCCGATCACCCGTTCGCCGTGCTCGACCAGGACCGCGCCGACCGGCGTCGGGACGACACCGCCCGGGCGGCGCTCCAGGAGTCGGGCGCCCAGCTCCGTCTCCAGCTTGGCGATCTGCTGGGACAGCGCCGACGGCGTGAAGGCCAGCGTGCGCGCCGCCTCCGCGATGGAACCGGCGTGCGCCACCTCGACCAGGACCCGCAGACGGTTCACGTCCAGCTCTCGCACCATGGGGCCATCGTAAGCAGTACTAACGGCGGCTTACCGATCGCCGCTTGTGCTAACGGGAGCGGCCCGCGAAGGATGGACCGTATGAAGACCCCCACCCTGGGCCCGGCCCCCGTACCCTCCGTCTCCGACGTACACGCCGCCGCCGACCGCATCCGCCCCTACATCCGCCGTACTCCCCTGCTCGACGTGGAGACCGGCGGCCGTCGCGTCCTGCTGAAGCTGGAGTACCTCCAGCGCAGCGGCTCGTTCAAGCTGCGCGGCGCGCTCAACGCGATGCTCTCCGGGCCCTCGGACGACCACGTGGTGGCCGCGTCGGGCGGCAACCACGGGTTGGCGGTCGCGACGGCGGCCTCCCTGCTCGGGATGTCCGCGACGGTCTACGTGCCCCGGACGGTTCCGGAGGCGAAGGCCCGTCGCATCGAGGCCACCGGCGTACGGCTGGTCCGGCACGGCGCCACCTTCGCCGAGGCCGCCTCGGCGGCGGAGGAGGTCGCGGCGCGGCCGCGGCACCGGTTCGTGCATCCCTACGACGATCCGGCCGTCGCCGCCGGTCAGGGCACGGTGGCGGCCGAGATCCTGGCCGACGCCCCGGACGTCGACTCCGTCGTGGTGGCGGTCGGCGGAGGAGGACTGGCGGCCGGTACGGCCCTCGCCCTCGGCAAGCCCGAGTGCGCGCCCGGCACGCCCCGCGCCACCTCCGGCGGACGCCGTGTCGTCGCCGTCGAGCCGGAGCACTGCCGCTGTCTGCACGACGCGCTCGCGGCGGGCGGTCCGACGGACTCGGCGGTGGACTCCGTCGCCGCCTCCGCGACCGGCGCGAGCCGGGCCGGAGCCCTCCCCTACGCTGTCCTGGCCGCCCACGACGTGGCGTCGGTGCTGGTCAGCGACGAGGAGATCCTTGCCGCCCGCGACCTGCTGTGGGAGGAGTGCCGGATCGCCGCAGAACCGGCCGCGGCGATCCCGTTCGCGGCCTGGCTCGCCGGCCGGGTTCCCGGAGAGCGGCCCTGCCTGGTGGTCTGCGGCGCGAACGCCGACTGGGCCCCGACAGGGTGAGGCCGGGGAGGTCCCGGTGTCATCCGGCGGAGCCCACCGCCTCCCGCAACGCCCGCCGGCACAACGCGTCCGCCCTGCGGGTCGTCTCCGGGAGCCGGTACTTCGGGGTCAGCGCCAGGGTGTGGGCGACGGCGGTGGGGAGAGTGACGCGGTGGCCCGCCGAGACGTAGACCGGTTTGACGGCCTCGCGGGTGCGGAGGGCCTGCCCGACCTCCTCCGTGCCGTCCAGGAGGGGTGCCGTGCTGCCGCGCGGGGCGGCGGGATCGGGGTGGGTGAAGGCGAAGGGGTTCTTCGCCACGCCTATCGCGGGGAGGCCGGTCAGGACGCCGAGGTGGCAGGCGAGGCCGAAGCGGCGGGGGTGGGCGAGGCCGTAGCCGTCGCAGATCAGGAGGCCGGGTGGGCAGGGGAGGGCCGAGAGGGCGGTCAGGAGGGTCGGGATCTCGCGGAAGGCGAGGAGGCCGGGGACGTAGGGGAAGGAGACGCGGCCGACGGCCGTGGACTCCGCGACCGTCTCCAGCGTGGCCGCGTCCAGGACTACGGCCGCCGCTGCCACCAGGTCGCGTGCGTCGTCGTAGGCGACGTCCAGGCCCGTCACGTGGCCCGTGCCCGGCGGCGGGCCGGGTTCGGAAAGGATCACCCGGTCGCGCAGCACGTCCTGGACCGCGCGGGCCTCCGTCTCCGTGGTGGGCCAGTCCTCGGGCACCGATGCGATGGTCGTCATAACGCAGCCGACCCTACGGCGCCAGGCGGTACGCTCGCGATCATGTTCGTGCTCGAATTGACCTACACCGCCCCGCTCGACGCCGTCGACGCCGCTCTCGCCGCGCATGTGAGCTGGCTGGACGAGCAGTACGACCAGGGGATCTTCCTCGCCTCCGGGCGGAAGAACCCGCGGGACGGCGGGATCATCCTGGCCGTCGGTGCGGACCGGGCGGTCGTCGAGGAGGTCGTGGCGGGCGATCCGTTCGTCACCGCCGGGGTGTGCGAGTACCGCGTCACCGAGTTCACCGCGACGAAGACGGCGCCCGGGCTGGAGCGGTACCGGGAAACGCTGGGCTGATCCTCAGCTCTTCTTCTCGTCCAGGGCCTGCCGCAGCTGCTCCTTGTTCATGTCGGAGCGGCCGTGGATGTCGCGCTGCCTGGCCTCGTTGTAGAGCTGGTCGTAGGTCGGGCCGCCGGAGCCCCTGCCCGACCGCTTGCCGCCGCGCTCGCCGGAGGACATGTCCTCGGTCGAGCTGCGGCTCGCGCTCTTGGACTCGCCGGTGCGGGCGCGCTCCTTGTTGACCGTGCGTGCGGCGATCTCCTCGGCCCGGTCGGTGCTCGCGCCCCGCTCCAGCTCGCTCTCCTTGATGTGCTCGTACTGGCGCTCGCGCTTGGGGCTGGAACCGGCAGGCATGGTCACTCCCGTCGTCGTGCCGTCGTCGTCATCCACACATCCCCACCCTTAGGGGGACACCGCCCCGCCCTTAGGGGGACACCGCTCGGGTACCCAGTTCGCGCGGGCCCACCGGATGCACCCTTACGGTGACCGACGTCACGTTCCCTCCATGTGCACGGAACGGCCGCTTCCGTCGTCTCTCCGGGTATCAGGTCGCCGGACGCCCCGAGGACGTCCGGCCGTCACGAGGGAGCAAGGTGTTGTCCACCATCGAGCAGATAGCGGAGGCGCGGCTGGTCGCGGCCGCCCCGCGCATGCCGACCATTCCCGTCACGCTGCACTACGACCGGCAGGACCCCTTCGCCGTCCGCATGACCTTCCCTGCCCCGGCCACCCTCGCGGGCGTGGAGATCTGCTGGACCTTCTCCCGTGAACTGCTCTCCGCCGGGCTGACCGGCGCGGAGGGTCAGGGAGACGTCCGGGTCCGCCCCTACGGATACGACCGGACCGTGCTGGAGTTCCACGCCCCCGAGGGCATGGCGGTGGTGCATCTGCGCTCCGGCGACGTACGGCGTTTCCTCGCGGCCACCGCCGAGCTGGTGCCCGTGGGTCTGGAGCACCTCCAGCTGGACCTGGACGACGGTCTGGCCGAGCTGATGCGGGACGCCTGCTGAGCAGCGCGCCTGCTGAGCACCACGCCTGCTGATCCCAGGGGCGCCGGTGCCGTGCGCTCGGGGCGCCGGTAAATCCTTTGACAGTCCTCCCGGCCGCTCCTACGGTGTACAGCGGTTCTGTTGTCGTCGATCGGAGTAGGACGTTGCTCGTCTGAGGTTCTGAGACCCCGCGTTCACACCCCCTGGGGTGTCCGTGGCGTACGACCTCGGCGTCCGAGCCGTCCTCCAGACACAGGCCCTTTCTCCCGCCTCCCCTGGTCCCCGGTCTCCGGTTTCCGCCTCGCGGTGTCTCGACACGCGCCCACCGACCGCACCGGCATTCCGCGAGGCTCCATGTCATCCGCACCCGCGTCACTCATCTGCACCTCCCTCTCCTTCGCCTGGCCCGACGGCACCACCGTCCTGGACGGCCTCGACATCGCCTTCGGCCCCGGCCGAACCGGCCTCGTCGGCACCAACGGGTCAGGAAAATCAACCCTGTTGAAGCTGATCGCCGGTGAACTCACCCCAGCCGACGGCACCGTGAAGGCGGCCGGCGAGATCGGCTACCTCCCACAGCACGTCACGCTCGACACCGCCCTGCGCGTGGACGAGGCCCTGGGCATCGCCGCCCGGCGGGCCGCCCTGCACGCCATCGAGGCGGGCGACGCCGCCGAGGAGCACTTCGAGGCCCTCGGCGACGACTGGGACGTCGAGGAGCGCGCCCTGGCCACCCTCGGCGAACTCGGCCTCGGCCACCTCGATCTGGACCGCACGGCAGGCGAACTCTCCGGCGGCGAGGCCGTGTTGCTGCGGCTGGCCGCGCTTCTGCTGCGCCGCCCGGACGTCCTGCTCCTGGACGAGCCCACCAACAACCTCGATCTGTACGCCCGCGGACGCCTCTACGCGGCCGTCGCCGCCTGGACCGGCGTCCTCGTCGTCGTCAGCCACGACCGTGAACTCCTCGACCTGGTCGACCGGATCGCGGACCTGCGCTCCGGCACGGTCACCTGGTACGGCGGCAACTACACAGACTACGAGGAGGCATTGGCCGTCGAGCAGGAGGCGGCCGAACGCACGGTGCGCGCCGCTGAGGCCGACGTGCGCAAGCAGAGGCGCGAACTGTCCGACGCCCAGACCAAGTTGGCCCGCCGCAAGCGGTACGGGCAGAAGATGTACGACTCCAAGCGCGAGCCGAAGATCGTGATGGGCGCCCGCAAACGCGCCGCCCAGGAGTCGGCGGGCAAGCACCGCATCCTGCACGAGGAGCGGCTCGCCGAGGCGCGCGACCGGCTGGACGAGGCGGTGGAGGCGGTACGGGACGACGACGAGATCCGCGTCGACCTGCCGTACACCGCCGTGCCGCCCGGCCGCCAGGTGCTCACCCTGGAGAAGCTGGAGACGGCCTTCGGGGCGCGCGTCGAGGGCATCCTCGATCTGCGCGGCCCGGAGCGGATCGCGCTCGTCGGGCGCAACGGCTCGGGCAAGACGACCCTGCTGCGGACCGTCGCCGGGGAGCTGGCGCCGGTGGCGGGCGAGGCGCGGGCGCACGTCCCGCTCCGCTTCCTGCCGCAGCGGCTTGACGTGCTGGACGACACGGCGACGGTCGCGCAGAACGTGGCCCGGTTCGCGCCGGACGCCACCGCGAACCGGGTCCGGGCCCGGCTCGCCCGCTTCCTGTTCCGGGGCGCGCGGGCCGACCAGCTCGCGGGCACGCTCTCCGGCGGCGAGCGCTTCCGGGCGGCGCTGGCCGCGCTGATGCTCGCCGAGCCCGCGCCCCAGCTGCTGCTCCTGGACGAGCCGACCAACAACCTGGACATGGCGAGCGTCCGGCAGCTGACCTCGGCCCTGGAGTCGTACGAGGGCGCGCTGCTGGTCGCGAGCCACGATCTGCCGTTCCTGGACTCGGTGGGGATCACCCGCTGGCTGCTCATGGCGGACGGCGTACTGCGCGAGACGAGCCGGGAGGAGGTCGAGTCAGGCCCGATCGAGTGACAAGCTCACCCCAATGGCCCCGGAATCGGCGGTTCCGGGGCCATTCGGCGTACGTGTTGCCACGACTGCGAAACGCCCTCCCACCTGCTGCGCAGCCGTCCTTACGCCACCCTTAACCTACGGGTTCGTAACCTACGGAGACGTAGCCTACGATCTCGTAGGTTCACGGCGTCGGCCCGTCATCGGCCTGCCGCCCCCTTTCACTTCATTTGTGCTCCCCGCTCGGCATTTCCTGGAGTTCCCGTGACGATCACTTCCCCTCACCTCGGCAGCCCGTCCGTATGGACCGACGCCCGGCTGCTGTTCGCGCTGGAGGAGGTGGTGGAGACGGAGCTGAACCGGCATCTGAAGGTCGCCAAGGACTGGATGCCGCACGAGTACGTGCCCTGGAGCGACGGCCGCAACTTCCCCGGCCTGTTCGAGGACGGCGAGGCGTGGGACAAGGGGCAGTCGAAGGTCACCGATGTCGGCCGCATCGCGCTGGTCGTGAACCTGCTGACCGAGGACAACCTCCCGAGCTACCACCACGAGATCGCCTCGCTCTTCGGCCGCGACGGCGCGTGGGGCACGTGGGTGCACCGCTGGACCGCCGAGGAGGGCCGGCACGGCATCGTCATGCGCGACTATCTGCTCGCCTCGCGCGCGGTCGACCCGGACGAGCTGGAGCGGTTCCGCATGTCGCACATGAGCGAGGGCTTCGAGTCGGACAACCGGCACTCGATGCTGCACTCGATCGCGTACGTCGCCTTCCAGGAGCTGGCCACCCGGATCTCGCACCGCAACACCGGGCACCAGTCGGGCGACCCGGTCTGCGACCGGATGCTGGCGCGCATCGCCACCGACGAGAACCTGCACATGGTCTTCTACCGGAACCTGCTGAAGTCAGCCTTCGAGCTGGCCCCCGACCTCACCATGCAGGCCGTGCGCGACGTCGTCGTCAACTTCCGCATGCCCGGTCACGGCATCCCCGGCTTTGAGCGGGCCGCCGCGCAGATGGCCATCGGCGAGGTCTACAACCTGCGCATCCACCACGACGACGTGCTGCAGCCGGTGCTGCGCTTCCTGAAGGTCATGGAGATCGACGGCCTCGGCCCCGAGGGCAGCGCGGCGCAGGAGGAACTCGGCCTGTACATGGGCGGTCTGGACGCCCAGGCGACGATCTTCGACGAGCGTCTCGCGGCCCGCAAGGCGCGGATGGCGGCGCGCGCGGCGGGCTGAGCCCGAACGGAACCGACGATCTGCCTGCGGCGCGCCTCCCCGGTTCAGCGGGAGGCGCGCCGCAGTGCCATGCGTTCCTTCTCCGACAGCCCGCCCCACACGCCGAAGCGCTCGTCGTGGGTGAGCGCGTACCGCAGGCAGGCGGAGCGGATCGCGCACATGCCGCAGATCCGCTTCGCCTCGCGGACGGAGCTGCCGGGCTCGGGGAAGAAGAACTCGGACCCGGTCTGCGCGCACAGGGCCTGGTTCTGCCAGTCGGTGTCGGCCGGGGTGATCGTCTCGGTGTGCATGGAACGGATCGTGCCGGGCCGCGAAAAACGTTCCATCAACGCGGGTTCAACACGCCGTCCGAGACCGGCGCCCGCCCCATGCTCCCCCGCCGGTGGTCTCCTGGCACGGCGGCGCGCGCGGACGCGCTCCGGCGGCGCGTGCCGGTGCGCGGTGCCAGACTCGGCAGTGCCACGCGTCCCCGGGCCCCGCGAGGAGGGCAGGCCATGCTCAGCACCCGTGCCCTGGAGGGCGCGCCGAACTGGATCGACCTCGCCGCCCCGGACCTCGACGGCGCGCTCGCCTTCTACGGCGCCCTCTTCGGCTGGCGCTTCCGCCCGCTGGGCCCGGACGCGGGCGGGTACGGCTTCTTCCAGCTGGACGGCAGGACGGTCGCCGGTGCGCTGCCGACCGGTGCGGGGCGTGAGCTGCCGGGCTGGACGGTGTACTTCCGGACCGAGGACGCCGAGGACACCGCGGAGACGGCCGAACGGGCGCACGGCAGCGTCCTGTTCGCGCCCGGCGACGTCATGGGCCTCGGGCGGATGGCGGGCCTCGCCGACTCCGCCGGGGCCGTGTTCCGCGTCTGGCAGCCCGGCGAGGTCGAGGGCCTGGACGCGGCGAGCGAGCCGGGCGCGCTGTGCTGGGTCGAGCTGCACACCCCGGACGTGGCGGCGGGCGCCGCCTTCTACCACCGGGTGCTCGGCCTGGAGACCTCCGCCACCGCCTTCCCCGACGGCATGTACACCTGCGTCAGCCCGCCCGGCGCCGGGGAGGACGCGATGTTCGGCGGAGTCGTCCGCTCGGCCGACGACCCCGCGGACGCGGGCGCGGGCGCGTACTGGCTGCCGTACTTCGCGGCGACGGACCCCGACGCGGTGGCCGACCAGGCACGGAAGGGCGGAGGCACGGTCCTGCTGCCTCCGGTCACGGTCGCGGGCGTGGGCCGCATGGCACGGCTCACGGACCCGTACGGCGCCCGCTTCGCGGTGATCAGGGGCGAGCGGCCTCAGGGCTGAGCCAGGTCTGCTACGCCGTCGCCCGGTGGACCAGTGTCGTCGGCAGGACGACCGAGGGCGGGGCGTCGTCGGGTGCCGCGCGCCCGCGCAGGAGCAGGCGGGCCATCAGGCGGCCCATTTCCTCGATGTCCTGGCGGACGGTGGTCAGGGGCGGGTCGGTCTGTTCGGCGACGGGGGCCATGTCGTCGAAGCCGATCAGGGCGATGTCCTCGGGGACGCGGCGGCCGTGTTCGCGCAGGGCGCGGAGGGCGCCGAGGGCGGTGAGGTCGTTGGCGGCGAAGACGGCGTCGACGTCCGGACGGCGGTCGAGGAGTTCGCGCATGGCGTGCTCGCCGCCGGAGGGGGTGAAGTCGCTGTGGGCGACGAGGTCCGGGGCGTCGGTGCCCATGACGTCGCGGTAGCCGTCCAGGCGGTCCACCGCCGAGGTCTGGTCCAGGGGACCGGTGATGTGGGCGATCCGGGTGCGACCGAGGGCGACGAGATGGCGTACGGCCGCGCGGGCGCCGCCCCGGTTGTCGCTGTCGACGTACACCGGGCCGCCCCGGCCGTCGCTCCAGTCGGGGCGCCCGCCGAAGACGGTGGGGACGCCCGCGTCGTGGATGAGGCCGGGCAGCGGGTCGTCCAGGTGGAGGGAGAAGACCAGCGCGCCGTCCACGTGACCGCCTGCCAGATAGCGGGCCACGCGCGCGTGGTCGTCCCGGCCCTCGGTGAGCAGGAGCACCAGTTGGTTGTCGTGGGCCGTCAACTCCTTGCTGATCCCGCGCAGTTGGGCGGCGAAGAAGGGGTCGGCGAAGACGCGGGTGCCGGGTTCGGCGATGACGACGGCGACGGCGTCGTGCCGTCGGGTGACGAGGCTGCGGGCGGCGCGGTTGGGGACGTAGCCCAGTTCCTCGACGGCTTCCCGGACCCGGGCGACGAGCGGGGCGCGCACTCCGTCGCCGCCGTTGACGACGCGGGAGACGGTGGCCCGTGACACCCCGGCCCGCTCGGCGACGGCCTCCAGCGTGGGGCGCGACACTGCCTCGGTCACTCGGTGCTCCTCATCGGGCGGCTGCCGCCCAGGATAGCCGCGCGGCGGCCACCGGCACCGGGGGCGATCGTCAGGAAGAGGCCTGGTCCTTGCGGGCGCGGCTCGGCTGGACCCGCTTGGGCTCGCCGGGCATCTTCGGATACTCCGGCGGGTACGGCAGATCGCCCAGCCCGTGGTCGTTCTCGTCCTTGCGGGCCAGCTCCAGGAGGGCGTCCAGGGAGTACGCGTGGTCGTCCATGTCGGCGTGCACGTCCCCGATCTCCGCGAACCGCACCGGCATGGTGGCCAGGTCGAAGTCGCGCGGCCGGGCGTCGGCCACCTCGTCCCAGCGCAGCGGTGCGGAGACGGTGGCCTCGGGGCGGGGGCGCACGGAGTAGGCGGAGGCGATGGTGCGGTCGCGGGCGGTCTGGTTGTAGTCGACGAAGATGCGCTCGCCGCGCTCCTCCTTCCACCACTTCACCGTCACCTGGTCCGGCATCCGGCGGGCGAGTTCACGGCCGACCGCGATGGCGGCGCGGCGGACCTGGGTGAAGGTCCAGCGCGGTTCGATGGGCACGAAGACGTGCAGTCCCCGGCCGCCGGAGGTCTTGGGGAAGCCTCGCAGTCCCCCGAACTCCTCCAGTACGGCGCGGAGTTCGAAGGCGGCGCGCACCGCGTCCGCGTAGTCGGTGCCGGGCTGCGGGTCGAGGTCGATGCGCAGTTCGTCGGGGAGGTCGACGTCGTCGCGGCGCACGGGCCAGGGGTGGAAGGTGAGCGTGCCGTACTGCGCGGCCCACACCGCCGCGGCCTCCTCGGTGGGGCACATCTCGTCGGCGCTGCGCCCGCTGGGGAAGGTGATGTGGGCGGTGGGGATCCAGTCGGGCATGTTCTTGGGCGCGCGTTTCTGGTAGAACCACTCGCCGTCGAGGCCGTCCGGGTAGCGCTCCAGGGTGGTGGGGCGGTCGCGCAGGGCGCGCAGGATGCCGGGGCCGACGGAGGCGTAGTACTGGGCGACGTCCAGCTTGGTGAATCCGCGCTCCGGGAAGAAGACCTTCTCCGGGTGGGTCAGCCGTACGGTCCGGCCGGCCACCTCCAGTTCCACCGCATCGCCCATGCGGCCACCGTAGGCGTCCCCCGCACACCGCGCACACCGGGCGCGTTCGGTGGGGTGCGCGCAGAATCGGAGCCATGGATCTGCCGGTGATGCCGCCCGTGAAGCCGATGCTCGCCAAGTCGGTGGCCAAGATCCCGCCGGGCATGCACTACGAGGCGAAGTGGGACGGCTTCCGGGCGATCGTGTTCCGCGACGGGGACGAGGTCGAGCTGGGCAGCCGCACCGGCAAGACGCTGACCAGGTATTTCCCCGAACTGGTGGCGGCGCTGAAGGAGCGGATTCCGCAGCGGTGCGTGCTGGACGGGGAGATCGTGATCGCGCGGGAGGGGCGCCTGGACTTCGACGCGCTGACCGAGCGCATCCATCCGGCCGAGTCGCGGGTGCGGACGCTGGCCGAGCGGACGCCCGCCTCCTTCGTCGCCTTCGACCTGCTGGCCCTGGACGACCACGCCCTGCTCGACGTGCCGCTCTCCGACCGGCGGGCCCTGCTCGACCGGGCACTGGACGGGGTGACACCGCCGGTGCATCTGGCCCCGGCGACGACCGACATCGAGGTCGCCCGGGAGTGGTTCGAGCGGTACGAGGGCGCGGGCCTGGACGGGATCGTGGCCAAGCCGCTCGCGCTGCCGTATCTCCCGGACGAGCGGGCCATGTTCAAGATCAAGCACGAGCGGACGGCGGACGTGGTGGTGGCGGGCTACCGGCTGCACAAGAGCGGCCCGGTGGTGGGCTCGCTGCTGCTGGGCCTCTACGACGACCACGGCGTCCTCCAGCACGTGGGCGTGGCGGCCGCGTTCACCATGAAGCGGCGCGCGGAGCTGATCGAGGAGCTGGCGCCGCTGCGTATGACGGACGTGAGCGGGCATCCGTGGGCGCGCTGGGCGGAGGAGTCGGCGCACGAGGAGGCTCGGCTGCCGGGGGCGCCGAGCCGCTGGTCCGGCAAGAAGGACCTGTCCTGGGTGCCGCTGCGCCCGGAGCGGGTCGCGGAGGTGGCGTACGACCACATGGAGAACGGCGCCCGCTTCCGGCACACGGCGCGTTTCCGCCGCTGGCGCCCGGACCGTACCCCGGAGAGCTGCACCTACGCCCAGCTGGAGGAGCCGGTGCGGTACGACCTCACGGAGATCCTGGGGAGTACGGGGTAGCCCGTCACTCCGTACCCGCGCGCCGTGCCTGTTCGGCGCGGGCCACCAGGCCGTCCGCACCGCAGGAGCGGGCCAGTTCCAGGCCCCGGCCGAGGTCGGCCGTCGAGCCCGCCGCGATGCCGTACTCCACGAGGGCGGCCGCGTGCTCGTACTGGCAGGGGGACGCCTCCAGATAGGCGACCGCCTTGCGCGCGAGACGTACCGCTTCCTCGCCGGTGGCCAGCGCGGCGGCGCAGCGCAGGGCCTCACCGATGGCGGTGTCGGTGCCGAACCGCTCGGCCTGGCGGCGGGCTTCGGCCGCGAGGGTCCGGGCGCGGGCGGGGTCCTGGACGGCGAGGGCGCGGGCGAGGTCGACGGCCCAGGGGGCGAGGACGGGGTTGTGTCCGCCGCGGGCGACGGCGGTCTTCTCGGCGGCCTCCAGCTCGTTGATCCCCTCCTCGGTGCGGCCGACGGCGAGGAGCAGGCGGCCGCGCACGGAGTGGAGGTCGGGCAGCACGATCGTGGACGGGTACGGCGGTGCGAAGCCGCTCCGCTCGGCCACGGCCCATGCCTCGTCGTAGTGGCCCCGGGCGAGCAGGGTGTCGACCAGGCCGCACATCGCGGACCAGTACAGCGGCAGTCGGCGGCCGACCCGTTCGGCGAGTGCCAGGGCCTCGCGCAGGGTGGCCTCGGCCTCCTTCAGCTTGCCCTGGCGGCGCAGGGCGAGGCCCAGATAGGAGTTGGCCAGGGGAGAGATGGCCGCCGTGCCATCCGGCGCTCCTGTAGGCGCGCAGGGCCTCGGCGAACAGGCTGTCGGCGAGGTCGAGCCGGTCGGTGTAGGCGTAGGTGCTGCCGAGCATCATCAGCAGCTCGACGCCCCACTCCTCGTCGGTCCAGCCGAGACCGGGCGCGAGGCGGTTGTTGACCAGGGCCCGGTCGCACAGCTCCACGACGGCCTCGGCGTTCTCGCCGTGGGTCATGGCGTCGAAGCCGCGCAGGATGAGCAGCGCGCGTTCGGAGTTGTCGCGCCCGGTGCAGGTGCCGGCGAGTTCGGCCAGGCGCCGGGAACGCTCCGGGGAAATCGTCTCGCGGTGGATGGCCTCCCACATGAACCGCACGGCCTCCAGGCGCATCCGCACCGGTCCCGGCCGGTACTTCGCGGCCTCGGCGCCGACGGTGCGGACGGCCTCCTCCAGCTGGTCGTTGTGGAGCAGGGCCTGGGAGAGGCGGATGACGGCCTCGATGCGCTCGGCGTGGTCGAGGCCGGGCGTGGCGAGCGCGGCCCGCAGGTGCTCGACGGTGACGGCGGGTGCGGTCAGGCGGGTGGAGCAGCCGAGTTCGTAGAGGACCTTGGCGCGGATCTCCGGGCGGGGCGGTTCCTCCAGGGCGCGTTCCAGGCAGCGGCAGGCCGCGTCGGGCGCCCCGACGGCGAGGTGTTCGCGGGCGGCCTCGCGCAGTTGGGCGACCAGTTCCTCGTCGCCCTCCGGCTCCACCTTCAGCAGATGCCGGGCGGCCTCGGCGGCACCACGGCCGCTCTCGGTGACGGTCTTGGCGGCGATGCTGTGCAGGAACCCGCGAATGCTGACGGTCATGGAGTCGTAGACGGCGCTGGCGACGAGCGGGTGGGCGAATTCGAGGACCCTGCCGTGCGGCCCGTCCAGGGTGGGGTCCGGGATGCCCTCGGTCAGGATGCGGGCGCCGCAGAGGAGTTCGGCGCACTCCTCGGCACCCTTCAGACTCATCCGGCTGACGCGGGCGACGAGTTCGACGGTGCTGCCGGTGCCGAGGACGGCGGCCGCCCAGGCGAACCGGGTGGCCTCGTCGCCGAGCACGGACAGGCGCTCCACCACTCCCCCGCCGCGCCCGGAGCGGTTCAGGCCGCGCAGTTCGGCGGCCCGGCCCTCGACCGGCTGGAGTTCGCTGTCGCGGACCTTGGCGAGGAGTTCGACGGTGTCGTAGGGGTTGCCGCCGGTGACGGCCCAGACCTCGCGGCAGAAGGGGTCGTCGGCGTGCGGCCCCACGGTGGCGCGGGTGAGCTCGGCGGTGGCCTCCGGGGTGAGGGTGTGCAGGCCGTCCAGGCGCTGCCCGGCGCTCTCCACCGCGTCGAGGTGGCGGGCGCTGCCCTCGGGCAGGGCGCCGGAGCGGCGGGTGACCACGACGAGCACCGACAGCTCGCCCAGGTCGGCGGTGAACGCGGCGAGCCAGCGCAGCGTCTCCAGGTCGGCCCAGTGGGCGTCGTCGACGAGCAGGACCAGCGGCCACTCGCGGGTGGCGAACCGGCGTACGGTCGCGACGAGTCCGTCGCAGACGTACTGCGGGTCGGCGGGGGCCGCGCCGGGTTCGACGATGCCGAGGGCGGGGCCGGAGATGTCGTACCAGTCGCCGAGGTACTCGCGGGCCTCCTCCGGCAGCAGCGAGGTGAGCATGGGCTGGAGGAGCTGGCGCAGGACGTGGAAGGGGACCGTGCGCAGGGTCTCGCCCGCGCGGGCCGACCAGACGGTGCAGTTCTGGCGTTCGGCCAGGCGTCTGGTCTCGTCGAGGAGCGCGGTCTTGCCGAGTCCGGCCTCGCCGCGGATCACGAGCACGTTCCCGCCGGAGGAGCGGTCGGCGCGCAGCTCGTCGATGGCCTGCGTGATGGCGGCGAGTTCCGCGTCCCGTTCCCACAGGTGGGCCGAGTCGGCCGCCGACGGCCGTGCCCGCGTCATCCTGTTCCCTCCCCAGGTCGCCCGGACGGCGTGCAGACCCCGAGCGTAGCCGTCTCGGGGGAGGGTTGGTGGTCCGACCGGGCAGTGTCGTATCCCCATCGGGGACTGGTTACCGGCCAGTCGACCCCACTCCGGCCCGACCGGTCGGTCTGCGCCCGATGAGGCGTCAATAATGCCTGGATTGATGCGAGTTGGGAACAGGAGAGGGCTCTTCGGGTGTGACGCACATCACTTGTGAACGACGTCGGGTCCGGCGCGTCGGGCATCTCTGACGGGGTGCTCTCATCACGCTTTCACCGATGCCTCATACGGTGTGTCCATGACGCAGGTGACTCCTCCCGGCTGGTACCCCGATCCCGGGCAGCCGCACAACGCCCCGCCCGCCGAACGCTGGTGGGACGGCACCGCCTGGACGGCCCAGGTCCGCCCGGCCGGCCACGGCACGTACCCCGCTCCGCCGTACTACCCGGCGGGCGCCCCCTATCCGCAGCCGCCCGCGCCCCGGCGCGGACTGCGCATCGGCATAGCCGTGACGGCGGCGGTCGTGGTACTGGCGAGCATCGGGGTCGGGGTGTTCGCCCTGGCCAGGAACGCGGACGGCGGCCACGACCGCGCGGGCGCGGGACAGGAGCAGCGGGGCCGGGGCGGCCCCGAGGACTCCGCGCCCGAGGACCGGGGCGGTCCGGGCGGCCCCGGGGAGTCGCCGTCGCCGCGCCGCTCCGCGATACCCAAGGTCGAGGGCGGCGGTACGCTGCCCGACCCGTTCAACGGGATCAGCATGCCGGTGCCGCAGGGCTGGACCGGCGAGGTCATCAGCATCGGCGCGCAGGTGACGTCCGACACGTCCTACAAGTGTCCGGGCAACGCCTCGCAGAGCTGCACGGCGGGCGGCGCCTACACCGCGTCCGCCTCCGCGCTCGGCACCAAGGGCGACACGGCCGAGGCGGTCGCCAAGGCGGACATCGCGGCCAACGCCAAGCAGTCGTACGGCGGGACGACCTACGGCAGCATCACCTCGCACGAGGTGCTGGCCGCCAAGGCTGTGACGGTGGCCGGACAGAAGGGCTATCTGGTCCGCTGGAAGGCGGTCACCAGCAAGGGCGCCGACGGCTACGTCGAGTCGGTCGCGTTCCCCTCGCCCAACGACGCCCACGAGATCCTGGTGGTCCGCTTCGGCCTGGACGTGGGGCAGCGGGTCGCGGTGATCGACGAGATCCTGAAGGGGATCAAGGTGTGGTCGGGCGGCGGCAGCGGCCAGAACGTGTGAACGAAATCGGCCGGGTGGGGCGCCCCTCCGCTCAAGGGGCACCCCACCCGGCCAGGGGGTGTGCGCCGCCCCCGTCCCCACGGTGCGGCGCGTACAGGTCACCGTTCAGTCATCCCGTGAACGGCGGCCTGGGTCTCAGGTGAGTCCGAACGCGGGCAGCACGGCGGCCTCCACGAAGCGGACCAGATAGTCGGCGTCGGCGTACTGGCCGCTGAGCACCGGGCGTACCCGCAGCACGCCGAACATCATGGCGGGCACGAACTCCAGCGCGGGATGCCCGGCGGGGACCTCGCCCCGCGCCACACCGCGCCGGATCATCTCCTCCAGGGCGGCGATCTCCGGAGTGACCAGCGCGTCGCGCAGCGCCTCGGCCAGCTCCTTGTCGGCGGTGGCGGCGGGCATGAGCGCCTGGAGGAGCCGGGTGTCCTTGCCCGACCAGTCGCCCGCGGCCCGGGCGGCCTGGCGCAGGTCCTCGGCGAGGGAGCCGGTGTCGATCCCGGCGAAGCGCACCCGGCGGTTGGCCCGCAGGGCGGCCGCGACGAACTGCGGCTTGGTCTTCCACTGGCGGTACAGCGTGGACTTGCTGCACCGGGTACTGGAGGCGATGCCCTCCATGGTCAGCGAGTCGTAACCGCACTCGCGGACCTGGTCGAGCACGGCGTCGAAGAACTCCCGCTCACGCTCCGGCGTGATCTTGGAACGGCGCGAGGCGGCGACCATGTCCGGTCCGTCCGCGGCCTGCGACGTCATGCGCGCTTCCCCTCACTTCGTCACCCGGGTACGACCGCGTCCGTGCGGTCCGCTCCCAGTGTTGCCCCAGTTCAAGCGATACGCAAGCGTACCGGAACTCGACCGTATCGGTACACTGTCGTATCGGTACATGGTCGTTTCGGTACACTGACGTTTCGGTACGGAGACGTATCGCATCGCTGAGCTCCGGGCATCCGGTCCGGGACCGGCAGCACCACCGTCAAGAAGGGGGCCGGGGGATGAACGCCCGCACCGAGCCTTCCCCAGCGGAGCCGCCCGCGCCGGCGAAGCCCCCGCTGCTGCGCGAGTTCCTGCTCGTCGCGGGGCTCTTCCTCGTCTACAAGTTCGGCCGGCAGCTGGCCGTCGGCCACACCGCCGAGGCGTTCCGGGACGCCCACCGGGTGTGGGACCTGGAGCGGGCCGTCCATCTGCCGGACGAGACCGATGTGCAGTCCCTGCTGCTGCACGGCACGACCCCGGTGCACCTGGCGAACACCTACTACGCCACCGTCCACTTCCCGGCGACCGTGGCCTTCCTGGTCTGGCTGTACCTGCGCCGCCCCGGGCACTACGTGTGGGCGCGCCGCGTCCTCGCGCTGGTGACCGCCGCCGCGCTGGTGCTGCCGTTCACGTTCCCGCTGGCCCCGCCCCGGATGGTGACCGGCACCGGCCTCCTCGACACGGCCCGGGTCTACGGCCCCTCGGTCTACGGCCCGCCCGCCCGCGACCACCTCTCCAACCAGTTCGCCGCGATGCCCTCGCTGCACTTCGGCTGGGCCCTGATGGTGGCGGTCGGCCTGATCGCGGCCACCCGCTCGCGCTGGCGCTGGCTCTGGCTGCTGCATCCGCTGATCACGCTGGTCGTCATCGTGGGCACCGCCAACCACTACTGGCTCGACTCGATCGTGGCGACCGCGATGCTCGGCGTCGCCCTCGTCGTCGTCCACCCGCCGCACCGCGCGGCGGGGCGCGGCGCGGGCCGCCCGCTCGCCTTCGGCCGTCCCGCGCGGCTCGCTCCGGAGGGGTCCGTGCTCATGGGTGCCGCCCGATGAACGGCGCGATCCTGGTCGCCGTCGGCCTCTCGCTGATCTCGGCCGTCGCCTACGCGGCCGCCGCCGTCGCCCAGGAACGGCTGGCCTCCCGCGACGCGGGCGCGGGCCTGCTCCACATGCTCCGCACCGGCGCGTGGTGGTCCTCGGTCTGCCTGAACGCGGGCGCCGCGCTGCTGCACGTCGTCGCACTGCGCTTCGGTCCGCTGACCGTGGTCCAGCCGCTGGGCGCCCTCACCCTGGTCGCGGCGGTGCCGCTCGGGGCGCGGGCGGCGGGGCGCCGGGTCACCCCGGCGGAGTGGCGGGGTACGGCGCTGACGCTGCTCGGGCTCGGCGCGCTGCTGATCACCGCCTCGGGTCCGGCGCCGCACCGGGTGCTGAGCCTGACGGCGGCGCTCGCGGTGGCGGGGACGACCATCTCCGTGATCGGTCTGCTGTCCCGGCCCGGCACCCGTCCCGGGCTGCGGCACGCGGCCGCGTCCGGCTTCGCCTCGGGTGTCGCCTCCGCGCTCACCCAGACCGCCACCGTCGCGGCCACGGACCACTCGGGCCCGGCGCTGAGTCCCCGGGTGATCGTGGTGGCCGTGCTGGTCGCGGCGTTCGCGACGGGCGGGCTGCTGCTGTCCCAGACGGCCTACCGGGGGGGTCTCGGCGCCCCGCTGGCGGTGGTCACCCTGGCCAACCCGGTCGCGGCGGCGGTGATCGGACTGACCCTGCTCGGCCAGGGGCTGCGGGGCGGCACCGGCGGGATTCTGCTGGGCGTGACGGGCGCGCTGCTGGCGTCTTGGGGCGTGGTGGTGCTGACCCGGGTGACGCCACACGGCACACCGGACCCGGCTTCGGCTTCGGCTTCGGCTTCGGTCGACGACGAGCATCCCGTCGCCGCCGTACTCGCGCTGGACGCGCAGACGGCGACGGCCGAACCGGCGCTCGTGCCGCGCCAGCCGGGGCCGCGCCAGCCGGGGCCGAACCGGCTGACGCCCCTGTGACGACAGGCCCCCTGCGAAAGGCGGCGGCCGCGTGTCCCACCGGACACGCGGCCGCCGCCTTTTCGCTGCGCGGGGAGCGGATCAGCCCAGGCCCCGGGCGTCCTGCTTGAGCGCGGTGTCCACGGTCAGGGCCGCCGCCACCACGAGGCTCAGCAGCGGGTCGGACAGCGGACGGTGGATCTGGAGGACGTAGTTGTCCGCCGTGGTGAAGAGGGTCTTGGCCAGGCCCTCCCAGGTCTTGGTGATCCGCGCGACCTCGGTGTCCTCGTGGTCGGTGATCGCGAAGTTCCAGGCGCGCCAGTTCTCGGCCTTGATCGCGCCGATCTCGCGGCCTTCCGCGGTCATCGCGAAGTTGATCTTGCCGATCATGTTCTTCTGCACGATCTCGCCGACCGGCGAGCCGTCGGGGCGCGTGACGACGACCCGGGACTTGAAGATCTTCGCGGGGCGGACGAGCAGCAGCACCGGCTGCCCCTCGGCGTCCCGGATCTCCAGGCGGTGGGTCAGGTACTGGTCCCAGCTCGTGAGCAGGCGCACCATCTTGCGCAGCACGCCCTGGCCGACCTCGACGACCGAGCCGAGCCGGCCGCCGTTCTGGTCCATCACCGTGTACTCGTTGGTCAGCTCTATGAGCTTGGCCTTCTGGTTCACGACGAGCACCGGCTCGGTGAACAGGGTGCCGTCGCCGGTGGCGGTCGGAGCCACTCCGGCCTGCTTCTGCACCTGACGCTGCACCTTCGGGTCGGCGTCGGAAGGGATGTTCGATTGCGTGGTCACCGGGGCACAGTAGGGTGATTGACCCGTACCTGACCAGCCCTTTTCCGAATCGTGGCCGAACGGACGCACAGGCGGCCGCCCGGTCCTCCCGGACGGCCGCCCGCACGCCTCCCGTCAGGGAGTCTGGTACGCCTCCACCTCACTGAACTGTCCGGCCGGCCACCCCGTGTTGGCGCTCACGGTCAGCCGCAGGTAGCGCAGGTTCGTGCCGCTCGGCAGGGAGACGGTCGTCGTGTTGCCCGAGGCCGGGTCGAAGCGGTAGTCCTTCGCAGCGGCCACGGTCGAGAAGCCCGAGCCGTCCGTGCTGCCCAGGACCGCGATGGTCTGCGTACGGGCGCCCCAGGCCGGGGACGGCGGCAGCTTGAGCACCAGCCGCCGCACCCCGTACGACGAGCCGAGGTCGACCGTCCAGGACTGCGGGAAGGCGTTGTTGGCGGACTCCCAGTAGCTGTTCGCGTCGCCGTCCACCGCCTTGCCCGGGGTGTAGACGTCCTGCGAGCCGGTCGCCGACGCCGGGCGGCCCTTGGCCAGGTTGCGGTTCGGGTCCGGGTCGGGGTTGCCCTGGCCCGGCTGGGGCCAGGAGGAGCAGTCCGCCCAGGTGCTGGACCAGCCGGAGTTGCCGCCCCCGTCGGTGAGCGCGAAGACGCCGGAGTTCGCCGGGTAGGGGCAGTTGTAGATCCCGGCGACGCCGACCTGGGTCGCGGTGACGTTCCTGAAGGCGGCCGCGCCCTGCGCCTCCGCCTGGACGACGACCGTGCCGGTGTTCCGCACGGTGGCGCCGGTCACGTTGACGTTGCGCACCGGGTAGCCCTGGCCGCCCCCGGAGACGAACTCGAAGGCGGAGTACGGGCTGTCGGTGATCGTCGTGTCCGTGATGTTGACGGTCGCGTTGATCGCGCTGTCGTAGGAGTCCACGCGCAACGCGCCCATGGGGTGGTTCCAGTTGGGGTTCATCGCGCCCGCGCGGACCAGGGTGTTGCCGCTGACCGTGATGGTGCCGGAGAGCGGGGAGAAGGGGTCGAGGAACTTCTGGTTGGAGATCGCGATACCGCTGCCGAGGGCGTTGGTGTCGGACACCAGGTTGTTCTTGACGGAGATGTCGGTGCCGCCGTAGATCGCGATGCCGTTGGCGAGGTTGGGCTGCGAGATGGTGTTGTTCTCGAAGCTGGAGTTGGTGTCGGGGGCGTAGAGGGACCACATGGCGAGCGAGTCGTCGCCCTGGTTGCGCAGGAAGTTGTCGCTGACGCGCACGCCCCGGGCGTTGCCGTTGAGGTTGAGGCCGTCGGCGGTGGTGTCGAGGATGCGGTTGTTCTCCACGACCAGGTTGTCGTTGTTGCCCATCAGCCAGAAGCCGACCTTCAGGTGCTGGAGCCACATGCCGGAGACCGAGGAGCCCGGGCCGAGCGAGCCGTTGACGAAGTTGTCCGGGTTGGAGTCGACGCGCTCGGTGACCTCGCCGATGACGGCGAAGTCCTTGATGTGGACGTTGCCGGAGGAACTCGACTGGTCGATGAAGCGGGAGGTGTGCACGACCGAGTGCCAGCTGCCCGCGCCCTGGAGGGTCACGTTCTGCACCCCGCTCAGCGAGGAGGTGATCCGGTAGTCGCCCGGCGGGATCCACACCGTGCCGCCCTGGGCGGCGGCGATGGCGTCGCGGAACGCCTGGGTGGAGTCGCCGCCGCCACTCGGGTCCGCGCCCTTGGAGACGACGGACACCGATCCGGCCGGCTGCGACGCGGCCCCGCCGACCTGCTCGAAGTCGGCCACGTCCACGGTGACTTGGGTACCGGTCGACTGGAACGCCACCTTGTCCCCGGCCTGGAGGTTCTGGCCGAACAGCAGGCGGGCGTTGTCGAAGAAGTGGTGCGTCTTGGCGCCCGGTATCCAACTGGTGTCGATGTAGGAGTACTTGGAGGTGACCGGGAGCGTCCTGGAGATCCTGGTGCCGTTGACGTACACGTCCAGCGAGCCGGACTGGCCGTCCGGGACGCTGTAGGAGAGGTTCACGGCGTTGGCCGCGCGCGGCACGGTGAACTCCACGCGCTGCCCGGAGGTGAGCCGAACGGCCTGGCGGCCGGACGCCTCCGAGGCGAGGGTGCCCTGGGTGTAGTCGGGGCCGATCTTGCTGCCGGTGCTGGTCGCGGATTCCGCCTCGACGGAGGTGAAGGGCAGGTTCGCTCCCGAGGCGGCGTGCGCGGCGGGGGCCACGGCGACGATCATGCCCGCGGCGAGGGCGACGGCCGCGCCAGCGGCGGGCAGTCGCAGATATCTGGCGGTGCTGCGGTCCATGTGCTGATCCCTTCGTGGGGGGGTGCCGGGGATAGCAGGGATGTGCGGGTGCGGTCAGGCGCGCAGCCAGACCGCGGTGTCCTGCGGAAGTCGGCCCTCGTCGTCCAACGGGCCGCTGCCGAGCAGGAGTTCGGAGTGCGCGGGCAGGCCGACGGATGCGGTGGAGAGGTTCACCACGCACAGCGCGCCGTCCGCGCGGGCGAAGGCGAGCACGCCTTCGGGGGCGGGAAGCCAGGTGAGCGGTCCTTCGCCGAAGGCGGGGCGGGCGGCGACGGCCTCGCGGTAGAGGGTGAGCATGGAGTGCGGGTCGTCGCGCTGCCGGTCGGCGGCGTACGCCTCCCAGCCCGCGGGCTGCGGCAGCCAGGGCTCCTCGCGCGAGCCGAAGCCCGCGTACGGCTCCGCCGCCGCCCACGGCAGGGGGACGCGGCAGCCGTCGCGGCCCGGATCGGTGCCGCCGGAGCGGAAATGCATCGGGTCCTCGATGCGTTCGCGCGGGATGTCGGCCTCGGGCAGGCCCAGTTCCTCGCCCTGGTAGAGGTAGACCGAGCCGGGCAGCGCGAGCGAGAGCAGGGCGGCGGCGCGGGCGCGGCGGGTGCCGAGGGCGAGGTCGGTGGGAGTGCCGAACTCCTTTGCGGCGAAGTCGAATCCGGTGTCCTCGCGGCCGTAGCGGGTGACGGTGCGGGTGATGTCGTGGTTGCAGAGCACCCAGGTGGCGGGGGCGCCGACGGGCGCGTGTTCGGCGAGGGTGGAGTCGATGGCGGCGCGCAGGCGCGTGGCGTCCCAAGGGCAGGACAGAAAGGCGAAGTTGAAGGCGGTGTGGAGTTCGTCGGGGCGCAGATAGCGGGCGAAGCGTTCGGCGTCGGGGAGCCAGACCTCGCCGACGAACATCGCGTCGTAGGAGTCGGCGACCGTGCGCCAGGAGCGGTAGATCGCGTGGAGTTCGTCGCGGTCGACGAAGGGGTGCGGGTCCGGAGCGGCGGCCAGGTCCGGGAGTTGGGGGTCCTTGGCGAGCAGGGCGGCGGAGTCGATGCGGACGCCCGCGACGCCGCGCTCGAACCAGAAGCGCAGGATGTCCTCGTGTTCGCGGCGGACGGCGGGGTGGGCCCAGTTGAGGTCGGGCTGTTCGGGGGTGAAGAGGTGGAGGTACCAGTCGCCGTCGGGGAGCCGGGTCCACACCGGTTCGGTGGAGCCGACGAACTGTGACGGCCAGTCGTTGGGCGGGAGTTCGCCGTTCGCGCCGCGTCCGGGGCGGAAGTGGAACAGCTCGCGCTCGGGGCTGCCGGGTCCGGCCGCGAGGGCCGCGCGGAACCAGGGGTGCTGGTCCGAGACGTGGTTGGGCACGATGTCGACGATGGTGCGGATGCCGAGTTCACGGGCCTCGGAGATGAGCTTCTCGGCCTCGGCGAGGGTGCCGAAGGCGGGGTCGACGGCACGGTAGTCGGCGACGTCGTAGCCGCCGTCCTTCATCGGGGAGACGTACCAGGGGTTGAACCACAGGGCGTCCACGCCGAGTTCGGCGAGGTGGGGCAGCTTCGCGCGGACCCCGGCGAGGTCGCCGGTGCCGTCGCCGTCGCCGTCCGCGAAGCTGCGGACGTAGACCTGGTAGATGACGGCCGAGCGCCACCAGTCGTCGGTCGCGCGGGCAGGGGTGGGCTGTGCCACGGTGCGTGCCTTTCTGATCGAGGGCCGGGTCAGCCCTTGCGTCGGGCCCGGGTCAGCCCTTGGTGCTGCCCGCGCTGATCCCGGCGATGATGTGCCGCTGGAAGACGAGGAACAGGGCCACCATGGGGATGCTCGCGATCACCATCGCGGCGACGAGCACGGTCAGTTGGATGTTCTGCGACAGCTGGACCAGGGCCACGCCGATGGGCTGCTTGTCGGTGTCGGAGAAGACCATGAGCGGCCACAGGAAGTCCTGCCAGACGGCGACCAGCGCGAAGATCGACACCACGCCGAGGACCGGCCGGGACATGGGCAGCACGACCGACCACAGGATGCGCAGCTTGCCCGCGCCGTCGATCTCGGCGGCCTCCAGCACGTCGCGCGGGAGCTGGTCGAAGAACCGCTTGAGCAGATAGAGGTTGAAGGCGTTGGCGACGGCGGGCAGCCAGATGCCGAGCGGGTCGTTGAGCAGGCTGGTGTGGATCAGCGGCAGATCGGCGACGGTCAGGTACTTCGGTACGACCAGGGCCTGGGCCGGGACCATGAGCGTGGCGAGGATGCCGCCGAGGATCACCTTGCCGAAAGCGGGCCGCAGCTTGGACAGGGCGTAGGCGGCGGCCGTGCAGAACACCAGCTGGAACGCCCAGGCGCCGGCCGCCTGCACCACCGTGTTCCACAGGTGCTCCGGGAGCTGCATCAGGTCCCAGGCGTCGGTGTAGCCGGTGAGGTGCCAGTGCTCGGGGACGAGGGTGGGCGGGGTGCGGGCGATCTCGTCCGGGGACTTCATCGCGCCGGAGGCCATCCAGTACACCGGGAAGAGGAAGGCGAGTGCGAAGAGGACGACGACGGCCGTGAACACCGTCCAGTAGACGGCCTTTCCGCGCGGGCGGGCGAGGGTGGCCGGGGAGACGAGGGTGCGGGTGCTCATGTTGCCCCCTCGGTGCGGGTGCTCATGTGCCCTCCTCGGTACGGGTGTTCACGCGTCCCCCTCGGTGCGGGTGAGCCGCAGATAGACGGCGGAGAAGACGCCGAGCAGGACGAGCAGCATGAAGCTGAGGGCGCAGGCGCCGCCGAAGTCGTTGTAGAGGAAGGCGTATTTGTAGATCAGGTAGAGCACGGTCACGGTCGCGCTCTCCGGTCCGCCGCCGGTGATCACGAAGGGCTCGGTGAACACCTGCATGGTGGCGATGATCTGAAGGAGCATCAGCATCAGGATCACGAACCGGGTCTGCGGGACCGTGACGTGCCGGATGCGCTGGAGCAGGTTCGCCCCGTCGAGTTCGGCGGCCTCGTACAGCTCGCCGGGGATGGACTGGAGGGCGGCGAGGTAGATGAGGACGGTGCCGCCGAGGTTGGCCCAAGTCGCCACGATCACCAGGGAGATCAGCGCGGTGTCGGTGCCGTTGGACCAGTTCGAGGTGGGCAGGTGCAGGAAGCGCAGCGCCTCGTTGGCCAGGCCCGCGCCGGGGTCGTAGAACCACTTCCACAGCAGGGCGCTGACCACGGGCGGGATCATCACCGGCAGGTAGACGACGACCCTGAAGAAGGCTTTGGCGTGCCGGAGTTCGTTGAGGACGAGGGCGAGGACGAAGGGGACGGCGAAGCCGAGGAGCAGGGCGAGCAGGGTGAAGGTGAGGGTGTTGCGCCAGGCGGCGCCGAACTCCGGGTCGTCCAGGACGTGGGTGAAGTTGGCGGTGCCGACCCACTCGGGCGGGGAGCCGGGGGTGTACTTCTGGAAGGCGATGACGACGGCGCGGATCGCCGGGTACCAGGAGAACAGGGCGAAGCAGACGAGGCCGCCGAGCAGGAAGGCGTAGGCGCGGGCCTGGTCGAGCAGGATGCGGCGGCGCCGACCGCCGCCCGGGTGCGGGCCGGGCAGGGCCGGGAGGGCGGCGGCCCCGGTGGGCCGCCGCTCGGCCGTCTTCGTCATGGCGTCAGCTCCGGGCGAGGATGCCGTCGATCTTGCCGGACGCGTCCTTGAGCAGTTGGTCGATGTTCGCGTCCTTCTTGGTGAGGACGGCGGAGACCACGCCGTCGAGGACGGAGTAGATCTGCTGGGCGTGCGGCGGCTCGATCTTCAGCTCCAGGCTGTGGTTGCCGTCCAGGAACGCCTGGTAGTTCTCCACCGGGACGTTGGCGTTGGCCTTCTTGACCTCCTGGTCCTTGGCGTCGGCGGCGCCGGTGAACAGGCGCGGCTCGGGCAGGCCCACGGGGGCGTCGTGCTGCTTGGCGCGGGCGTAGTCGCCGAGGAAGCCCTTTCCGGGGGTGAGGAACATGTGGTCGAGCCACTGGAGTCCGGCGCGGATCTGGGCGGGGGTGTCCTTCTTGTTGAACATGTAGCCGTCGCCGCCGATGAGGGTGCCCTTGCCGCCGGGCATGGGGGCGAGCGCGAGGTCCTTGTAGGAGCCGCCCTTCTCCTTGACCAGGATCGGGATGTTGTCCGGCGCCGAGAGGTACATGCCGAGCTTCCCCGAACCCATCAGCTGCTGCGCGTCGTTGATGATGAGGAGCTGCTTGCTGCCCATGGAGTCGTCGCCCCAGCGCATGTCGTGCAGGTTCTGCAGGACGGCGTGGCCCTCGGGGGTGTCGACGGTGGCCTTCTTGCCGTCGGCGCTGACGACGTCGCCGCCCTGCGAGTACAGCTCGGCGGTGAAGTGCCAGCCGCCCTGGTTCTGGGCGCTGTAGTCGGCGTAGCCGACGGTGCCGTTCCCGAGCGCGGCGATCCTCTTGGCGGCGGCGCGGACCTCTTCCCAGGTGGCCGGGGGCTTGTCGGGGTCGAGTCCGGCCTTCTTGAAGAGGGCGCGGTTGTAGAGCAGGCCCATGGAGTAGCCGGTGCGTGGGATGCCGTAGACCTTGCCGTCTACGGTGTAGATGTCCCGGAGCTGCTTCTGGATCGAGTCGTAGTTCTTCAGTTCCTTCAGGTACGGCGTGAGGTCCGCGGCCTGGTGGATGTCGACCACATGCCGGGCGTCGGTGAAGTAGGTGTAGAACACGTCCTCCATCTGGCCGCCCGCGAGCTTGGCGTCGAAGGTCTTGGGGTCCTGGCAGGGGAAGGCGTCGTGGGCGACGACGTCGATGTCCGGGTTCTGCTTCTCGAAGGCCGCGATGTCCTGCTCGAAGAAAGAGCGGTCGACCTTGGCGCTCTTGGGCGGCTCGCAGTTGACGGTGATGCGGGTCTTCCCGCCCGCCGAGCTGTCGTCGTCGCCCGATCCGCACGCGGCGGCGGTGAGCGCGAGGGAGGAACAGACGCCGATCGCGGCGAGGGTGCGGCGGAACCCGGTGCTTGTCATCGGTGGACCCCTCATGGCGGGAGCCATGGGTGCCGCGCACATGTGTGGCGGGCACTCACGGCGGGAGCAGTGGGCGCCGCACACTCAAGCACCGCCGACAGGGGGCCGCAAGATGTCGTGCAGAATCTGTAATTATTCGACAGCCGCGTGATCGCAGGCGCTTTCAGTCGCGCGGGGCTTGCGCGGTGGAGCCCCGGACCACCAGCTCGGGCTCGAACAGCAGCTCCTCGGCGGGGACGGCGGTGCCGCCGATCTGGGCGTTCAGCAGTTCCACGGCCGCGCGGCCCATCGCCTCGATGGGCTGGCGGACGGTGGTGAGCGGGGGCTCGGTGCAGTTCATGAACGCCGAGTCGTCGTAACCGACCACCGAGATCTGCCCCGGTACGTCAAGTCCCTTGCGCCGGGCGGCTCTTACGGCACCGAGGGCGAGGGGGTCGCTGGCGCAGATGATGCCGGTGACGCCCTGGTCGATCAGCCGGGAGGCGGCGGCATGGCCGCCCTCGATGGAGAAGATGGCGCGCGCCACGCGGGAGTCGGGCAGGCCGCCCGCCAGGGCGTGGGCGGCGGCGAGCTTGCGGGCGGAGGGCACATGGTCGCCGGGGCCCAGCAACAGGCCGATGCGCTCGTGGCCGAGGGAGGCCAGATGGCGCCACGCCTGCTCGACGGCGACCGCGTCGTCGCAGGAGACGCCGGGGAATCCCAGGTGTTCTATGGCCGCGTTGACCAGCACCACGGGAACCTTGCGGTCGGCGAGCCTGCGGTAGTGGTCGTGCGGGGCGTCGGCCTGGGCGTACAGCCCCCCGGCGAAGACGACCCCCGACACCTGTTGCTGGAGCAGCAGTTCCACGTAGTCCGCCTCGGAGACCCCACCCTTGGTCTGGGTGCAGAGCACCGGAGTGAGCCCGAGCTGCGCCAACGCGCCCCCGATGACCTCGGCGAACGCGGGGAAGATCGGGTTCTGCAGCTCGGGCAGCACCAGTCCGACCAGCCGGGCGCGCTCGCCGCGCAGCTGGGTCGGCCGCTCGTAGCCGAGCACGTCGAGGGCGGTGAGGACCGACTGCCGGGTGGCTTCGGAGACTCCGGGTTTGCCATTGAGCACCCGGCTGACCGTGGCCTCACTGACCCCGACCTTCTTCGCCACTTCCGCAAGTCGTCGCGTCATGCGCGCAAGGGTAGCGCAAGTTACGCAAGCCGCTTGCGTAACGGAGCGCACGGTCTCGGGTGCGGGAGAGAAGTGACCCGGGTGCAGTGGCCCGCCTAAGGGCGCGCACTGTCGCGCGTGCGGATGACCCGGCGCCGTCGGTGACCTGAACACCGACGGGGCCGGGTCAGGTCTGCGGGGTCGCGACGACCGTCAGATGGGCGCGGCGGGTGCGGGCGGAGGGCTCCCGGGGGATCATCGTCAGCCGACGGTGGCCCAGCTCGCGCAGGAGGGGCGGCGTCTCGTCGACGATGCGGCACTCGGCGGTGCCCCGGCGCGGATCGGGGTGGTGCAACAGGCGTACGGCGCCGTCGAGTCGGGCCGCCGACTCGCCCACCGCCCGTATCCAGTGCGGCAGGCCCTGCCGGTAGGCGGCCTCCATGATCGGGTCGTGGGCCACGTCCCGGCGTATCGCCTGGAGTTCGTGGTCGTGCCCGTACCCCTCCATCGCGGACTTCAGCTGGGCCAGCATCGGCAGGCACCAGCCCGGCTCGTGCTCGCCGAGCACCCGGTCCGCGTCGGGGTGGAAGAGGACGAACCGCAGGAAGTTGTCGCCGGGCATGGCGGTGGGGTGGGGGCGTACGTCCCCGAAGAGCGTGCCGAAGGCGCCGTTGGCCAGCAGTACGTTCCAGCGGAGGTCCACGACGAGCGAGGGGAACGGGGCAGCCTCCACCACGGCGGCGTAGTCCTCGAGATACGCCCGCGTTTCGGAGCTCTCGGGGACGGGCCGCGCTGCCGGCCGCCGCCCTCCTGCCTGGTGTGCCATCGAGAGGTCACCCCTCTTGCCTCGGCCGCCTTCAAGCGGCCCTGCGATCCTGGGGCCCGGACGAGAGCCGTGTCAACTATCGTGGCATTCCATGCCTGTTGACGGCTGAAATTCGCCACAGTTGTGGCGAGACCTGGATGCGAGTTCGAACGACCGGCTACTCTCCGGGAAGTTCACTCGCGGCCGGCGGTGACGGAAGCGGACGCGGACGCGTCGGTCGACGGCCCCGGAGACTTGCCTTGAGAGACGTAGGAGTTCTGTCGGTGACGGATGGCTACGCGAATCCGGGCGCCGCGGCGACCGCTCGGCTGCCGGCCGTCGTCGCCCGCGTCACCGCCCTCGCCGACCGGCTGGGCGTGCCGCACGCCGAGGTCTTCGGCACCGGGCGGCTCTCGGTCGCCAGCGGTGTCCCGGAGCCGGTGGTCAAGGCCCTGCTCGGCGGGCGCCCGGCGGGCGAGCCGGATGTGCAGGCCCGTTTCCTCCAGCGTCTCGACCTCCTGCGCCGTACCCGGCTGAAGCCGGGCGGCCGCAAGTACACCCAGCAGGAGATCGCCGACGGCGCGGGGATGTCCCGGCAGCAGGCCGGTGCCCTCATCAACGGCGACCGGCGCCCCACCATGGAGCACTGCGACGCGCTCCAGCGGTTCTTCCGGGTGCACGCGGGCTTCCTCACCGCCGAGGACCCCGAGGCGCTGGCGAGCGCGCTCCAGTACACCGAGCAGGAGTTGCTGCAGCGCCTTGCCGACCGGGAGCGGGCCGCGGCGAGTACGGCCGAGGACCCGCTGGAGCGGCTGCTTCAGGACCACGGGGTGCGCGGGATCGCCTGGCGGGCCGCCCAACTCCCCACCGACCAGCACCGGGACAAGGTCGCCGAGTGGCTCGACATGCTCCTGGAGAGCGTCCGGCAGCCCGAGTCGTGAGCCGCGTGAGGGGCATCGGCAAGGACATGCGGCGGCTCTGTGCCGAGCTGGTCGGGCAACTCGCCCTGCCCGCACCGGTTCCGCCGCCCGAGCTGTACCGCGCGCTGTGCACGGCGATGAGCCGCAGACGCGGCCGCCCGGTGCAGTTCCGTACGGCCGTCTTCCCGCCCGGCACGGCCAGTGGGCTGTGGCTGGACATGACCGACCGCGATCTGGTCGTGGTGGAGGAACGCACCGCCCCCGACCACCAGTTGGTGATCCTCGGGCACGAGCTGTGGCACATGCAGGCCGGACACTGCGATCACCACGCGGAGGGCATCGGCGTGGGCGTGGCCACGCGGCTGCTGGCCGACGACCCCGACCCGGCCGCGCTCCAGGCGGCCGTGCAGCGGGTGGCCGCCCGGACCCGCTTCGACCTGGACGCGGAGCGCGACGCGGAGACCTTCGGACTGCTCCTCGCCAGCAAGTGCCGCACGCGGATGAGCGGTTCACCGCTGAGCGGTCCGGTGATCCGGGACGACGTGGCGGGCCGCATCAGCACCTCGCTCGGCTACCCGGGCCCGCAGAGCTGACCCCGCGAGTCTCCGGCTCCCCCGCGCACAGGTCCGCGCCCTCTCGCCCACAGGTTCCCACTCCCCGCCCACATGGCCTACGGCACCGCCCGCGCCCTGCGCCGACCGGGCGACACCCGCGCTGCGCGAGACGGGGCGTTGTCAGTGGCGGACGGCAAGCTGGATACGTGCGCCGCAGCGCGCGTGATCCATGACGCCGAGCCGGGGAGAGCCGACCGATGGCCACCGCCGTACTGACCGACCCTGAGCGCACCGCCGTCCAGGCGTATCTACGGCTGCTGCACACCGTGCGCGCCGCGTTCGACGGCCCGGCGGCGGCCGGGACCAGGCCCGCCGTCGTACCGCCGACGGTGCTGGCGGAGGCGGAGCGGGCGCTGGCGGGCGCCGGGCTCGCGGGGAACGAGGCGGAGTTCTTCCGGCTGGTGGGGACGTGGTGCCCAGAGGGGTAGCGGGGTTCAGCCGCGCGGCACCGGCACCGCCGTCAGCGCCAGCCCCTCCCCGATCACCCACCGCCCTTCGAACCCCGCGAGGCGTACGCCTCCCACCACCGGCCCCGGCACCAGCAGCCGGACGTGGAAGGTGCCCCGCGTTCCGTCGCCGGGGACCGGCACCAGCTCGATGTCCGCCTCCGAGAAGTCCAGCCACGCCCGCGTCAGCGGGAACCACGCCTTGTACACGGACTCCTTGGCGCTGAACAGCAGCCGGTCCCAGTGCACGCCGGGCCGGGCGGCGGCGAGTACTCCGTGCCGTGCGCGCTCACCCGGCAGGGCGATGGTGTCGAGGACGCCGTCCGGCAGGGCCGCGTGGGTCTCGCCGTCGATGCCGAGGGAGGCCAGGTCGCCGGTGCGGACGAGGGCCGCGGCGCGGTAGCCGTCGCAGTGGGTCATGCTGCCGGTGAGTCCCTCGGGCCAGAGCGGGGCGCCGCGCTCGCCGGTGAGGACGGGCGCGGGGGGTACGCCCAGCTTCTCCATCGCGTGCCGCGCGCAGACCCGTACGGAGGCGAACTCGCGGCGGCGCTTGACCACCGCGCGGGCCACCAACGGCCGCTCCTCGGGGTACAGCGCGGTGTCCGCGTCCTCCGGTTCGCCGAACGCCTCCACGGCCACCACGGACTCCGGAAGCAGTTCCTCGATCACCGGACCGGACCTCCAGGGGCAGGGGCGCAACGCGGATTTCACCCCAGCACATCCGCCCCCACCGGGCAAGACCGGACCGGCGCGCGAGGCCGCGGCGGGGGCGGCCGATCCGTAACACGCGCGTTGCACGCGCACACCGTCCGAGGCCGTATGATCGCCCCAACATCAGCGCCCAACCTCCCCTTCTCCAGGGCGTTTTGGTGACCCTTCCTCCTCCCTGCCCGGGCACGGGCCGCTGAGTCGTGCCCGAAAACCCCGAAAGGCGGCCCGCATGGTCTCTCGCGTACGCGTATGGCTCAACCGCACGTACGCGGAGAACGTGTTCTTCATGGATCAGCTGCGCAGAAACCCGAGCGACCGCGCGGTGGAGATCCACGCCACGCACGGCGACCCGGACTCTCCCGTGCTGGCCGCCGCCGACACCGCCGACCTGGAGCCGGAGGGTCTGTCCCCGGCCGCGTACGTCGAGTTCGCGCTCGACCAGTGCGCGCGGCGCGGCATCGACGTGTTCGTGCCCCGGCTGCACCAGTCGGCGATCGTCGCGCACCGCGCGGAGTTCGAGGCGGCGGGCACCGCGCTGCTCGCGCCGACGCCGGAGGCGGTGGCCGTCTTCGAGGACAAGGCGACGGCGTACGAGGCGGTCACGTCGGTGGGCGTCGCGGTGCCGCCGTGGTGGCGGGTGCGTACGGCGGACGAACTCATCGCGGCTGTCGACGAGTTGGAGGAGGCCGGGCACAAGGCGTGTTTCAAGCCCGCGGCCGGTGCGGGCGGGGTCGGCTTCCGGGTGATCACGCGGTCGCCCTTCTCGCTCACGCACCTCAGCGGGTTCCCCGGGCCGTACGTCCAGCTCGATCTGGTGGTCGAGGCGCTGCGGCAGGCCGAGGAGTCCGTGGACTGGCTGGTGATGCCGAGGCTGGAGCAGCCGGAGGTGTCGGTGGACTGCCTGACCGGTACGGACAACCGCATCCGGCTGTCGATCGGCCGCACCAAGAACGGCAGGCGGCGCGGGTTCACGCTGGACGAGCGCTGGCTGGAGCCCGCCCGGCTGATCGCGGAGGGCTTCGGGCTGCACCATCTGTCCAACATCCAGTTCCGGATGTTCGGCGACCTTCCGGTGCTGCTCGACGTGAACACGCGCGCGGCGGGTGGCCTGCACCAGCTGGCACTGTGCGGGGTCAACGCCCCCTGGGCCGCCGTGCAGTTGGCGATGGGTGAGGACCCGGGCGTGATCGAGCCGCCGTTCCTGGGTCAGGACTACACGACGGTGTCCGGGCCGCGTCCGCTGCGCCCGGTGTCGGTGCCCCGGCAGCGCGCGGAGGAGACGGAGGTGCTGCTGCCCGCCGTACCGGCGCCCGCCGAGCAGACGACGGCCCGCGCCGAGGCGCTGCCGCTCCTCTGAGCCCCCCCCGGTCTCTCCCCGAGGTCTCTTGGTATGGGCCAATTCGGTTCAATGGCTTGACAGTTGAATTGGTCCATACCACTTTGGACGACGCACCTCGTTCGCACTCTGTGCACTCCCGGACACCTCCATCCCCACAGGGAGATCGCGTGCGTCATCCATTCGGGCGTCCCAGACGCCGGCTTCTCGCCCTGCTCGGTTCCGCCGCCCTCGCGCTCGGCGGGGCCATCGCCCTGCCGGGCACCGCCCAGGCGGCCAACATCCTCACCAACCCCGGCTTCGAGTCGGGGAGTCTGTCGCCGTGGACCTGTACGGGCAACCTCGGCTCGGTCGTCTCCTCCCCCGTGCACGGCGGCTCCCGGGCCCTCCAGGGCGCGGCGAGCGACAGCGACAACGCCCAGTGCAGCCAGACGGTCGCGGTCAAGCCGAACACGACGTACTCGCTGAGCGGCTGGGTCCGCGGCTCGTACGTCTACCTCGGCGTCGACGGCGGCGCCTCCACCTGGACCACCTCCCCGTCGGCGTACAGCCAGCTCAGCCTCTCCTTCACCACGGGTGCCTCGCAGACCAGCGCCAAGATCTATGTGCACGGCTGGTACGCGCAGGGCACCTACTGGGCCGACGACATCAGCCTGGACGGCCCGGGCGGCGGAGGGGGCGGTGACACCCAGGCGCCGAGCGCGCCGAGCGGGCTCGCCTCGACCGGCAAGTCCTCCTCCAGCGTGTCGCTGAAGTGGAACGCCGCGACCGACAACGTGGGGGTGACGGCGTACGACATCTACAGCGGGTCCAACCAACTCCTCAGCGCGGCGGGCACGTCGGCCACCGTCAGCGGGCTCTCGCCGAGCACGTCGTACACCTTCACCGTGAAGGCGCGGGACGCGGCCGGGAACGTCTCCGGGGCGTCCAACTCCGTGACGGTGACGACGGACGCGGGTGGCGGAGGCGGCGGCACCGGCTTCAAGCAGGCAGCGCCGTACCTCTACGAGGGCTGGGGCGATCCGCCGAACCCGCAGACCGTGATGAGCGCGACCGGGATCAAGTGGTTCACGATGGCGTTCGTGCTGGACTCCGGCGGCTGCAACCCCTCCTGGGACGGCAGCAGGCCGCTGACCGGCGGCGCCGACCAGACCGCGATCAACCAGATCCGCTCGGCGGGCGGTGACGTCGTCCCCTCCTTCGGCGGCTGGCAGGGCAGCAAGCTCGGCGCCAACTGCTCCTCCGCGAGCGCCCTCGCCGGAGCCCTCCAGAAGGTGATCGACGCCTACGGTCTCAAGGCGATCGACATGGACGTCGAGAACACGGACGAGTTCGAGAACGAGGCCGTGCAGGCGAAGATCCTGACCGCGCTGAAGACGGTCAAGGCCAACAACCCGGGCCTGAAGACCATCGTCACCTTCGGCACCTCGACCACCGGCCCGACCTACTACGGCAACCGGCTGATCGAGCAGGCGCAGTCGCTCAACGCCAACATCGACGTCTTCACCATCATGCCGTTCGACTTCGGCGGCGGCTCGGACATGTACGGCAACACCGTGAACGCGGCCGAGGGCCTGAAGAACAAGCTCAAGTCCACGTTCGGCTGGGACGACGCCACCGCGTACTCCCACCTCGGCATCTCCGGCATGAACGGCCTGTCCGACCAGCAGGAGAACACAAGTCCCGCCATCTGGCAGCAAATTCGCGACTGGTCCAACTCCCACCACATCGCCCGCCTCGCCTACTGGGCGGTCAACCGCGACCGCTCCTGCCCCGGCGGCGGCGTGGTGAGCAACTGCTCCGGCATCAGCCAGAGCACGTGGCAGTTCACGTCGATCACGGCCGGTTTCACCGGCTGAGATCACGTCGCACACCACGGAGGGCCACTCGGCGGAGCGGCCCTCCGTTCAGTTCAGGTACGCCAACTCCGGGTGCACCGCGATATATCCGTCGAGCAGCCGACGGGCGACGTTCACCGAGTCGACCAGCGGGTGCAGGGCGAACGCCTTGACCGCGCTCGCCCGGGAGCCGGAACCGGCGGCGGCCAGTACCTCGCGTTCGACGGCCTTGACCGCGCAGACCAGGCCGGTGGCGTGGCCGGGCAGGGGGGTGGTGGTGAGGGGGTGGGCGCCGTCGGCGTCGACGAGGCAGGGGACTTCGATCACCGCGTCCTCGTCCAGCGCCGAAAGGGTGGTGCGGTTGCGGACGTTGAGGATCAGGGTCGTGCGCTCGTCGCGGGAGATGGCCCGCATCAGGGCGAGGGCGACCTGTTCGTAGCCGCCGGACAGGTCCTCCTCCTCGCGTTCGCCCGCCCCGGCGCTCTCGCGGTTCTCCGCCATGTACGTCGCCTCGCGTTCGGCGCGGGTGCGGTCCCAGGCGGCGAGGGCGGAGACGTCGGGGTCGGCGGCCTCGGTGTAGAAGCGGGCCTGTTGTTCGCCGAGGAAGGCGCCGCGCGTCAACTCGGCTTCCTGGTAGGCGCGTACGGTCTCGCGGTTGAAGTAGTAGTAGTGCAGGTACTCGTTGGGGATCGCGCCGAGGGACTGGAGCCAGTCGGTGCCGAAGAGGCGGCCCTCCTCGAAGGAGCCGAGCAGTGCCGGGTCGGCGAGCAGGCGCGGGAGTTCGTCGCGTCCGGCGACGCGCAACGCCCTTACCCAGCCGAGGTGGTTGAGGCCGACGTAGTCCACGAACGCCTCGGCCGGATCGGCGCCGAGCACGCGGGCGATACGGCGGCCGAGGCCGACCGGGGAGTCGCAGATGCCGATGACGCGGTCGCCCAGGTGACGGGACATCGCCTCGGTGACGAGCCCGGCCGGGTTGGTGAAGTTGATGACCCAGGCGTCCGGTGCGAGCCGGGCGATCCGACGGGCGATGTCCACCGCGACGGGCACGGTCCGCAGCCCGTACGCGATGCCCCCGGCCCCGACGGTCTCCTGTCCGAGCACCCCCTCGGCCAGCGCGACCCGCTCGTCCTCCGCGCGCCCCCGCAGCCCTCCGACCCGGATCGCGGAGAACACGAAGTCGGCCCCGCGCAGCGCCTCGTCGAGATCGGTGGTGGCCGTGACACGCGGCGCGTCCGCCACCCTCGCCGCCTGCTCCCCCAGCACCCGCGCGACGGCCCGCAGCCGCGCGGCGTCCGTGTCGTACAGCACGACGTCGGTGACCCGCCCCGCACCACGGTCGCCGAGCAGCGCGCCGTACACGAGGGGCACGCGGAACCCACCGCCGCCCAGAATCGTCAGCCTCACGTCCGTACCCTTCCCGCACCGCCGCCCCGCGTCCGGCGCCGTCCCACGTCCAGCGCCGTCCAACGTCCGGCCCCGTCCCGCGATCATGACACGGCCGACGCCCTCGCCAACGCCCGATCCGGGCAAACCCGTACCCGTCGGCGCGAAGGACCAGTACCGTCCGGCGGGTGACGATCAGACGACATGCTCTCCTCATCGGGGTCGGCGAGACCCCGAAGGCAGCAGGGCGGTTCGACGCCCTCACGGAGGTGGTGACGAAGGATCTCGAGGCGCTCGCCACGCAGTTGGCCGCCTCCGGCTACGAGGTCTTCCGGCTCGACCCGGCCGAGGGCCCGGTGGACAAGGGCGACATCACCACCGCCCTGGAGACGGCCGCCGCACGGGACTGCGACCTGCTGCTGATCCACTTCACCGGGCACGGCGTACGCCTGGACGGCCGGGACTACCTGGTCCCGGGCGACGCCCTCGCCCCCGCCTCCGGTACCGCCTGGACGGCGGGGCAGCGGGGTTCGCTGCTGGAACTGGACATCACCGGATTCCTGCGCGGGTGCCGCGCCCCCTCGGTCGTGCTGACCGTGGACGCCTGCCGGGACGCCCAGGACTCCGGGGACGGAGACGCCTTCGGCGCGGCCACCCTGCACGCCCCGTCCGAGCGGCTGGCCCTGTTCGTCGGCTGCGGCCGCGGCCAGCGCTGCCACTACGGCCCCGACGGGAGCCACTTCTCGCAGGCCCTGGCCGAGGCACTGGACCCGCTCACCCCGGAGCGGACGCTGGAGGGGGTCGTCCTCAAGGCCAAGGCCCGCACCGAGGAGCTGGCCGGGCGCCACGACGACCGCGAGCAGCGGCCGGTGCTGAGCGTGGCCCCCGCCGACGAGGCGCTGGCGTCGTTCCCGGAACCGTGCGCGGGCACGGATGTGCCGCTGCGCTGGCGCGAGGCCGTCCGCAAAGCGGGCATATGGGCGGCGCGGGAGGGCGAACCCGGACCCGACGCGGCGATGCGCCGGAGGATCTCGGAATTCGCGCACCGCTGCGCGGTGTCCGTGCTGCGCGACCGGCGCCGCTTCGACGACCCCTGGCAGGACCCGGGGCTGCCCGAGCGCGTGCTGCGCCGGGTGCTGCCGGTCCTGCTCCGGGGAAGCCCGGAACGCTCTCCGGTGGAGACCGGGCTGCTGGCCGGACTGCCGCTGCTGCGCGAGGCGATGTGGGCCCGCAAGCTGAGCAGGCTCGCCGAGGCCGACCCCTTCGACCTGGACGCCGTGGCGGACCCGGAGCGGCCCCCGACCGGGATGCGCACCGAGCTGCGGTACGTGCACGAGAGCCACCCCCAGTTGCTGCGCAAGGCGCGCGGCCACCTCAGGCGCGGGGAGGAGGCGGAATATCACGCCCTCGCGGCGTGGCTGGCGCATCGCTGGGTGGCCGAACAGCTCGCGGAGAAGCCCGACCCGGGCTGTCTGGAGCTGGCGCGCGACCTGGCCCGGGCCCTGCTGGGCCCGGACAAGGAGCACCGGGTGGACGACATCGCCACCGTGCTGGTGGGCGCGGTGCGTTTCCTCGCCGACGAACCGGTGAATCTGGACGTCCACGACCTCTACCTGCGCAACGCGCCCGCCGCCCTCCCCACCACCGACGGCCTGCTGCCCGTCCACTGGTGGAGCGTGCTGGGAGCGGTACGGCTCGCCGGGCTGCTCGCGGCCGACCCGCGCCTCTTCCCCGATGTGCTGGCCGAACACGTGGGCGTCACGGACCCGGTGGTGCCCGCCGCCGTGGTGGAGACCCTGCAGCAAAGCCTGGAGTGGGCCCGCGAGGGCGACGGCCTGCACCTCAACATGGCATGCCCGCACCCGGCCCTGTACGAGAGCCTGCTCGACGTCACCCGGCGCGCCGACGGAGTGCTGCGGGCGGTGACCGCCGAGCGGCGGCTCGGGCAGGGCGACCTGATGGCCGCGCTGCCCGCCCGGATCACCTCCCGCGAGCTGCTCGCGGCCCGGCCGCCGGACTCGGAGGACCGCGCCTTCAGCGTGCCGCTGCTGCGCTTCACGCTGGCGCAGGACGAGATCCGCGAACTGCTGATGGGCCACCAGCTCTACGGCGACCGCGCCCTCGCCGTCCGCGAGCTGTACCAGAACGCCGCCGACGCCTGCCGCTACCGCGCGATGCGCTGGGACTATCTGAAGCGGTTCAAGGACTTCCCCATCGCCTGGTCCGGGGAGATCAGGATCACCCAGGGCCGGGAGACGGGCCCGGACGGGCGCCCGGGGCGGGCGTACATCGAGTGCCGGGACAACGGGGTCGGCATGAGCCGGGCCCTGCTGGAGCAGACGTTCAGCCGGGCCGGGCGCCGCTTCTCGCAGACCCGGCCGTTCCGGCGTGAGCAGGCGGAGTGGCTGATCAGGGACAAGTCCCTCCAGCTGTACCCGTACAGCCGGTTCGGGATCGGCGTGCTCAGCTACTTCATGATCTCCGACGAGGTGTCGTTGGTGACCCGGGAGGTCGGGCCGGACGGCGCGATCGCTCCGCAGGCCCTGGCGGTGGACATCTCCAGCAGCAGCGGTCTGTTCAACATCCGCCCCTACGAGCGTCCGGACGACCCCCTGCACGAGGGCGGCACCCGGGTCCGGCTGATGCTCAGCGAGCCGGAGGAGGGGCAGGAGCCGGTCTCGGTCACGGACGTCCTCGAACAGCAGGTCCGGCTCAGCGAGCACCGGCTGCTCCTGCGGGAGGAGGGCCGCGAACACGTCGAGCGGAAGGCGGGCCGCCTGTACCACCGTGACGGCGGTCCGAAGGAGCGGGTGGCCAGGCCTCGCGAGACCGGCGGCTCGGTGTGGTGGGTCCGTGGCGACGGAATGCTGCTCGCCGACGGCATCGTCAGCTCGCGGACGCCGTTCGGGTACGTCGTGAACCTCTCGGGAGCCCAGGCGCCCAAGCTCAGCGTCGACCGCAACAGCCTGCTGGACTGGAACGAGGAGTGGACGGCGGAACGGCTCCTCGAAGCGGCCGAGGCCCTGCCGGGCTGGGACGGTCTCGACCTCGACTGGCTGTGGCGCCTGGAGAACAGCGACGGTGCGCTCGCCGCGGGCATCGCGGAACGCCTCGCCGGGCGCGGACTGACCCTGCCCGTGTACCGCGTGGACACGTTCGCGCGGCCGGACGTCTCCCTCGACGAGGTGGGCTGGTTCCCCGACGACCGGCGGCACCTGCCGTCCGGTCCCGGCGAGATCGGCGGCTCCAGAAGGGGGTTCGCCGAACCCTGGCGGCGCGCCGTCCTGCGTGACCAGGGCGTGGTGTCCGGCGCCAAGGAAGACGGTGGCGTCCTGCCCAGGGACGTCAGCGGCCATCCCGTACCCGCCCCCGGCGACAACGCCCTGCTGGACAACGCCACCGCCGGGACCGGCGACCTGGTCCACCACGCCGCGCAGACCGGCCGGACCGTGGCCACCGTGCTACGCCGCGCCCGGCGGTTCGCCCTGCTCGGCACGGGCCCGCGGATTCCCGCGGTCGCGGCGGCGGCCACACCGGAGCTGGACTTCGTCCCCCATGACCTGGACCTGCCCCTGGTGTCGTGGATGACGGACTGGTCCGATCCGGAGCGGGCCCGGCGGCAGCCCGCCGTGGGCGGGCTGATCTCCATCTCGGCCCACACCGGCATGAGCCTGGGAGTGTTGCTGGACCGCTGCCGTCGCTACGCGCCCCTGGGACTCACCCCGCCACCCGTCCCCGCGCACTGTCTGGAGCACCGGGCCTCGGCCAGGGACGCCGAACTGCTGGCCGGGTGGGCGGAGAACCGGCGCCACTACTCCAACGACGGTCTGCCCCGGGAGGTGCTCCCGGTCCATGTGGCGCGCCTCGCCAAGCAGTTGGGCATGAGCGGTGCGGACGTCCTGGCCGCGCTCCGGGAGCGCGAGCACTTCGGCTACCTGCTCCCCTCCGAAGAGGATCTGCTGCCGACGGCGCCGACGGACACGCAGTGGAACGTGTTCCGCAGCTTCGTCGCGGAGGCGGGCGAGGAAGGCGACCGGAGTCTGCAGTCCGTGCTGGCCCTGGCCGCCCGGCACGAGATCCCGGTGGACGAGGTGCTGCGGTCCGTCGACGGGCTCGCCGGTCCGCGGACCACTTCATGGCTGCCCGAGGTGCCCGCCGGGCTGCCCGCGCTCGCCCGGGCCGACCTGAAGCTGCTCACCACGGACAACGGCAGCGGCGAGGTGCTGCCCTACCGGTCGGTCCCGCTGGACCTCCTGGCGCTGTGCTACGCGCCGGGCGGGAAGTTCCCCGGGCACGGCTCGGACCTCGACTTCGAGCCCTGGGACGCGTTCGCCGCCCGGGTACGGCGGCTGGAGCGCTTCGGCATGAAGGTGCCCGGGGACCTGGAGCCGCTGCGGCGCTGGATCGACCTGTCGCCGCGTGACCGCATGGCCCTGATCATCGGCAGCCTCGATCCCACCGTGCCGTGGACCGCGGCCACCCTGGTCTGCACGGCGGGCGAACTCGGGGAGTCCCTGGTGGAGAGCCGGGACCGGCTCGCGGCCCACGCGCCCTGGGTCGGGAAGGAGGCGCCCCGGCTCCCGGACGAGGCCATGGCGTTCAAGCCTTCCGAAGCCGACTCCGAGCTGCTGACCGAGGTCCACGACCTCGATGTCGGAACCTGTGTCCGGGCCGACTGGGCGACGATCACCCCGCTGGCCCTGGCCCGGTACGCCGACGGTGCCGCTCTCTCGATCCCGCAGGCGCTGGAACGGCTCGCGCCGTACCGGCTGCTCGGCGCGCCGGTCCCCGAACTCACGGCGGAGCAGGCGGAGCGCGCCCGCGACGTCAAGCCCGACCAGTTCGACGTGCTGGCGCTGTCGGAGGACATGGACGGGAAGAATCCGCCCAAGTTCGTCTTCTCCGCCCTTGACCTGGTCGCGGTCGCCGCCCGGGGCGGCCGCCCGGTCCGCGAGGTGTACGAACGGCTGCGCTGCTACGAGCCGTTCGGCGTGGTCGTCGAGGCGGACGGGGCGCCGGACGTGCTGCCCCTGTGGCAGGACATGGTGCTGCTGAGCGAGGGGCTGAACGGTCGGGCGCCCGCTCTGTCGGGCAGCCCCCCGCCCGAGCTGATCGCCGACCTGGCACGCGAACTCGACACCGACGAGGCGTGGGTGGGGGAACGGCTGCGGACGTACGCCCCGCTGTTCGGGCTGTACGGGGAGCCGGGGACCTCTTCGGAGGCACCCGGCCCGACCGCCGTCGCGTCTTCTGCCGCGGCCGAGACGCCCGGCGCCACCGGAGGACAGGAGTCCATGGCATGACGACACCCGAACACGACCTCGATCTCAAGTACGCGAAGACCGACTGCGGGACGCGCGGCGAGGCCGAGTTCACTCTCGGCGCGGACCCCCACCGGGTGACCGTGAGCGGCCGGTGCCCGCGCTGCGAGGGGGAGACCGGCACGGACTTCCCCAGGGGCGTGGCGGGCACCAAGGGGTGGCGGTTCTGGGCGAAGGAGGAAACTCCCTCCCCGGCCGGGCGGTCCGCGGTGGTGGGCGCCGAAGTGCTGTACTGCGAGTGCGGGTTCGCGCACGAGGGCATGCCGGAGACGACCGGGTTCGAGGGCTGCGGCGCCTACTGGCGGATCGGTCCGGGTACGGGCGGCACGCCGTGAGCGCCGGGACGGACCGCCGGTGGGCGGAGCTGGCGCGGGAGCTGGAGTTCAGCCAGCTCGACGTGTTGCGCAAGCAGGCCGAGGGATGGCGCAACGGGCTGCTGGGCCTGACCGCCCTGGTCGCGGTGGTCACCGCGGTGAAGGGCCGCGACGATCTGTCCGCACTCGAAGCGCCCTGGCGCACCGTGGCGGTGTCCCTCCTGGGCGGCGCCTTCGTGCTGCTCCTCGTGGGCTCGCTCTTCGCGGTGCGGGCCTCCTTCGGCAGGCCGGGGCAGCGGATCACGCTCGGCGGTCAGGCGCTGCGGGCGTGGACGCTGCGGGAGATCGCCGAGGTGCGGCGGGCCGTGTACGTGAGCGCGTTCGGCCTGGCGGGCGGGGTGCTCCTGGTCGCCCTCGCGCTGGGCACCGCCTGGACCCACACCGAGGAACCGGCCGCCGACCAGGTCAAGGTGTCCACCCCCACCGGCACGCTGTGCGGGGAGCTGGTGGCGTACGTGCCGTCCGGGGTGACCCTGCTGCGCGACGCGGGGCACGGCGAGCGGACGGTGACCGTGCGCGCCGCCGACATCCGGAAGATCACCCCGGCCGCCTCCTGCTGACCCGCTCGCCCACCGGCCCGCGCCGCCTCCGTGGCGCGGGCCGGTGTTCTGCACCGGTACGCGGCTTCGGCGCCTGAACTCCCTTGCCGCGCAAGCACATTGTTTGCTTCAACCCTTGACGCCCGGAGAGCCGCGGAGCACATTGGCCGCATCTTGAGAGCGCTCTCAAGCGCACCCGCAGCACTTACTCCCCGTACCCGGAAGGCACCCCCATGAGCGAAACCTCCGGCATACCGCGCGCGGTCGGCAGACGCGGGTACTCGGTCCGCCGGGCCCTCGTCGCGGC
>NZ_WWIR01000403.1 GCF_009863025.1 Streptomyces sp. SID4985 | reverse complement strand
CCGGTGGAGGCGGCGGCCGAGGCCGCGGAGCCCGCGGCGGACCCGGTCGGCCGCGCCTAGCGTCCATGGAGACTTGTGGTAGGGCCCTGGGCGGCCTTACCGCAGGTCAGTGCGGGCGAGCGGGGCGGTGCGGCGTACCGTTGGGGCATGGCGCCTCCGTTGCCCGGCCCGCTGGCCGATCTGGCCCCGCTGCTCGGCCATTACGGCTACTGGGCGGTGGGTGCCGTCGTCTTCCTGGAGGACTTCGGGGTGCCCGCACCCGGCGAGACGATTCTGCTGGCGGCGGGCGTCTACGCGGGCGCGGGCGAGCTGAACATCGTGGCCGTGGCGGCCATCGCGTTCGTCGCGGCCGTGCTCGGTGACAACATCGGTTATCTGATCGGCCGTACCGGTGGCCGGGCCTTCGTGGAGCGCTGGGGCCGGTACGTCTTCCTCACCCCCAAGCGTTTCCAGGCCGCCGAGCGGTTCTTCCAGCGGCACGGCGGCAAGATCGTCACCGTGGCCCGGTTCGTGGAGGGGCTGCGCCAGGCCAACGGGGTGATCGCGGGCACCACACGGATGCCCTGGCCGCGCTTCCTCGCCTTCAACGCACTCGGCGCGGCCCTGTGGGTGGGCCTGTGGTGCACGATCGCCTATGTGGCGGGCAGCCACATCACGACGGTGTACGACGAGATCGTCCGCTACCAGCGCTATGTGCTGATCGGAGTGGGCGTGGTGGTCGCCGCCCTGGTCGTACGCCATGTGGTCCGGCGCCGTCGGCAACGGCGGGAGCCCGGAACACCGGCCGCGTGACGGTGCCGTCGAGGCGGGAGTGCCGGGCGGGTTTGGACCCGGGCGCAGCGGACAGGCGGAGAGGGACAGCGGACCCGAGAGACGTTGGGATGTGAACCCCATGGCTGGCGACCAGAAGGCCAAGGCCAAGGCGGAACAGGCCAAGGGCAAGCTCAAGGAGACGACGGGCCGCGCCGTCGGCAACGAGAAGCTGGAGGCCGAGGGCCGTATGGAAGGCGCGCGCGGGGACGCCCGCCAGGCCAAGGAGAAGGCGAAGGACACCTTCAAACACTGAACCGGCGCCACACCGCACCGGTGCCGGGCGGGTCCGGAGTTCCCCTCACGGGGGCTCCGGGCCCGCCCGTATGTGTGGTTCCCGGCCAGGTCCGTCGCCGCGCGCACCGGCGCTGACCTGGGACGGATGTCCGATCGGGCGATTGGCGGCCGGATGCTCTTGTCCGGCGGAACAGCGGGTAACCGCAACAGGGACGGCACGGCCCTCCGTGATCGCGAGGAAGGGATCGGGGGCGGCCCCTGAGGAGAAGGGCGACGACCCATGGACCTCCCCTTCAGGACGCAGACGACGGGGACACGGTTGCCCGCGCGGACCGGCGCGGCGGCGCCGCCGCGAGTGAGGCGGGAGTGGGACGCCGGTGTGCCCTCGCTCTCCGAGGCGCGGGAGGCGGTCGGCGGCCTGCTGGCCCGGGTGCGGCCGGTACCGGCCCGCCGGGTGGTGCAGGACGCCCAGCTGGTGGTCAGCGAGTTGGTGACCAACGCGTTCAAGCACGCGGCGGGACCGTTCGCGCTGCTGCTGGAGCTGTCCCCGGACGGGAGCACGCTGCGCATCGGCGTCAGGGACGGCTCCCCCGATCCGCCCCGGCCCCAGCCGCCCGACCCCGGACGGATCGGCGGCCACGGGCTGCGGCTGGTGACCCTGTTGTGCGCGGCGCTCGAGGTCACGCCGCTGCGCGGGGGCAAGCAGGTGACCGCCACGCTTCCTCTCACGACCCCGCCCAAGCACTGAGGAGCCCCCGTCACGGCCCTCCGCCGGGCGGTGTGGGCCGGTCCGGGGCGTAGGGCGCGGGTCTCGGCGGCGGCCCGTCGCCGGTGGTGAGGTGTTCCAGCACCTCGACCAGTTCCTGGCAGGCGTGCTCGACGGAGCGACGGGTGTGGCGCTGCTCGGTGATCACGGCGGACAGCAGGAGCGCGGTCAGCGCCATCGTGCCGTTGAATCCCTGGAGCTTGGCCATGACCTCGACGCGGCTCAGCTCGGCGAACGCACCGGCGCCGTCGGTGGCGGCACGGGCGGCCAGCACGGAGGTGAGCAGCGCGCAGCCCACGCTGCCCGCCAGTTCGAACCGCAGCGCGCCCCAGATGATCACCGGGTAGACGAGGAACAGCAGGCTGAACGAGCTGTAGACGGCCAGGGGCACGACACAGCAGGCGGCCACGGCGAGGGCCAGGGCCTCCCTCCAGCGCGTGGTCGGGGGCCTGCGCGCCTGGCGGAGCAGGAGCAGCAGCGGTGTGACGAGCAGAACGCCCATCGCGTCGCCCACCCACCAGGCGAGCCAGACGGTCAGGAACGAGTGCGGGGGCAGCGCGTCAGTGACCACGAGCAGCCCGACGCCGATGGTGGCGCTGATCAGCATGGCGCCCAGCGCGCCGATGAACACGAGGGCGACGCCGTCGCGCAACCGGCTCAGGTCGGTGCGGAATCCGGTACGGCGCAGCAGCACCGCCGCGCACAGGGGCGCGGCCGTGTTGCCGAGGAGGTAGCCGAGCGAGTACGGCGCCGGGATGCCGAGGTAGGCGACGATCAGGACCGCGCCGAGGGTGATCCCCGGCCAGCAGCGCAGTCCGAGGATGAGCAGGGCGGCGACGGAGACGCCGGTCGGCGGCCAGATGGGGGTGACGACGACGCCGTCCACGACGAGGCGGCGCATGAGTCCGAGCCAGCCCGCCGCGAAGTAGCAGGCGGCGACGGCCAGCATCTGGAGGGCCGGGCCGGCCGCCCGGCGTGCGTCCAGGAATGCCACCACATCAGCACTCTCACACCGGTGCCGCGCGCCCGGCCACGCGAGAGGCGCGCAGACCGGCCCTATGGCTGAAACGGCGGGGCCGGATGGGCCCGTCTCTTCGAAAAAGCCGTCCTACGCCGCGCTGTCCGGGCCGTCGTGGCCGACGACGAGGACGGCGGCGTCGTCCTCGTGCCCGATGTTCTCCGCGCCCTTGATCACGGCCGCGGCGAGCGCGTGCACCTCCAGGCCCGCGACGGCGGCGATGCCCGCGAGCCGTACGACCTGGTCGAGCCCCTCGTCGATGCTGAGCGAGGGGCCCTCCACCACGCCGTCGGTGAGCAGGACGAACACTCCCCCGGTGGTCAGCCGGTGACGGGTGACGCGGTACTCCATGCCGCTCTGGATGCCGAGCGGCGGTCCGCCGAGGTCGTGGACGATGCCGGACTTGCCGTCGGCCGTGGCCCAGACGAAGGGGATGTGTCCGGCCCGCGCGCTCTCCAGGACGCCGGTGGCGGGGTCCAGGCGCAGGAAGGTGCAGGTGGCGAAGAGGTCGCTGCCGAGGGTGAGCAGCAGGTCGTTGGTGCGGGCCAGGAGCTCGCCGGGTTCGCTGGTGACGGAGGCGAGCGCGCGCAGGGCGGCCCGGACCTGGCCCATGAAGGCGGCGGCCTCGATGTTGTGGCCCTGGACGTCGCCGATGGACAGGCCGATCCGGCCGTCGGGCATGGAGAAGGCGTCGTACCAGTCGCCGCCGACGTTCAGGCCCTGGTAGGCGGGCGCGTAGCGCACCGCCAGGTGGAGTCCCGGCAGGCGGGGCAGGTCGCGGGGCAGCATGCCGCGTTGCAGGGCGATGGCCAGCTCGACCTGGGTGCGCTGCAGCTCCGCGCGCTCGCGCGCCTGCGCGGTGAGCGAGCCGAGTCGGGCCAGCAGTTCGTCGCCGTCGTCCGTGGAGCGCTTGCGGAACATCGGTCACTTCCGGCTGGGCGGAGACACCGGGACCACCTTGTGAGTGATTTCCTGGCGTCTTGTCGTCTCATGGGGTGAATACCCGGTACGACCGGTCAGCGCACCTGCGAATCGATGCCCGTGATCACGGCGGGCCCGAGCGGTGCGGTCCGCTCGTCGAGTCCGGCGGCGCGCAGGGCCGAACCAGCGAGGTTCCGGGCCTCCCGCTCGGCGTGCGGGCCGGTGTCCGCCTCGACGGTCAGGCGGAGGGTGAAGGTGTCGTCCTCGTTGACGGTGACGGCGTCGAGGTCCTCGTCGCTGCCCATGGTGGTGGTGTGCGGGTCGGCGGGACGCAGTGCCCGGCCGAGCCGCGCGCGGGCGTCCGGCTCGATCCCGTCGGTGAAGGTACCGGGCACGGTGATGACGTACGTGGTCATGGTGTTCCTCTCCTCGGGTCCTCGGGCCTGCCCTCCTACCCCCGATCGCCGTCCTCGCACCGGCGCCGTCGATCGCGCCCGGCCCGTGTCGGCCGTACGGGTCACAGCGGGGCGTGGGCCACCACGATCACGTACGCGCCGCAGACCAGGGAGACGGCGGCCAGGGCGCCGCCGATCAGCAGGACCTGGGCGCGGCGGGGGCCCCAGGCGCGGGCCAGCGCCCGGGCGGGCGGGATGAGCAGGGGGAAGGCCGGGAGCAGGAAGCGCGGCTTGGAGGAGAAGGAGCCGGAGCCGCAGATCACGAGGAGGACGAGGACGGCGCTGAAGACCACGAGGACCAGCGGCGCGCGGTCCAGGCAGAGCAGCCCGAACAGGACGAGCGAGATCACGACGACGAGCAGGGCCATCGCGTAGACGAGTTTCCCGCCGTGCGCGAAGAGGGCGCCGAGGAAGCGGACGGCGCCCGCGCCGAGGTCGAAGCGGGAGCCCCAGGCGCTCTGCACGGTGAAGTAGCCGCCGGGCACGTCGCCGGTGCGCAGGCCGACCCAGAGGACGTAGCCGAGCCAGCCCAGCGGGGAGAGCGCGGCGCCGATCCAGAGTGCGGGCGGCACCCGGCCGTGACGGCGCAGGACCTCGTGTCCGGCGGCGACGCAGACGGCGGCCGCCACGGCGAAGCCGGTGGGCCGGGCGAGTCCGGCGAACAGGGCGAGCGTGCCCGCCCACAGCCAGCGGCGGCGCAGTACGCAGTACAGGGACCAGGCGGCGAGTGCGGCGAAGAGGGACTCGGTGTAGGCGATGGTCAGCTCGACGGCGTGCGGCAGGACGGCCCACAGCCCGACCAGGGCGGTGGCGACGGCGCGGCCGTGCAGCAGGTGGCCGACGAGGTAGACGCCGTAGGCCGCGACGAGGGCCGCGGTCCAGGAGATCAGCAGGGCGGCGGCGCCGGGGGTGAGCGGGAGGACCTCGGTGAGGGCCCTGATCAGCGCGGGGTAGAGCGGGAAGAAGGCCCAGTCGCTCTGGACGCCGCCGGTCGGCGTGATCCAGATGAGGGTCCCGTAGCCGTGCTCGGCGATGTGCAGATACCAGCGGGCGTCCCAGGCGTGGGCGAGGTCGCGGACCGGGGGGCGGCCCGCGAGGAGGTTGCCGATGATCACGGCGGCGGTCCCGGCCAGCCGGACGCCGGTGAACAGCGCGAGGGCGTTGAGGGCGCCGTCCGGCATCCGGGCACGGACGGCGCCGGGCAGCGCGCGGACGCGCAGGGGGCGGGTGCGCGGGGGACGGACGGGGGCGACCGGCTCGGGCCGGGGCACGGAGGACGTGATCACGCACCGACCATGGTCACGGGGCAGAGGCGGTGCAACGCGCGGCCCGGGTGTCGCCCGCTGTTCCACCCTGATTCAGGAACGGCGGCCCGGTTTCAGGGGCGGCGACCCGGGATTCGGGGCCTGTTCCCGGGTCCCCGCGCGCGAACCCCACCCCCCGGCAGCGCCGTGAACAGGTAGAAGTAGGGTGTGCTCACCATATGAGCGCCGCCTAGCTCGAAAGATAGATCTGTGACTGTCAACGACGACTCGTTCACGAACTGGAAGAACCGCGAGGAGATCGCGGAGTCGATGATCCCGATCATCGGGAAGCTGCACCGCGAGCGGGACGTGACCGTCCTGCTCCACAGCCGCTCCCTGGTGAACAAGTCGGTGGTCAGCATCCTCAAGACGCACCGTTTCGCCCGGCAGATCGCGGGCGCGGAGCTGTCGGTCACCGAGACCATGCCGTTCCTCCAGGCACTGGCCGGCCTCGACCTCGGGCCGTCCCAGATCGACCTCGGGATGCTCGCCGCGCTGTACCAGGCGGACGACCGGGGACTGAGCGTGGCGGAGTTCACCGCCGAGACGGTCGCCGGGGCCACCGGCGCCGACAGGATCGAGCGCCGCGAGCCGCGTGACGTGGTGCTCTACGGCTTCGGCCGCATCGGCCGGCTCGTCGCCCGGCTGCTGATCGAGAAGGCCGGGTCGGGCAACGGTCTGCGGCTGCGCGCGGTCGTGGTGCGCGGCGGTGGCGCCCGGGCGGGCGGCGACCTGGTCAAGCGCGCCTCGCTGCTGCGCCGCGACTCCATCCACGGCCAGTTCCAGGGCACCATCACCGTGGACGAGGACGCGGGCACGATCATCGCGAACGGCAACACGATCCAGGTGATCTACGCGGACGACCCGTCGGCCGTGGACTACACCGAGTACGGCATCCAAAACGCCATCCTCATCGACAACACCGGCAACTGGCGTGACCGCGAGGGCCTGTCGAAGCATCTGCGGCCCGGCATCGACAAGGTCGTCCTGACCGCGCCCGGCAAGGGCGACGTGCCGAACATCGTGCACGGCGTCAACCACGACACGGTCAAGCCGGACGAGCGCATCCTGTCCTGCGCCTCGTGCACCACCAACGCCATCGTGCCGCCGCTGAAGGCGATGGACGACGAGTTCGGTGTGCTGCGCGGCCATGTGGAGACGGTCCACTCCTTCACCAACGACCAGAACCTGCTGGACAACTACCACAAGGCCGAGCGCCGGGGCCGTTCCGCGCCGCTCAACATGGTGATCACCGAGACCGGTGCCGCGTCCGCCGTGTCGAAGGCGCTGCCGGACCTGAAGGCGCCGATCACCGGCAGTTCCATCCGGGTGCCGGTGCCGGACGTCTCGATCGCGATCCTGAACCTCCGGCTCGGCCGCGAGACCACCCGCGACGAGGTGCACGACTACCTGCGCGAGGTGTCGCTGACCTCCCCGCTCAAGCGGCAGATCGACTTCACCACGGCGCCCGACGCGGTCTCCAGCGACTTCATCGGCTCGCGGCACGCCTCCATCGTCGACGGCGGCGCCCTGAAGGTCGACGGGGACAACGCGATCCTCTACCTCTGGTACGACAACGAGTTCGGCTACTCCTGCCAGGTGGTCCGCATCGTCCAGCACGTGTCGGGCGTGGAGTACCCGACGTTCCCGGCGACCACGGTCTGACGGTCCGACCGCGCACGTCCCGGCGATCCCCCACGACGGCCGCCGACCGGAAGCCCCGGTCGGCGGCCGTCGTGCTGTCCGCATCGCTAATACGCATTCTCATTTGCCTAACACCTTTAGGCACCCGCATAATCGTCCTGTCTTCCCAGGAGGTGTCCCATGACGCGTGCGGGTCTGAGCACGGAGCGGCTGGTCCGGGCCGGGGCGGAGCTGGCCGACGAGGCCGGGTTCGACCAGGTCACGGTGTCGGCGCTGGCCCGACGGTTCGACGTGAAGGTGGCGAGCCTGTACTCGCACGTGCGGGGTAACCACGACCTGCGGACCCGGATCGCGCTGCTCGCGCTGGAGGAGCTGGCCGACCGCGCCTCCGAGGCGCTCGCGGGCCGGGCGGGCAAGGACGCGCTGACCGGCTTCGCGAACGCCTACCGCGACTACGCCCGCGCCCACCCCGGCCGCTTCGCGGCGGCCGCGTACCGCCTCGACCCGGAGGACGCCGCCGCGAGCGCGGGCGGACGGCACGCACGGATGACCCGGGCGATCCTGCGCGGCTACGACCTCCCCGAACCCGAACAGACCCACGCGGTACGGCTGTTGGGCAGCGTGTTCAGCGGCTGGGTCGGACTGGAGTCGGCGGGTGCGTTCGACCACAGCGAGCCCGGCTCGCAGGAGTCGTGGGACCGCGGCCTGGACGCCCTTGATGCCCTGCTGCGCAACTGGCCCTCCTCCTGAGCGACTTGACCGCGTGCCTCCCGAACCACACCCCTCTTCCGACAGGCAGTACCGATGACCACCGTGTCCGACGACCTGACCACCACCCCGCTCACTGCCGACCTCGTACGCGGCGCCCTCGAACTGGAGCGCACCGAGCGGGGGTTGCTCCCCCACCGGCTGCCCGCGCGGGCCCGCGCCCAGTGCGCGGACCCCCAGTTGCACATGGTGGAGTCCCAACCCGCGGGCGTACGGCTGGTGTTCCGGACCCGGGCCACCACCGTCGAGCTGGACACCGTGCCCACCAAGCGGGTCTACGCCGGTGCGCCGCCGCGCCCCGAGGGCGTGTACGACCTGCTGGTGGACGGACGCCCGGCGGGCAGCACCTCCGTCCCGGGCGGGAACACCCTGCTGATCGACATGGCGGCCGGGACCGCCGAGCAGCGCCCCGGCCCGGTGGGCACCGCACGTTTCACCGGACTGTCCCCCGAGGACAAGACCGTGGAGATCTGGCTGCCGCACAACGAGACCACCGAGCTGGTCGCGCTGCGCGCCGACGCGCCCGTCACCCCCGTACGCGAGCACGGGCGTCCGGTGTGGCTGCACCACGGCAGCTCGATCAGCCACGGCTCGGACGCCGCGTCCCCGACGGGCACCTGGCCCGCCGTCGCCGCCGCGCTCGGCGGGGTGGAGCTGATCAACCTCGGTCTCGGCGGCAGCGCCCTGCTGGACCCGTTCACCGCCCGCGCGCTGCGCGACACGCCCGCCGACGTGATCAGTGTCAAGCTGGGCATCAACCTGGTCAACACCGATCTGATGCGGCTGCGCGCGTTCGGGCCCGCCGTGCACGGTTTCCTCGACACCGTCCGCGAGGGCCACCCCGAGACGCCGCTGCTCGTCGTCTCGCCGATCCTGTGCCCGATGCACGAGGACACGCCGGGGCCGACCCTGCCCGACTTCACGGCACTGAGCGAGGGACGGCTCGCGTTCCGGGCGGCCGGTGACCCGGCGGAACGGGACCAGGGGAAGTTGACGCTGAACGTGATCCGCGCGGAGCTGGCCCGCATCGTGCGTCAACGGGCCGCCGAGGACCGCCACTTGCACCTTCTCGACGGGCGCGAGCTGTACGGCGCGGCCGACTTCGCGGAGCTGCCGCTGCCCGACGGGCTGCACCCGGACGGGGCGGCCCACCGGCGCATCGGCGAGCGGTTCGCGGCGCTGGCCTTCGCCCCGGGCGGCCCGCTGAGCACGGTCGGCGCCCGCTGAGCGTCACACCAGGTGCGCGAAGACCACCAGGTTCTCCGTGTAGTCCTTGGCCGTGTGGTCGTAGTCGCCCGCGCAGGTGATCAGCCGCACCTCGGGGCGGGCCGCGTTGTCGTACACCCGGTCGCTGGGGAAGTCGTCCTTCTCGAAGGTCTCGGCGCTGTCCACGACGAACCGCGCGGTGCGTCCGTCGGCGCGCTCGACGGTGAACCGGTCGCCGGGGACCAGCTCCTCGAGGCCGGCGAAGACGGCGGCGGAGGTCTTCGTGTCCACGTGCCCGGCGATCACCGAGGTCCCCTTCTCCCCGGGCGAGACGCCCTTGCTGTACCAGCCGACCAGGTTGGTGTTGTCGGCGGGCGGCGGCTCCAGGCGGCCGTCGGAGCCTAGGACGAGGGCGGTGAAGGGGGCGTTCACCCCGATCTTCGGGACGATCAGCCGGGTCGGCGCGGACCGGGGCAGCGCCGGGCCCGCCGGTCCTGTGGCGGCCGTCGTACCGGCGGCGCGGGTTCCGCCCGTGACGGTGCCGGTGCCGTGGTGGCCGCCGAGCATGCTGAGCACGAGGACGACGATCGCCACGCCCCACAACGTCAGCCGGCCCCCGCGGGCGGCCTGTTCGTCGGCCCGGCGCGGGGAGGGATCTGCTGCCATCGGACACCACCTCACTCGGTCACGGCAGCGCGGTTCGGGACCGGGGCGCCGGCCGCCGGACCGGGTGGGTACCGGCGGCCGTGGCCCCGGGCCCTGTCGCCGGACTCCCTTCGACCGCGGTGGGCGGGCGCGGGGAGTCCGACGACAGGGGCGGGGAAGGCGGCTCGGTCAGGAGGCGGAACCGGCGGCCTTCCGGCGCCGCAGCACGTACGCCCCGGCCGCGCCCGCGACGAGCACCGCGAGGCCGCCCGTCGACATGCCGGAGTCGTCGGCGAGGCCGCCGCCACCGGTGTGCATGCCGCCGCGCGGCTCGTCGTTGTTGTCCCCCTTGCCGCTGTCGCCCTTGCCGCCGCCGGAGTCGCTCTTGCCGCTGTCCCCCTTGTCCTTGTAGGTCTCGGGGTCGAAGCGGCTGTCGCCACTCCCGCTCCCACTGCCGCTGCCGCTGGAGCTCCAGTCGTCTCCGCTGCTGCTGCCGCTGCTGCTCAGGACCGAGGCCAGGGCGCCGCCGCCGGTGTGCATGCCGCCGCGGGGCTCGTCGTAGCCGCCGTCGTCGCCGTAGCCGCCGCCCGAGTCCTTGCCGGAACCGTTGCCGGAGCCCTTGTCCTGGTTGTCGCCGGAGCCCTTGCCGGACCCCTTGTCGTGGTCGCTGCCGGAGCCGCTGTCCTGCTTGTTGTACGAGGAGTCGCCCCGCCCTCCGTCGTCCCCGGCGAGCGCGGCTCCGGGGGTGGCGAGGGCGAAGGCGGCGGAGGCGGCCGCCGTGGCGAGAAGAATGCGGGCAGAACGCATATCGGTGTCCTTCCGACGTGGCCGGGCAGCGGATACCTCATCGGCTGTCAGGACCCGGCCCCGACACGAACCACCGTCAATCAGGGCGCCCCGGCGCGCGATCCAGGCCGCCCAGCCGGGTCACCCGTCCACCCGTCTGTCCCAGCGACACGCCGCGAGCGCCCCCGGACGGGTCAACGGTGATCACGCCGGAGGCGGAGGGCCTCGCTGCGCCGACGCAACTTTGGCCGGATTTCGTCGTAGTAAAGCGCGAAGTTCCGCCCATGAGGCACCTCTGACGGGTCGTACCCTGTGGGCGTGATCGAGCGAGGCGAGGCTCCAGGGGCGGTGGCGTCCCGGCTCACCGGGCGCCGTCCCGTGAACGGCCCGGCGCCGTCCGGGTCGCCCGCGGTGGTGATGCTCGAGGACGGTACGTCGGTGATGGTCAAGCGCGGTGACGGTCCGGGCGCGGTGCGCGCGGAGGCGGCCGGGCTGCGCTGGCTCGGCGCGGCCGGGGCGGTACGGGTGCCGGGGGTGCTCGGCGCCGACGAGCGCTGGCTCGTCACCGAGTACGTGCCGACCGGGCGCCCGGACGCCGAAGCCGCGCTGCGTTTCGGCCGGGCGCTGGCGGAGCTGCACACCTCCGGGGCACCCGCGTTCGGCGCGGCGCCGCCTGACGGGCCCCGGGAGGCGTTCATCGGCCGGGCGCCCATGCGCAACGTCCCGGGCGACGACTGGCCGCGCTGGTACGCCGAGCACCGGGTGCTGCCGTATCTGCGCACGGCGGTGGACGCGGGCACGGTCCGGCCGGGTGAGGCGTCCGTGGTCGAGGCGGTGTGCGAGCGGCTGCCCGGACTCGCCGGGCCCGCCGAGCCGCCCGCGCGGCTGCACGGCGACCTGTGGCAGGGCAATGTGCTCTGGGGCGCGGACGGTGAGGTCCGTCTCATCGACCCGGCCGCGCACGGCGGGCACCGCGAGACCGACCTCGCGATGCTGGCGCTGTTCGGCTGTCCCGAGTGGGACAGCGTGCTCGACGGGTACGAGCGGACGGCCCCGCTCGCCGACGGCTGGCGCCACCGGGTCGGCATACATCAGCTCTTCCCGCTGCTGGTGCACGCGGTGCTGTTCGGCCGGTCCTTCGCGGATCAGGCCCTGACGGCGGCCCGTACCGCGCTGGCCGGCTGAACCGGCTTCCTGGCGTGCCGAGTCGACGCGCGGGCATCTGAACTCCGCCGAACCCGCGGCGATTTGGCGCAGCCGCTTTCCCGTCCCCGGCGTCTTTCTGGCTGACGCCGAAGGGCGCTCCCCGCACCGCCTCCGGACACTGGTCACGGAGTGTGAGGAAACCAACCAATCGTTCGATTCGTATAAGGACGTGAAAGAACGAATCAGGGAGGACCACCATGCAACCGTTCACGCTCAACTACGCACGACCCGCTGTGCAGTTGGATGCCATCACCCCGTACGCGTACGACGCCGGGCTCCAGTTGAACGTCCTCCCGGACGGAAGGATCGCCGCCACCGATCACGCGACGCTGCACGCCCTGGGGACCACCACCTCCACGGCGGGCTCCAAGACCCACTTCGACGACTGAAGCGCGGGGCCCCGGACGATGACCGTGCTCATCCTCACCAGTGACGAGGACGTGACGGCGGACATGGTGGTCCTCCGACTCGGCGAGGCGGGCGTGCCCGTCGTCCGGCTCGATCCAGCCGATCTCACCAACGGGGTGGCGCTGTCGGCGGAGTTGACGGGCGGGTCGGCCGACGGGCATCTGTCCGTCGGCGGCCGTCTGGTGAGCATCGGCGCGCTGCGCTCCGTGTGGGTGCGACGTCCGGGCCGGGCGGCCGCCCGCGCCGCCCGGCCGTCCGACTGGCTGACCGAGGAGTCCACCCAGGCGCTGTACGGGATGCTGCGGTGCGCCGGGGCGCGCTGGATGAACCATCCGGACGCGGCCCGGCGCGCCCGGTACAAACCCTGGCAGCTGCACCTCGCACGGCGCAGCGGGTTCGCGGTGCCCGCCACGCTGATCACGACGTACCCCGACGCGGCACGGGAGTTCGCGAGGCGCTTCCCGGATCTGGTGGTCAAGCCGGTCTCGGGGGCGCATCCGCAGGAGCCGCCGCGTGCGGTGCCGACCAGCCGGGTCGCGCCGGACGCCGACTTCACGGCCGTCGCCTACGGTCCGACACTGCTCCAGCAGCGTGTCGCCAAGCGCGCCGACATCCGGCTGACGGCCGTCGGGAACCGCCTCCTCGCGGCGCGCAAGCCCGCCGATCCGGACGCCCATCCCGACGACGTGGACGTGCGGTTCGCCCCGTCCGTCTCCCCGTGGCTGCCCGTCGAGGTGCCGTCGCGGGTGGCCGAGGGCGTGCGCCGGTATCTGCGCGGGGCGGAACTCGCCTACGGCGCCTTCGACTTCGCGGAGGACGCGGACGGGGTGTGGTGGTTCCTGGAGTGCAATCAGTCGGGCCAGTTCGGCTTCGTGGAGCTGGAGACCGGTCAGCCGATCGCCCGGACCATCGCGAACTGGCTGGCCGGAGACGAAGAGCCGGGGCGGACGTATCTCAAGGAGGAGAGGGACATGGCGCCGTGACGCCGTGACGACCGGCTCGAAGGAGAGGAACCCGACATGCGCATCGGACTGCTGGGGACGGGCCCCTGGGCGCGGGCGGCGCACGCGCCCGCGCTCGCGGGCCACACGGCCGTGGACTTCGCCGGGGTGTGGGGGCGCCGCCAGGAGGCGGCCGCCGAGCTGGCCGGGGAGTACGGCGTCCGGGCGTACGAGGACGTGGACGACCTGCTGGCCGAGGTGGACGCGGTGGCGGTGGCGCTGCCGCCGTCGGTGCAGGCGGGGCTCGCGGTGCGGGCGGCCCGCGCGGGCTGCCATCTGCTCCTGGACAAGCCGCTCGCGGTGGACGTCGCCGAGGCGCGCGAGGTGGCCGGGGCGGCGGAGCGGGCCGGGGTCGCCTCGGTGGTGTTCCTCACCACGCGCTTCCAGAAGGAGCCGGAGGCGTGGATCGCCGAACAGGCCGCCGAGTCGGGCTGGTTCACGGCGCGGGCGCAGTGGCTGGGCACGGTGTTCACGACCGACAGCCCGTACGCGGCCTCGCCCTGGCGGCGGGAGAAGGGGGCGCTGTGGGACGTGGGCCCGCACGCGCTGTCGGTGCTGCTGCCGGTCCTCGGTGACGTGCGCGAGGTCCTGTCGGCGGTGCACGGTCCCTCGGACACCGTCCACCTGGTGCTCGACCACGCGACGGGCGCGTCCAGCACCCTCACCCTGAGCCTGACGGCGCCCCCCGCCGCGGCGGGCGCCGACGTGGAGCTGCGCGGCGAGGCGGGCGTCTCCCTGCTCCCCCGCAGCTCGGAGGGCGCGGTCCCCGCGCTCACCCGCGCCGTCGACGCGCTCCGGGAATCGGCGCGCACGGGCCGCCCGCATCCGTGCGACGCGGCGTTCGGACTCAGGATCACCGAGATCCTGTCGGCGGCGCGGGCGAGACTGACCGCCGATCCGGCGCGCTAGGCGGCGGAGGGCGGCGGACCCACGGGCAGCACCCGGCCGGGGAGGGACGGGCCGGGCGACCCCGGTCGAGAAGCTCCTTGCCCCGGCCGGGTGTGCGGAAAAGGCCCCGGTGGCGGCCCCGGCGTAGCGTGGCCGTGTGAGATCGTTGCGCGGCCGGTCAGGGCGCCGGAGCCGGGAACGTCGCGGCTGGCTGCGGGGTGCGCCGCCGCCGCGCTGGGTACGGGTGCTTCCGGTGCTGCTGCTGGTCGCCGTGTCCCTGGCCTCGTTCGTGACCCCGCACGCGGGCGATCTGGGTTTCCTGCTCGGCGCGATCCCGCCGCTCGCGGTGCTGTCGTACGGGCCGCTGGCGACCGCCCTGCTGGGTGTCCTCGTGGTGGTGGCGCTGCTCCTGCCGGTGACGCATCTGAACCGGCCCGGCGACACCGATCTGCTCACCATCGTGTTCGTCGCCCTGCTGAGTGTGTTCGTCTCCTATGTGCGCAGCCACCGCGACGCCCAGCTCGGCACCGAGCGCGCGATCGGCGAGGCGGTGCAGCGGGCCGTACTGCCGGAGCTGCCGGAGCGGGTCGGCACGGTCGCGTGCGCGGGCTTCTCGCGGGCCGCGCAGGGCGGGACGCTGGTGGGCGGGGACTTCTACGACGTGCGCGACGGCCCGTTCGGGGTGCGCGCGGTGATGGGGGACGTACGGGGGCACGGCCTGGAGGCGGTCGCCACTGTGGTGGCGCTGCTCGGCGCGTTCCGCGAGGCGACGCTGGACCAGCCGGACCTGGAGGCGGTGGCCGCGCGGATGGACCGCAGGCTCACGGTGGACTCGGCCGGGGTGCGGCACGCGGAGCTGTTCGCGACGGCCGTGCTGCTGGAGTTCTCCTCCGACATGCGCTCGGTGCGGGTGGTGGCGTGCGGTCATCCGCCCCCGGTGCTGCTGCGCGCGGGCCGCGCCTGGGAGACGACCGTGACGCCGGGGCCGCCGCTGGGCATCGGTCTGGTCGGGGTCGATCCGCCGAAGGAGGTGACGGTGGACCTCCGGCCCGGCGACCGGCTGCTGATCGCCTCCGACGGACTGTGGGAGGCGCGCAACGCCGACGGCGCCTTCTATCCGCTGCCCGAGCGGATGGCCGCGCTCTCCTGGCACGGCGCGCCCGAGCTGCCGAGCGCGGTGTGGACGGACGTACGGCGGCTCGGGTACGAGGTGCGTGACGACGCGACGGTGCTGGTGCTGGCGCCGGTGCCGACGGGCGCGGCCGGGTGAGCACTCCTATGCTGGGGTTCCGGGTCGTCGACGTCTCGCCCACCGCACGGTCGCGTCTCACGTGCTTGGAGGCAGCCCATGCCCCGTTCGCCCGTACGCCCGCGCCGGGGAGCCGCCGCCGCTCTGGCCGCCGTGGCGCTCGCCCTGCCGCTCGCCGCCGCTCCGGCGGGAGCGGTCCCCGTGTCCGCACCGGCCGCCGCGCCCAGTCCCTCCCCTTCGGACAGCTCGGACAGCGGTGTCCGTGAGTTGACGCCCGAGGTCGCGGACCAGCTGGACAGCGCCGTGCGCAAGGTGATGGACGAGGCGGATGTGCCGGGCGTGACGGTCGGCATCTGGACGCCGGACCAGGGCGGTTACGTCCGCTCCTTCGGGGTGGCCGACAAGGGCGACGGGCGTCGGATGGCCCCGGACCTGTACACGCGGATCGGCAGCGAGACCAAGACGTTCACGGTGACCGCGCTGCTCCAGCTGGTGGACCAGGGGAAGGTGTCGCTGGACGACCCGATCGCGCAGTACATCGGCGGTGTCCCGAACGGCGAAAAGATCAGCCTGCGCCAACTGGCCGGAATGCGCAGCGGGTTGTACAACTACTCGGACGACCCGGACTTCTTCAAGGCGCTGACCTCCGATCCGCAGCGCCCCTTCACCCCGCGCCAGTTGCTGGACTACTCCTTCAAGCACCCGGTGCTCTTCCAGCCGGGGAAGAAGTTCGACTACTCCAACACCAATCTGATCCTGCTCGGACTGGTCGTGGAGCAGCGGAGCGGGCAGCAGCTCGGGGACTACATCCAGGAGCACATTCTGGACCCGGCCGGGATGAACCGCACGTCGTTCCCGTCCGGCGCCCAGTTCCCGAAGCCGCATCCGCAGGGGTACACGAACCAGACGGCCGACGGGAAGGTCGAGGAGACGGCGGGCTGGAACCCGTCCTGGGGCTGGGCGGCGGGCGCGATGGTCTCGACGCTGGACGATCTGCGCGTGTGGGCGCCGACGGTGGCGACCGGTGAACTCCCCGACGGCAGGCGGATGATCGACGCGTCCACGCAGCGCCAGCGCCTGGTGACCCCGCCGACGGGCGTGCCGGGCGCGGGGTACGGGCTCGGCATCTTCGACGTACGCGGTTGGATCGGGCACAACGGTTCGCTGCCGGGATACGAGTCGCTGACCGTCTATCTGCCCTCGGCGCGGACCACGCTGGTGGTACTGCTCAACACCGACATCGACCACGACGGCCAGGAGCCGAGCACGCTGTTCGGCGAGGCGATCACGCGGATCATCTCCCCCGGGCACGTCTTCGACCTGCCCGCGCAGCCCGCGGCACACTGAGCGACCGGACACCCGGACGGGAAAGAGCCGGACAGGAAAAGACCGGACGGGAAAAAGAGGGCGGGGCACGACCGGTCCCCCGCCCCGGTGGTGCCCCGCCGACCGTCGAATCTACGCGCGGCGCGCACCGGTGGCCATCGCGTCCGTGCCCGGTCCGGGGCCGGAATCACTCACCTGTGCACAGCCGCGTCCGCTTGGTCCCCGTTCGAACCGCAGTGCGGGGGCAACTGGAGGTCGCCGCAGGCCAGATGGGCGAGGACCACCTCGTACAGATCGGTGCCGCCGGCCAGCAACTGCCGTTCCAGGACGGGTTCGGCGGCCCGGACGTGCTCGCGCACCGTTTGCGCGTGGACGCCCCGTTCGCGGGCGGCGCGTTCGGCGTTGGCCCCGGCGGCGATCCAGGCGCGCAGGGTGCCGCGCAGGTCCCGGCCGTCGTCGGCGAGGCGGCCGAGCAGGGTGTCGGCCCAGTCGCGCAGCGCGGGCGAGCCGAGCAGTCCGCCGAGTCCGGCGGGCGTGCGGGGCCGTGCGGCGGCGGGGTCGTACGGGCCGTGCGCGGCCTCGGTGACGAGGGCGAGGCGTACGGCGGCGCGGGCGGTGAGGTCGGCCAGGTCGGTGCCGAGCAGGGCGGCGACGCGGTCCATGCGGGCGCGGACGGTGTTGCGGCTGACACCGAGCACCTTGGCCGCGTTGACGGCGGTGAAGTCGAGGCCGAGCCGGGTGGTGGCGAGGAGTTCGGCGCGTATGTGGTGGGGCAGTGTGTCGAGCGGGCGGAGCAGGGCGGCGGACCAGGCGCGCAGAGCGGCGGGGTCCAACAGGCGCTCGGGGTGGGTGCGTTCGGCGTAGACGGCACTGCGGTCGGGGCGGTGACGGGCGACGGCGAGGGCGCTGACGGCCTGTCCGTAGGCGGTGGCGGTGCGGGCGAGGCGCTGGCGGGTGCTGCCGCCGAGGTAGACGCCGGGGCGGTCGCCGAGGAGGGCGCGCAGCCGCTGTCCGGCGGCGGGCGCGGGGCTGACGACGATGACGTGGCCGTCCATGGCGGGGCAGCGCACGACGAGCGCGCCGCCCTCGGTGGCCTCGGCGCAGCCCTCGGCGAGGGCGTCGCGTTCGGCGGGGGACGCCTCGACGACGTAGACGCGGGCGGTGTCCTGTTCGAGCAGTCCGGGCCAGAGTCCGGCGGCGACGCGGCGGGCGGAGACGACTTCCTCGACCATGAGCAGTTGCAGGATCGCCAGGCGCAGATCGGCCGAGGCGCGGCGCAACCGGCGTCCGGCGTCGGCGAGTTCGGCCTCGCGCAGCAGGAGAGCGAGGACGGTGGCGGTGCGGTGGACGATCTCGGCGGCGCGCCGGTCGAAGGGCTCCGTGCGGGCGACGGCCAGGGCGGCGCCGGTGGTCGTGGTGAGCCGGATGTGGCGGCCGTCCTCCTCCAGCGCGGCGGAGGAGAGACCGCCCCGGGCGACGCGGCCGACGAGGCCGGGGTCGAGCGGCAGGGGGTCGCCCGCGAGGACGGTGCCGTGCGCGTCCTGGAGGCTCACCGAGGCATGGACGCTCCGGGCGAGCCAGGCGACGACGCGACGCGGGTCGCGGACGGCGGGGCGGAGCTGGTCGAGCAGTTGCTCCGCCCAGGGGGCGTCGGGGCCGTACGGCTCCCGGGGGCCGTCGGCTGCTCGGGCGGCCACGTCGCTGCGCTCCTCATATCGGTGCTGACCTCGGGTTTCGTCGGTGGACGTTACCCGAAGAGGGGGCGAACGACGCCGGTGTGTGCCGCAGAACACGGCGCGGCCGGGACCGCGCGGGCGGGGTGCGCCCGTGGAACACGGGGACGGCATAAGCTCGGCGGATGGCGAAGTACTACGACGTGCACCCCGAGAACCCGCAGCCGCGCGCCATCGCGCAGATCGCCGACGCGGTGCGGTCGGGGGCGCTGATCGCGTATCCCACGGACTCCTGTTACGCGCTGGGCTGCCAACTGGGCAGCAAGGACGGCATGGAGCGCATCCGTTCCATCCGTCAGCTGGACGACCGGCACCATTTCACGCTGATGTGCCGGGACTTCGCGCAGCTCGGGCAGTTCGTGCGGATCGACAACGACGTGTTCCGCGCGATCAAGGCGGCGACGCCCGGGAGTTACACCTTCATCCTGCCGGCCACCCCCGAGGTGCCGCGCAAGCTGCTGCACCCGAAGAAGCGGACGGTGGGCGTGCGCATCCCGGACCACGTGGTGACGCAGGCGCTCCTTGCGGAGCTGGGCGAGCCGCTGGTGTCCAGCACGCTGCTGCTGCCGGACGAGGAGGAGCCGCCGACGCAGGGCTGGGAGATCAAGGACCGGCTCGACCATGTGGTGGACGCGGTGGTGGACTCCGGTGAGTGCGGCACGGAGCCGACCACGGTGGTGGACTTCTCCGGCGGGGAGCCGGAGATCGTGCGCCGGGGCGCGGGGGACGCGTCGCTGTTCGAGTGAGGCGGCGGGCCGGGCACGTGACGCGGGGCCGGGCGCTCCGCCGTGGATCTTGCGTGGCAGCATGAGCAGGGAGGGGCGCCGGGGCATCCCGCCGGGCGCCGGTGATCCCAGGAGGCTCGCACGATGACCGCCGTCGAGGGCACGACCGTTCAGATCCCGACGAAGGACGGCGTCGCCGACGCCTACCTCGTCCACCCGGCCGACGGAAGGCCGCACCCGGGCGTCCTGTTCTACCAGGACGCCTACGGGCTGCGGCCCCGGCTGCGGGAGATGGCGGACCGGCTGGCCGCCGAGGGGTACACGGTCCTGGTGCCGAACGTGTTCTACCGCCGGGGCCCGGCCCCGGTCGTGGAGCTGCCCGAGTTCATCGACCCGGGCGCCGACCCGTCCATCTGGCGGCGCCTCGGCCCGCTCGTCGGCTCCCTGACCCCCGAGCAGGCGGAACGCGACGCGGACGCCTTCCTGGACCGGATGGCCGCCGACCCACTGGTCGCGGACGGTCCGGTCGCCCTGGTCGGCTACTGCATGGGCGCCCGTCTCGCGCTGCGCACGGCGGCCACCCATCCGGACCGGGTCGCGGCGGCCGCGGGCTTCCACGGCGGCAACCTGGCCACCGAAGACCCCGACAGCCCCCACCTGGGCGCCGGGAACATCACGGCGGAGCTGTACTTCGGCCACGCCGACCAGGACCACTCCCTGCCCCAGGAACAGATCGACCGCCTGGAGAACGCTCTCACGGCAGCCGGTGTCCGCCACACCGCCGAGGTCTACCCGGGCGCCCCCCACGGCTACACCCAGTCGGACACGTCGGCCTACGACGCGGAGGCGGACGAACACCACTGGCGGGCCCTGCTGGACCTGCTGCACCGGACGTTCTGACGCGGCGCCACCCGGCGAACAATTCGATACCAGCCACGCCCGCGCGCTCCGTAAGGTGCCACGATGGACCTCACCTTCCGCCGCTTCGCCCCCTCCGAGGCCGACGCCCTCGTGGACTTCCTCACCGGCGACACCTGGCCGTTCCACGCCTCGGCCGCGCCCGAGGGGGACGAGGTCCGGCGGTGGATCTCCGAGGGCAGGTACGACGGCGAGGAGAACCGGGCCTTCTGGATCGTCGCGGGCGACAGCACTGCGGGGCTGATCCGCCTGATGGATCTGGCCGACGACACCCCCCTGTTCGACCTGCGCGTCCGGTCCCGGTGGCGCGGCACGGGCGTCGGCGGCGCCGCCCTGACCTGGCTCACGCGGTATCTGTTCGAGGAGTTCCCGCGCGTCCGGCGGATCGAGGGCACCACCCGGCAGGACAACACGGCGATGCGACGCGCCTTCCGGCGGTGCGGGTACGTCAAGGAGGCGCACTACCGCGACGCGTGGCCCGGGACCGACGATCGGTGCACGACGCGGTCGGGTACGCGGTTCTCCGGCGGGACTGGGAGAGCGGCGGCGTGACGGTACCCGAGTGGGACGACGAGCACATGATCACGGAACGTGTCCGGCCGGAGTAATTGACAGTCCCCCCTTCCGCCCGCACTCTGAGAGCGCTCTCATGCAGGTACGGACCAATTTCCGTTCCGCCCCGATCCCCACACGGAGGTGGAGAGTTGACTCGAAGAATCCCGCGGTTCGCGACAAGCGCGGCGGCCGTGGCCGCCATGGTCGGCGGGGTGGTCGTGTTCTCGGTGCCGGAGCACGCCAGTGCGGCGGTGCCGGACACGATCCCGCTCCAGATCACCAACAACTCGGGCCGGGGTGACCAGGTCTACATCTACGACCTGGGCACTCAGCTGTCCTCGGGACGGCAGGGCTGGGCCGACGCGAACGGCGGCTTCCACGCCTGGCCCGCGGGCGGCAACCCGCCGACCCCCGCGCCCGACGCGTCGATCGCCGGGCCAGGCCCCGGCCAGACCACCACGATCCGGATACCGAAGTTCTCCGGCCGGATCTACTTCTCCTACGGCAAGAAGCTGGACTTCCGGCTCACCACCGGCGGTCTGGTCCAGCCGGCCGTGCAGAACCCCTCGGACCCCAACCGCGACACCCTGTTCAGCTGGTCCGAGTACACGCTCAACGACGGCGGCCTGTGGCTCAACAGCACGCAGGTCGACATGTTCTCGGCGCCGTACGCGGTCGGGGTGAAGCGTGGTGACGGCTCGACCACCACCACGGGTCACCTCAAGTCCGGTGGCTACACGAACGTGTTGAACACGCTGCGCGGCAAGTCGGGCTGGTCCGGCCTCGTCCAGACCCGCTCCGACGGCACGGTACTGCGCGCACTGTCCCCGCTGTACGGCGTGGAGACCGGGGCGCTGCCCTCCAACGTGATGGACGACTACGTCAACCGGGTCTGGCAGAAGTACTCCTCGCAGACCCTGACCGTCACGCCGTTCACGGACCAGCCGGGCACCAAGTACTTCGGGCGGGTTTCGGGCAACGTCATGAACTTCACCAACTCCTCCGGCGCGGTCGTGACCAGCTTCCAGAAGCCGGACGCGGGCAGCATCTTCGGCTGCCACAACCTGCTCGACGCGCCCAACGACCAAGTGCGGGGCCCCATCTCCCGTACCCTGTGCGCCGGTTACAACCGCTCCACCCTGCTCACCAACCCCAACCAGCCGGACTCCTCGGACGCCGGTTTCTACCAGGACGGGGTGACGAACCAGTACGCCAAGGCCATTCACGCACAGATGGCCGACGGCAAGGCGTACGCCTTCGCGTTCGACGACGTCGGCAACCACGAGTCGCTGGTCAACGACGGCAACCCGCAGACGGCGTACCTCACGCTCGATCCGCTGAGCTGAGCGCACCCGACCCGCACACAACGCGGCCCCCGTGCACGGAAGTTCCGTGCACGGGGGCCGCGTTGTGTGCGGGGGTCAGCTGGTCGTGAGGGCGGTGTCGTCCACCACGAAGCTGGTCTGGAGCGAGGAGTCCTCGACCCCGTTGAACTTCAGGGCGACCGTCTGGCCCGCCAGCGAGGACAGGTCGAAGGTCTTCTGGGTGTACCCCGAGGCCTTGTTGAGGTTCGAGTACGTGGCCAGCGTGGTCGAACCGGCGGTCAGCGTGAGCTTGTCGTACTGCGTGCTGGTGGTGGTCTCCGCCGAGTCGATGTGCAGCCAGAAGGTGAGCGTCGCCTTGCAGCCCGCGGGGATCGTCACCGACTGGGACAGCGTGTCGGTGTGGGAGGAGCCGTAGCCGTCGAGCCACGCCTTGTACGAACCGCCGTGGCTGGCCTGTCCGCTGTCGGTGGTGATGACGCCACTGGACGCGGTCCAGCCCGTGTTGCCCGACTCGAAGCCGGGGTTGGCCAGGAGCTGGGTCGCGGAGCAGCCGCCGCCGGTCGGGCTGACCGTCCAGGAGAAGGCCGCGGTGCCGGTCTTGCCCGCCGAGTCGGTGACCGTGACCGTGGTGCTGGAGGTGCCCGCGGCGGTGGGCGTGCCGGAGATCAGACCGGTGGAGCTGCTGATGGACAGCCCGGCGGGGAGCCCCGAGGCGCTGTAGCTCAGCGCGCCGCTGTTGGTGCTGCTCGCCTGTATCTGGAGGCTGACCGCGGTGCCCACGGTGGCGGACTGGCTGCCCGGGTTCGTGACGGTCACCCCGTCGGCGGGCGGGTTGATGTGGCCGCCCACGTTGATCCCGGCGAACGCGTTGCCGACGGCCGCGTACTCGGCCGAGTTGGCGCCGTAGAGCGCGGTGGCCGCGTTCAGGGAAGCGGTGCGGGCGGCCGCGTAGTTGGTGCTGGACGTCATGTACGTCGTCAGCGCCTTGTACCAGATCTGGAGCGCCTTGGCGCGGCCGAT
>NZ_WWIR01000402.1 GCF_009863025.1 Streptomyces sp. SID4985 | reverse complement strand
GGGAGGGAGGGGGGTGGGGGTGCGGGAGGTGGCGGGCAGGGTGGTTCGGGTCGTGAAGTCCGTTGTCGTACGGCCTAGTTCCGTCGTCAGGTCCGGCGGTGGCGTCTCCTCGCGCAGGTCCGTCAGCAGCGCCCGCGACTCCGCCGCCGCCCTGTGGGCCGAGCGGGACACCAGGGACGCCTGGTCGCGCAGGAGGGCGGGGTCGGGGGCGGGGGTGGCGGCGGTGGCGGCGAGGGCGTCGGCGGCGAGGGCGACTCCGTAGAGGGTCTTGGTCAGGGAGTCGTGCATCTCGCGGGCGAGGCGGGCGCGTTCGGCGTGGACGGCCTCGGTGGCGGCGAGGCGGGCGCGTACGGCGGTGAGGGCCTGGGTGGCGGTGCCGTAGCGGAGCATCAGGTTGCGCAGGGTGGAGCCCATCGCGCCGGTGACGACGCACAGGCCGGGCAGCAGCAGCGACTCGGCGGGGCCGGTGTGCTGGTCCGCCTTCAGCGTGGCGTGGACCAGGAGCAGGATCAGCGACTGGAGGGACGCGAAGCAGGCGGCGCCGCGCCAGCCGTAGACCAGCCCGGCCAGCAGCGGAGTGCAGACGCTGACGTAGGCGAGCGTGGTGTCCGGGCCCGCCGAGACGAGCAGCAGCGAGCCGAAGAGGGTGTCGGCGGCGAGCAGCGCGGGGTGGCGCAGGAGGAGGGGGCCGAAGCGTTCCCAGTCACGGAAGAGGACGTACGACCCCATGAACGTCACGACGACCGCCGCACCGACCAGCCGGGCACCGAGCCCGGGCGCGGCGTTGAGCAGCGCGGCCGGCGCCGCCAGCACGATCATGGCGAGCCGGAAGCCGAAGACCTGACGGCAGAGGGCCTGGAGGGCCCGGACCTGGAGGCGCTCGGGGGGTTCGGGGAGGGGTCCCTCCGGGGGTTCGGCGAGCGGGAGGGGGGTGTGCTCGCCCTGCGCTGTGTGGCGGCCGGGGTACGCACCGGGCGCGATGTCCTCGCCGGGCGCCGGTTCTCCGCCCTGCGCCGTGCACTCGGCCGGGGCCGCGTCCCCGCCCGGCGCCGTGTCCCTGCCCGGCGCCGCGTCCCTGCCCGGCGCCGCGTCCCCGCCTGGTGTCGCGCCC
>NZ_WWIR01000401.1 GCF_009863025.1 Streptomyces sp. SID4985 | reverse complement strand
CGGCCCCACCCGGAACGCCCCACCCGAAACAGCCCACCCGAAACCCCTCCCCCGCACCCCACCGCAGTCACATCCCGGCCACGGTCCACCCCCGCCCCACCCTCATAAGCCCGCCCTGGCCCAAGCAAGCGCCGCGCTACGGCAGAATTTGAGACATGGGGATAGTCGCCGGGCTGGACAGCTCACCCGCTTTCACTCGCATCGTCGTCTGTGACATGGACACGGGTGCCGTGATCCGTCAGGGGTACGCGCCGCATCCGATCGAGGTGCCCGAGGGCGGTCGGCGGCCGAGTGACGTGGACCCGCAGGCGTGGTTGCTGTCGCTGGGCGAGGCCGCGGGGGGTGGGCTGCTGGAGGGGGTGCAGGCCATCGGGGTCTCGGCGCAGCAGAACGCGGTGATCCCGCTGGACGCGCAGGGGAACACCGTCCGCCCCGCGATGACCGGTGCCGACAAGCGCGCCCAGGTGGCCGCCGCCGACCTGCTCGACGCGCTCGGCGGCCGGGAGGCGTGGGCGCAGGCCGTCGGGTGCGTACCGCAGGCCGCCCAGCCGGTGACCAAGCTGCGCTGGCTGGCCAAGAACGAGCCGGAGAACGCCCGCCGCACCGCCCTGCTGCTCCAGGCGCACGACTGGCTGGTCTGGCAGCTCCTGGGCCGCCCGGTGCGCCGTACGACCGACCGGGGCGGCGCCTCGGGCACCGGGTACTGGTCCGCCGCGACCGGCGGCTACCGGCCCGACCTGGTCGAGCTGGCTCTCGGCCACCAGGTGGCGCTGCCCGACGTACTGGGTCCGTCCGAGGCGGCCGGTACGACCCCGGAGGGGCTGCTGATCTCCGCAGGGACCGGCGAGACCATGGCCGCCGCCTTCGGGCTCGGTATCGGCTTCGGGGACGCGGTCGTCTCGCTCGGCGCGTCCGGGTCCGTGATGGCCGTGCACCCGGGGGCGCTGGCCGACCAGTCCGGGATGATCACCTCTCTGGCCGACGCCACCGGTATGCATCTGCCGGTCGTCACCACCCTGAACGCCGTACGGGCCCTGCGCGGCACCGCCGAACTGCTCGGCCTGCCCGACCTGGAGAGCCTGTCCGAGCTGGCGATGAAGTCCACGCCGGGCTCGCACGGACTGGTCCTGCTCCCGTACCTGGAGGGCGAGCGCACCCCGGACCTCCCCCACACGGCGGGCACCCTGGCCGGACTCCGGCGCGAGTCCATGAAGCCCGAGCACCTGGCGCGGGCCTCCTTCGAGGGGATGCTCTGCGGTCTCGCGGACGCGCTGGACGTGCTGCGCGGCCGGGGCGTGGAGGTGCGGCGGATCTTCCTGCTGGGGCAGGCCGCCGAACTGCCCGCCGTCCAGGCGGTGGCGCCCGCGCTGTTCGGCGCCCAGGTGGTCGTACCGCAGCCCGCCGACTACGCCGCGCTCGGCGCCGCCCGCCAGGCCGCGTG
>NZ_WWIR01000400.1 GCF_009863025.1 Streptomyces sp. SID4985 | reverse complement strand
CCGCCGAGGCGCGCAGGCCCGTGAGCGCGCGGCGCACGTCCGCCGCCACACCGGTGGCCGAGCGGGGCCGGGGGGCATAGAGCACCTGTTCCACCGCGTCCGCCACCCGGTGCACCGCGGCCCCGGCCTCCTCGTCCAGCTCGCCCAGCCGCACGATCCGCTCCGCGGCCGCGCGCGGGGTCAGCGACTCGTCCGGCGCGATCCCGTGGTCCCAGGCGCTGTCGGTCAGCTCCCGCCACGCCGCCAGCGTGTGCTCCGCCGCGCCCTCGTCGGACCTGGCGTGCGCGCCCAGCCGCCGGGAACGCGCCCGCCGCCGCCACAGCAGCGGTGTCAGCGGCAGCGCGAGCAGCACCAGCGCGCCCAGCACGAGCAGCGCGGCCCGCAGCCCGCCCGGAGTGCCTCCGCCGCCACCCGGCGCCGCCACCGCCTCGGACGGCGCGGCACACACCGCCGGAGCGGCCGAACCGGCCGCGCAGCTCTCGCTCGCCGACGCCTGCGGCGACGGCGCGGCCGACGACCCGCGCGAGGGGAGCGCCGGGTCCGGCAGCGCACTGTCCGGGGTCTGCCGCCGGGTGTACGACGGCGTCGTGCCCCGGGTCGGCGTCGGCTCGAAGCGGGTCCAGCCCACCCCCTCGAAGTACAGCTCCGGCCAGGCGTGGGCGTCCTTCAGGCTCACCGACACCGTGCCGTCCGCCTGCGGGGTGCCCGGCGCGAAGCCGACCGCCACCCGGGCCGGGATGCCCAGCGTGCGGGCCATCGCGGCCATCGTGAAGGAGAAGTGCACGCAGAAGCCCTGCTTGTCGCGCAGGAAGTTCGCGATGGCGTTCGGGCCGCGCCCGACCTGCACCTGCGTGTCGTACCGGAAGCCGCCGTCCTCCGCGAACCACTCCTGGAGCTTCACCGCCTCCTCGTAGTGGTTCGCCGCGCCGGAGGTGACCTCCTTCGCCGTCCGGGCCACCACCTTCGGCAGCGCCGGCGGCACATCGGTGTACTCGCGCCGCAGCGCGTCCGGCGGCTTCGGCGCCGAGGCCAGCTGCCGCGCCGTCGGCCGCACGTCCAGGCTGGTCACCAGGTAGGTCGCACCGCGCGTCGTCTGCCGGTGGTCGCCGACCAGGGTCATGCCCACCGGTTCGTACCGCCAATTGCCGCCGATCCGCACGCCGGTCGGCGGATACGGCATCGGCAGCCAGTCCTGCGCGTACGACTCGGCCGCCGAGATGGTCGTCCGGACCGTGGTCCGGCGGACGTCCGGGCCCAGACCGATCGGCGTCGGGAAGGCGTCCGGCACCCCGACGATGTGCCGCTGGGCCGGCTTCCAGGTCGTGCCGTCGAAGTCGTCCAGGGACACGATGCGCACGTACATGTCCGACAGGTCTTCGGCGTTGGTCCGCAGGGACAGCACCTGGCGGTCGCTGTCAACGTTCAGGGAGTCGCGCAGCGACACCAGCGGGTTGACGGCGGAGATCATGCCGCCGTTCCCACTGCCCGCGCCGACCCCCGCACCCGTGCCCGCCAGCAGACCCCCCCGCATCGCGGGCAGCGCCAGCGGCACCAGCAGGGCCACGCCCAGCGCCAC
>NZ_WWIR01000399.1 GCF_009863025.1 Streptomyces sp. SID4985 | reverse complement strand
GCCAACGGCACCCGCCTCCAGATCTGGGACTGCAACGGCTCCGGCGCCCAGAAATTCTCCCTGGCCTGAGCCCGGGTGGCCCCGGCGTTCCGCACGAGCCGGGGCCACACACGTCGAAGGGCCCCACTGCAAGCAGTGGGGCCCTTCGACTTAGTGCCCGGTGAGGCACTTGGCGGAGGATACGAGATTCGAACTCGTGAGGGGTTGCCCCCAACACGCTTTCCAAGCGTGCGCCCTAGGCCTCTAGGCGAATCCTCCGCCGCAAACATTACATGACCGCGGAGGGTGCTCGCGAACCTCGTTCCCGAGGTGGGGAGCGGTGCTCGGCGCGGGGTCGGTCGAGGTATCTCGCGGAGGTCCGGATCGGGTACTCTTTCGGCAGCCCCCCACGCGGTGCTATCTGACTGAACTCCCCCAGGGCCGGAAGGCAGCAAGGGTAGGTCGGCTCTGGCAGGTGCGTGGGGGGCCCTTGTTTTTTGCGGGGTGCGGGGCGGGGCCCAGGCTGTGACCTGCGGTGGGAGCGGGGCCGGTTCCGGTGCGCGGCCGGTTGTCGGTGCTCCCCTATAACCTCGTATGCGTGTCGTCTCTCGCGCTGTACCGCCGCTACCGCCCCGAGACCTTTGCCGAGGTCATCGGGCAGGAGCATGTCACCGACCCGCTGCAGCAGGCGCTGCGGAACAACCGGGTCAATCACGCGTACCTGTTCAGCGGGCCGCGCGGATGTGGCAAGACGACCAGCGCGCGCATCCTGGCCCGCTGTCTGAACTGTGAGCAAGGTCCCACGCCCACGCCCTGCGGGGAGTGCCAGTCGTGCCAGGACCTCGCGCGCAACGGCCCGGGTTCGATCGACGTCATCGAGATCGACGCCGCGTCCCACGGTGGTGTGGACGACGCCCGTGAGCTGCGCGAGAAGGCGTTCTTCGGCCCCGCCTCCAGCCGGTACAAGATCTACATCATCGACGAGGCCCACATGGTCACGTCGGCCGGTTTCAACGCCCTGCTCAAGGTCGTCGAGGAGCCGCCGGAGCACCTCAAGTTCATCTTCGCGACCACCGAGCCCGAGAAGGTCATCGGGACCATCCGGTCGCGTACGCATCACTACCCCTTCCGGCTCGTCCCGCCCGGCACCCTGCGCGAGTACCTCGGCGAGGTCTGCCAAAAGGAGAAGATCCCGGTCGCTGAGGGCGTGCTGCCGCTCGTCGTGCGCGCCGGCCAGGGCTCCGTGCGTGACTCCATGTCCGTCATGGACCAGCTCCTCGCCGGTGCTGGCGAGGACGGTGTGACGTACCCGATGGCCACCTCCCTCCTCGGCTACACCGACGGCTCCCTCCTCGACTCCGTGGTCGAGGCCTTCGCCACAGGTGACGGCGCCGCCGCCTTCGAGGTGGTCGACCGCATCATCGAGGGCGGCAACGACCCCCGCCGCTTCGTCGCCGACCTGCTGGAGCGGCTGCGCGACCTGGTGATCCTCGCCGCCGTGCCCGACGCCGTCGAGAAGGGGCTCATCGACGCCCCCGTCGACGTCCTGGAGCGGATGCAGGCCCAGGCCGAGACCTTCGGCGCCGCCGAGCTGAGCCGCGCCGCCGACCTCGTCAACGAGGGCCTGACCGAGATGCGCGGCGCCACCTCGCCCCGCCTCCAGCTCGAACTCATCTGCGCCCGCGTCATGCTCCCGGCCGCCTACGGCGACGAGCGCTCCGTCATGGCCCGCCTGGACCGCCTGGAGCGCGGCGTCAACTTCTCCGGCGGAGCAGCCCCTGCTGCCGCCCCAGCCATGGGCTACGTCCCCGCTCCCGACGCCCACCCCGGCATGGGGATGGCAGAGCCTTCGGTG
>NZ_WWIR01000398.1 GCF_009863025.1 Streptomyces sp. SID4985 | reverse complement strand
TGTTCACGAGAACCGACAGCAGATGTTCACCACTTCGGGAGGCACCTGGGTGAGCCCCGGAATCGAACTGCTTGAGCCTCGTGACATCGTTGTGACGCCTTCGCGGCAGGCGTCACAACACGTCAGGTGCACTCTTCTGGACGGGATCCTGGGATGCCGGGTGATCCGGACCGGTCGGGTCGGCGGCACATAGCGCCGCTTCGACCCGGCGGTTGCTGGTCATGGATGCCATGACGGCCGTCATCGCCAGGAGGAGGACGGCGGCGGCGTAGAGCGGGGTGCGGATGTCGTAGGCGGTGGCCAGCCAGCCGCCGAGGAAGGCCCCGACGGGGGCGGCGCACATGGCCAGCATGCGGGAGGTGGAGGCTACCCGGCCCATGAGGTGGGCCGGGACGATCGCCTGCCGCAGGGAGGGCCCGAGCACCATCGTGGCGCCCATGCCGGCCCCGCAGACGGCGAGCGCCAGCCCGGCCACGTACGGGTTCGGGGCAGCGGCAAGGCCCAGGATGGCAAGCCCTTCGACTGCGGCCGTGCAGGTCAGCGCTGTGCCGGTGCCGAGTCGCCGGCCAAGGTAGGAGGCGATGCCTGCACCGAGCAGGCCGCCGGTGGCCTCCGCCGTGAGGAGCAGGCCGAAGCCGTAGGTGTCGATACCGAGACGGTCGCGCGCGAAGAGGGCCAGGACGGTCTCCACAGCGAGGAAGGCGACGTTCCCGACCGCCGGACGGAGCGCCAGCCCGAGCAGCACCCGGTCCCGGAAGACGTACGAGGCCCCGGCCCGCGCCTGACGCAGCAACGACTCGCGGACCTTCGGCACGGGCCGGGGCACGGCGGGAAGCGTACGTACGAGCAGTGCGGAGAGCAGGAACGACACCGCGTCGGCGAGCAGCGGAACCGCCCGCCCGAGCGCGAGCAGCGCACTGCCCGCAGGCGGCCCCGCGAATCCGGACATGGCGGTCTGGGCTCCGCGCAGGCGAGAGTTGGCTCGCTCCAGGAGTGCAGGGTCGCGGCCGAGCAGATCCGGCAGATAGGCCGTGGCGGCCGTGTCGAAGAAGAGTCCGCCGAGGCCGAGCAGGAAGGCGACGGTTGCGAGCAGCGCAATGCTCAGCACGTCGAGCGCGGCCGCCGCCGCCGGCATCGCGAGCAGCACCGCACGCGCCGCGTCCGAGACCCACATCGTGCGCCGGCGGTCCCAGCGGTCCACCAGCGCACCGCCGAGCACCCCGAAGAGCAGCCACGGCAGCGTCCCGGCGGCCGTGACGGCGGCGAGCGCCATCGGATCCCGCGTCAACGTCAACGCGAGCAGCGGCAGCGCGGCATGCGACACCCCGTCACCGAGCGAGGACACCGTCTGCGCAGTCCACAGCCGTCCGAACCCGGTCGGCAACTTCAGAATGTCTGACGTCACTTGACACCTTCCTCGGCCTGCTCGCGCGGTGCCGGGTGGAACAGTGCGAAGACGAGTGACGCGTCCGGCAGCGACGGATCGGACAGCTCCCGGTACTCGTCCGCCAGCGCCTGCAGCCGCGCCCCCAGCTGCGCGAACTGCTCCTCGGTGAGCCGCAGATGAGCCATCCGTACGTGCCGCTCGCCGTCCGCCGGCGACGCCTCCAGGTCCGCCACCGCATGCCGCATCAGCACATCCGGCCCTCCCTCGCCCGGATCCGGCAGCACGATCGCACGCGCGGCCATCGCGTAGTACCGCTCGGTGACCCCCCGCACCTTCCGCGTCCGTACCACCTTCACCAGACCGGCACGCTCCAGCAGCCGCACGTGATAGCTGGAACTCCCCTTCGCAAGGCCCACCCGCTCGGCGATCTGCGTGATCGTCGCCGGCTCGAAGCGGAGCACGGCCATGATCCGGTGGCGCGTGAGATTGGAGACGGCGCGCAGCTGCTCGTCCGTGGTGACGTGAAACGTCTCGGGAAGATCATCGGTAGGCATGCGAGCAATGGTCAACGATTCTTGACCATTGAGCAAGGGGATTTCGCTCGGACGTCCAGACTCTGCTGTCCGGCACGCGAGATCTTCTGCCAAACCCCCCACCCGCTGCCAATCCGGGCATCTGTGGCAGATCAGACCAAGATCAATCTCAGCGGCACTTTCCGTATCTCAACTTGCCTCGGCAGAAATCGAACGACCGCTGGCCCTCGTGCCTCCCGAAGTGGTGAACATCTGCTGTCGGTTCTCGTGAACAAGGCCAGTCCGCCTACCCCGAGGGGGGGAGGCGGACCTTGTTTTCGGCGAGGCAGGCGTGGCTGTGGGCATCATTCCCGCAGTGAGGCTCACGGGCCCAGGGATAGCTTCGAACTACCACGGTCCGCCCGGAGACGTGTCGCCGAAGGAGCGACACCGCAGCGGCGTGTCAGCCGATGTGTACGGGCGCCGCGTCCTCGGTGCGCTGCTGGGGGCTTGCGTTGAGCGTGGTGACGGTGATGACCAGCGCGGCCAGCAGGAAGCCGACGGCGGAGGCGAACGCGACGGTGTAGCCGTGGGACAGCGCGTCGGCCGCCCGCTGGATCAGGGGCTGGTCGCCGCTGGCCAGGGCGCGGAAGAACGCGACGTCAGCGTGCGGCAGTTGGTCATCGGCGGCGCTGGTGGAGACGGTGGCCAGGACGGCCAGGCCGACGGCGCCGCCGATCTGCTGGGCGGTGTTGAGGATGGCCGAGGCGATGCCGGTGTCGTTGCGGTCGACGCCGGAGATCGCGCCGAGCGTCATCGGCAGGAAGCTGGCGCCCAGACCGAGGGCGGTGATGAACATGGCCGGCATCAGGTGGGTGAAGTACGACGAGGACGGTTCGAGCGGGCTGAACCAGAGCATCCCGCCGGCCGCGACGACCAGGCCGGGGCCGGCGAGCGTGCGTGGCGAGAACCGGCCGGCCAGGCGTGAGCCGATCCCGGCGGCCATCCCCATGCCGAGGCTGAACGGCAGATGGGCGAACCCGGCACGAACCGGGCTGTAGCCCTTGACCTGCTGCATGAAAAGCGACAGGAAGTAGAAGGTGGCGAACATGGCCGCGCCGATGAACAGCATGGTGACATAGGACCCGGCCCGGTTGCGGTTACGCAGTAGCCGCAACGGCAGCAGCGGGTGCCGGTTCCTGCGCTGCGAGCGCAGGAAGGTGATCAGCAGGATCGCCGCGACGGTGAACATGCCGAAGGTGACGGGGTCGGTCCAGCCGCGGTCACCGCCCTGGGTGATGGCGTAGACCAGGGCGGTCAGGCCGCCGGTGGCGGTAGCCGCGCCGCGCACGTCCAGTTCGCCGTGCAGCTTCTCGCCGCTGGCCAGCACCCGGGCGCCGAGCAGTACGAGCACGCCGATCGGGACGTTAACGAACATCACCCAGCGCCAGCTCAGGTAGTCGGAGAGTGACGCCCCGGCACCGGGCCGTCCCCACGCAGACGGGGGCCGGCCTTGGGGAGCCGCCGGTGTCCTGCGTGACCACCCGGAGGCGGCCCGGAGCCGGCCCGTGTCTACAGGTTCCGGGTGGGGCGGAACTCGTGCTCCGGCAGAGGGAACTTGTCCCAGAGAACCTCGGAACGGACTTCCCCGGTGAGGACGGCGGTCAGAAAGCGGGTGACCGTCATGTCGTAGCGCTCCCAGTCCTCCGTCGACGCGCTGTTGATCAGGATGGGGCGGGTGTCCGGGTCGTCGCCGGGACGCACGAGCCAGTACAGGTACTCACCGTTGTCGGTGGTGGCCCAACAGATCAGGCGGTTCCCCGGAGTTTCCATCTCCTCGGGCCTGTCCCCGTACTCCCACAGGGAGTCGTTCGCCTCCTCGCGCTCCGCGGAGATCTTGAGGAGGTCGTAGACGTCGTTGGGGCAGCCCGGCTCGAGCAGCAGGAGGTAGTTGTCCACGGTGCCGGCTCCGTAGGTCTCGATGAGCGCCTTGAAGTCGGCGGGGACAGCGGTGCGCAGCGCGGTCTCGGCAGCGGTCCAGTCAGGGGCGGGAATGTCGCCCCGGGGCGGGGTGAGCACGTCCGTGAGCCGGGTCAGTTCGGGAGTCATGTGAGGGTCCTTTCGTCACCGCTTGCGGTTCCAGATGGTGAAGATGTTGGTTCCCTCGCCGTCGCTGCCGTGCGGGCGCATCTGGAATCCGTTGTTGCCGTGAGCCTCGATGGTCACGCCGAGGGGGATCTTCGCATGGTCGTCAGCGTAGATGGCTCTGACGCTGTACTGGATGATCTCGCCGCTCCGTGCGGCGTTGCGCACTTGCAGTTCGACCTGGCGCATGACGGGTGAGTTGGCGTAGCTGTGCATGGTGACGAAGTTGCGGCGGTCCTTGTTGGAACCTCCGATCATGGCTGCCAGCAGGTGAGCACGGTTGTATCCCTTGTCCGACTCCCAGCCGGCCGGGTCGATCTTGGGGGCGGTCTTCCCCCCGAGCATGTCGTCGGTGATGGTGGCGTGCATGGAGGTGGCACGGTCGTGCGGGCCGAGGGGGCCGTACTGCACCCGGCCGCCCCAGCCGACGTCGCTCTCGTCGCAAGGGGTGAGACCCAGCGGGTCGCTGAGCGAGTGCGGGTTGTCCACGTAGGCAAGGGGATTGGGCGACGGCAGCAGTCCGAGCGGGTCCGGGGTGAGGTAGCGGCCGGACTCGGGGTCGTAGTGGCGGAAGTAGTTGTGGTGCAGACCTGTCTCGGGGTCGTAGTACTGGCCCGGGAACCGCAGCGGGGTGTAGGCGGTCGCGTCCTTGTTCCACGTGGTGGCGCCCCAGAGGGTGGCGCGGGTGCGCCAGGCGACCGTGCCCGCCTCGTCGATCAGTTCGGTGGGCGTGCCGATCTGATCGGTGACGATGGCGAAGAAGCGCTGGTCGATGACGTCCTGGGGCGTGGCCGCGTGCGCCTTGGACTCGGTCTGCGAAACCGGTGTGTGACCGTCGTGGTCCCAGGTGAGTGTCACCAGTTCCGGGGAGCCATGGCTGTGGACGGTCTGCTCGCACAGCGTGGTGCCGTCCCAGGTGAAGGTGGTGCGTTCGAGGACGGTGACCCCGTCGGCGGCCATGCGCAGCTTTGCCGTGCGCCGGCCGAGCGGGTCGTAGGTGTACTGCCAGCGGGTGCCGTCCGGGGTGGTGACGGCGGTCAGCTGGCCGTCGGTGTTCCATGCGTAGCGCCAGGTGTCCGGCTTGCGTGACAGGCGGGTTCGCCGGCGCAGCACGATGCGGCCGAGCGTGTCGTGTTCGTAGCGGACGTGGCCGGCGCGGGTGAGGCGCGTTCCGGTGTGGTCGCGGGTGCCGGTGGCGTCCTCTCCGATGTGGCGGGCGGGCCAGAGCGCGCTCGTCTGGTTTCCCATGGCGTCGTAGGCGTACGACTCGCTCCAGTTCGCGGCGTGCACGGCGGTGACACGCCCCGCGGCGTCCAGATCGAAGCGGCGTGCGCCGGCGTGGAGGTCGTCGATGCCGGTGAGATGGCCGTCGGGGCGGTGGGTGTACGTCCTGCGCTGGATCGGACGCTGGTCGGCAGGCGAGGTGACGGCTTGGCCGACCAGCCGGCCCGAGGGGCTGTAGGTGCTGGTCAGCGTGGCGAATCCGGCCATATGGCGGGTCACCTCACGTCCTGCGGCGTCGTAGGTGAAGTCGATGGCGCGTCCGGCGACGGTCATCCGGGCCGTGTGGTCGTCGCTGCCGTGGGTCCAGGTGGTGCGCGTGCCGGCCGGAGTGCTGCGGCTGCTGCGTCGTCCGGCCCGGTCGTGACTGAGGCTGAGGGTGGCGCCGTCGACGGTCTGTGAGGTGAGGCGTCCGGCCGCGTCGTAGGTGAAGGCCAGCGCGTGGTCCTGGTTCACGGCGCGGATCATCCGGGACGCCGCGTCGTAGTGGTACTCGGTGTGCTCGCCGTCGGCGCTTCTGGTGCTGAGCCGTCCGGCTTCGTCGAAGGTGTAGGTGATCGTGCCGCCCGCGGCGTTCGTGCGTGAGACCGGTTGTCCGGCGGCGTCGTAGGCGTAGTGGGAGGTGCGGCCGTCGAAATCGGTCTCCGCGCTGAGGCGTCCGGCCGCGTCATAGGTGTAGGTCCAGGTGAGGCCGGCTGCGTTGGTGACGTGTGTGAGGCGTTGTTCGGTGTCGTGACGGAAGGTGTGCGTGGATCCGTCGGGTGCGGTGCGGGATGCCGGGAGGTCGAAGGTTCCGTAGGTGTGGCGGGTGGTGCCGCCGAGCGGGTCGGTGTGGCTGATGCAGTTGCCCTCTCCGTCCCAGGTCCAGGTCTCGGTGGTCGCGCCGGCTGCCGTCCGGCGCAGCAGGCGTCCTTCCGCGTCCCAGGAGGATGTGGTGATGTGCCCGAGCGGGTCGGTGAGTTCGACGGCGCGGCCGAGGGCGTCGTAGCGGGCATGGCTGGTGGCGCCGCGGGCGTCGGTCACGCGGGTGGGCAGGCCGGCGGCATCGGTCAGGACGGCGAGGTGTGAGCCGAGTGGGTCCGTGGCGCCGGCCACCGCTCCGTTGGGGTGGTGGGTGAAGTGCAGGGCGTTGCCGTCCGCGAGGACGAGGACGGTGCGGTTGCCCCGCGTGTCGAACTCCTGACGGACGCGGCTGCCGTCGGGGCCGGTCAGCTCGACGGGGAGGCGAAGGCCGTTGTAGGCGATACGGGTGGCGGCGCCGTCGGGGGTGGTGATCCGGATCGGGTCGCCCGCGTCGTCGTACTCCCAGACGGTGCTGCGGCCAAGCGGGTCGGTACGGGCCAGGAGGCGGTCTCCGGCGTCCCAGCGCTGGGTTGTGGTGTGGCCGAGCTCGTCGGTGATCGAGGTGATCTGACCGTACCGGTTGGCCCGGTGGACCGAGGAGCCGCCCAGAGAGTTGGTGTAGGTGACGGTGGTGGTGCCGTCGGTGTCCGGGCCCGCGTAGGTGAGGCGGGCGTCGAGTATGCCGTCGGTGCCCTGCGTGTCGAGAACGCGGTCTTCGGCGTCGTAGGTGTACGCGTACGTGGTGTCGTTGCTGTCGCGCCAGCGGATGATGCGGTGGAGGGGGTCGTAGCCCAGATGAAGGGGTGCGTCCACGGCGTTCCGGATCTCGACGAGATCCCCGGCGTCGTCGTAGCGGTAGGTCCGCAGGCGTATCGACTCGTCACCGGTGAGCACCGAGAGGGCGGTGACACGTTCCTGTTCGGGATCGGAGTCGACCTGAACGCGGTAGCCGCCGCTGTGGGTGACGGTGAGCGGGACGTCGTGCTCGTCGCGCTCCACGGTGACGGCGTTGCCGTTGCGGTCCTCGACGCAGACGAGCCACCACACGCCCTCCTGGGCGGCCGCGGGCTCGAAGTGCCGGGTCAGTCCGCTGTGCGTGTCCTGCACGGTCAGGACGTAGCTGCTCGCGCGCGTCACGTAGGCGAGGGGCAGTCGTGGCCCCTCGGCGGGGTCCACCCGGTCGCCGGGCAGATCGGGCAGGCGGGGGTAGGCCAGGGCCGAGCCGTCCTCCCGGTACCACCAGAGACCGCCCAGCGATTCGTCCCGCTGTATTCGCTCGTCGAGCGTGGCGGCCCATGACGGGCCGAAGGAGCGTCCCTCCGTGTAGCCGGACAGGTAGGTGCGGCGCAGGACGAGCGGCAGTACACCGGGCAGCTCGACGTCGGACTGGGCGAGGATCATCTGGCCGGTGGCCATGTCGATCGGATCGCCGCACGTGAACTTGTTCCGCATCGCCCGCGCGCGTTGCGCCAATTGAGCCGACGCGAGTTTCATCCTGTCCCGCGGGCGGTCACGGGGCCGGTCGTCGCGGCCCGGGCGGTCTCCCCCGTGGTCGTCGTCCCCGTGCCGGCCGGCACGGATGGCGTTGACGCGGTCCCGTACGCCGTGGTCCGTCTCCCTGTGGAGCGCGGAGGTGGCCTTGACCCGCTCCGGGAGGGTCTCCGTGATGTGCTTGGCGATCTTCTTGAGGGCTTTCTCGGAGCCTTTGAGCGCACCGTGCAGCACGCTGTCGAAGGCCCGGGTGAACGGGTCACGGCCCTTGCTGCGGCCGAAGGCCCCCCTGGCCCTGCCCAAGGGCGACGAGGACGCCAGGTGCAGCTCGCCGCCGTGCCGGGAGACCCTGCCCGCGCCGCTCTCGAACTCGGCATGGTCGATGCTGGTGACCCGGTGGGCGCCGCCGCCGGGGCCGCCCGTGCCGGAGCCGTCGGCGGAGGCGAGCCGCATCCCCCCGTGACCGCCGTGGCCGGCGCTGCCGCCGCCGGAACCGTTGCCGTTCCCGTCGGGCATCGAGAACGCGCTCTGGGCCAGATCGAGCACCATGTCCTCGACCATGGCCTCCAGCTTGGCGTTCACCGGCTCGGTGATCTTCGCCAGCACCTCGTCCACGATCCGGTCCACGGCCTCGTCGATGATCCGCTTCACGACCTGCCGCATCGCCGTGACCTCGGCCGCGCCGATCAATGCGGACAGGCCGCCGGTGGCCACGGCGAGACCGGCCGAGATGCCCACCGACCCTGCCATGACGACGAGTTCGGCTTCGGCCTTGGTCTTCATCCCCCAGATGATCTCCGCGAGAACGTCACAGGCGTCCGCGAACAACCGGGCCAGCTCCGGCAGTTTCTCCAGCTGTCCGACCTTGACCTTGTCCCAGTGCGTCTCCATCGCGTCGACCGCCCAGCCCTGGGACGACGACAGGACCCGGGAGACCGCCCGGTGCGCGTCGGCACCGTGTCCTTCGAAGGTGTCGGCGAACTCCCTCATGGCGTCGGCCATCTCGCGGTAGTCGTCCTCGTCGACATTCGGGAAGTTGATTCCGATGAAGTCGAGGATGTCGTCCAGCCAGCCCGGGATCGTGTACCCCATCCGCGCCCCTCCGCCTTTCCCCCGTACCTCGTGCATCCTGCGCGCACGAGCAAATGCGATGCGTGTGCGATCAAGAACCCTAATGGGTGACACCGTCAGTGACGCGCGATCACGCCCTCAGGTATCCCGGTGACGAGGTGAAGGTTTGATGGGCGAGGGAGCCATTGCCGACATCTGCGAGACGCGAGGCGCGATCGAAAACGGTGACGGGATCACCGGCAGGTACTGGAGGGCGTGCCGTACGGGTTCGGTCCCGGTGTGGCCCCGGGCCCTGCCCGTGGTCAAGCCTCGAGGGGTGGGTGGGGACCGTCTTCCGGACGGCCCTGCCGTGCCGTGGATGAGGGGTGCGCGGGGTGCGCGGTGCGTTCCTCGGCCACTTCGAACGACGCAAGGTTGCCCTCGGAGACTGCGGCCGGGCCTACGGCACCAGTTGCGTCCACGACCCGCTCCTGCGGGCCGACCCGGCCCAACGGCCGCGGCTGGTGGACATCCGCGGTGGTGGAGTTCCCAGCCCAGGTCGAGGAGCGGGGCGAGGGCGGGATCGCCGATTCCGGTGGTGGAGGCGAGGTGGCGGGGGGAGACGTAGACGTCACCGTCGATGTCGCGCCCCGGCTGGCTCTGTGGGTTCATCGGTCTGCCCGGGTGGTGACGGTGATCTCGTCGGCGGCGGTGTCGAGGCGTTCGGTGACTCGGCGGTGTCGCGGCCGGTGACGATGTAGAACCCGGCCCGCGAGGTGAACAGGTCGCCCTCGGGCGGCAGGAGGAGGGTGTCGCCGATCTCGCGGATCCACTGGAACTGCTGCAGCCAGGGGGTGTGGGTGGCGAACGGGTGGTTGATGTGCCGCTCGGCGAGCGTGCCGGAGGCGTCCGGGTAGGGCATGCGGATTCCGGCCGCGCCGTGACGGGTGGGGGTGAGGTCGGGAGTCTTGCCGCAGGCGACGTCGGCGGCGGCTTGGGACAGGTCGATGCCGGTGGCGAGGCGGACGAGGTGGCCGATCATATCGCCGCCGATCCGCGCGTTGACCTCGATCAGCCGGGGCCGTCCGTCGACCAGGCGCATCTCGACGTGCTGCACGCCGTCGGTGATCCCCAGGGCCTTGACGGCTGCGGCAGCGCCGGGGGCGACCTGCGGCAGCAGGGGGTCGGCGGCGTCGACGGTGTGCCCGGTCTCGTCGAAGTACGGCTCCGGGCCCAGGTGCTTGCGGGTCACGGCGACGGCGGTGGTCACGCCGTGCGCGGTGACGCACTCGACGGAGACCTCGGGGCCGTCGAGGTACTCCTCGACCAGGACGCCGGTGTCCTCGCGGCTGCGGCTCGCTCCGGCTGAGGCGAACGCGAAGGCGGCGGGCAGCTCTTCGGGATGGTCGACGCGGATCACGCCGATGCTGCTGGCGAACGCGGCGGGCTTGATGACGGCGGGATAGCCCAGGCTGGAGACGGCCCGTGTTGCCTCGGGCAGGGTCCGGGCCTCCACCGAGGCAGCCGACGGTACTCCGTGGCGGGCGAACAGGGAGCGGGCGGTGGCCTTGTTACGGCAGGCGCGCATCACCTCGACCGAGTTCGCGGGCAGGTCCAGGGCGCGGGCGAGGCGGGCGGTGGAGATGAGGTGCCACTCGTCCCAGGTGACGATGCCGGCGAGGTGGTGGCGTGCGGCGAGGCCCCGGCCGGCGGCGAGCAGTTCGGTGGTGTCGTGGAGATCGGCGACGGCGTGGTCGACGATGTACGGCTTCTCCCAGGCGGGTTCGGTGCTGGTGAGCAGGACGACGTCATACGCGGTGGCGACCTGCTCAAGGCAGTAGCCGCGCAGTGTCTCATCGCCCGCGGAGACAACGAGCAGGCGGGGGCGTGCGGACAAGTAGGGACTCTCCGAAACGGTGGACGGCAGGATCAGGTGCGGGGGTGTCAGGCGGAACGGCGGCGGCGCAGCTCGAACGCGCTCGCCCAGTGGGGGTGTGCGGCGATCAGCCGGCGCGCGTACAGAGCGCTGAAGTTGTTGTTCAGCCCGACCACGCCGTAGGGGAGTTGGTGGCGCAGGTCCTCGAAGAGGTCCTTGAGGCTGACGCGGGTGGCTCCGGTGGCAAGGCGTCGGGTGGCCATGCGTTCCAGCTCGCGGTAGACGTGCGGGTTCTGGGCGTGGAAGGCGTGGAACCGCTCGGTGATGGTGCGACCGTTCGTACGGTGTACCGCGGAAAGGGCAGTGGACATGGGCGAGTTCTCCACAGGCTGGGGATGCGCGGGGGTCAGGCGCGTAGGGCGGGGTCGGTGCGCAGGCGGGCGAAGGCTGCGGCCAGTCCGGCGGCTTGGAGGGCGGCGCACGCGATGGTGACGGGGCCGAGTGCGTCGGGTGGGGTGAGCGCGGTGAGGACACCGGCGACGGGGTAGGGCAGCAGCAGGATGAGGATGGTGGCCGAGAGGGTGCTGCCGAACTTCTCCGGAGGGATCAGGCGGGAGCGCAGCGTGCGCAGGACCACCGTCATGCCGCCGTCGGCTGCCATCAGGACCGCGACTAGGACCAGATAGGACAGGTAGTCCGGCGCGTGGGCGGTGGCGAAGCAGGCGAGTGAGGCGAGGGCGGCGCAGACGGCACCGACCGGCCATAGGCCGCATCGGTCGATGGCGAACCGGCACAGCGTGACGCTGAGGAGGGTCGCTGCGGCAGCGGCGGACCAGACCAGGCCGACCGCGGTGGTGGACTGCCCGTAGTGGTTGACGACGATCACGGGGCCGGCGGCCTGAAGGAGAGCGCCGGCCAGGTTGGACAGAGCCAGGCCGCCCACGAGCCAGCCGAGCGCGGGCAGCGAGCGGATGGTGCGCAGTCCGGTGAGTAGCCCCGCACCCGTCTCCGTCTGCGCCTCCTGGGCCGGGGCGGCAGGTGAGGAGGGTGTGCGCAGGGTGAGCAGCGCGGTGAGCAGGGAGAGCGCGGTGGTCACGGCGAGCATCCGCGCCGGGCCGGTGAGCAGGAGCAGCCCGGCGAGGGCCGGGCCGGCCAGGGTCGCGCTCTGGTCGATGCCGAACAGAACCGCCTGGACGCGGTGGGCCCGAGCGCCCGCGCGCCGTCCGGCGGCGGCGCCGGCGGTTTCGGACGCGACGTAGCTGAACTCGGTGAGGACCCCGGTGATGGCCGCGAGCGCCATCACGGTCGCGCTGGCCCCGGCGCCGGCCGGGTGGAGGTGAAGGAGCACCGCTCCGACGGCCAGGGCCAGCGCGCGTCCCAGGGAGGCGAGGAAGGCGACGCGCGATGCGCCGCGCCGGTCGACGAGCGATCCGGCCCACCCGAACGCCGCCAGCCTCGGGACCCACTCCAGGGCGAAAGCCAGGCCGGTCAGTGCGGCCGACCGGGTCGTGGCCAGGACCAGCAGCGGAATGCCGTAGGTGGCCATGGCGGAGGTGAGGGCGCTTGCCGTGCGCGGCAGGTAGGTGCTGCGCAGCGGTCCGACGGGGTGGCGCGCATGCCGGGGCGCGGCATCTGCGTTCACGCGGGGAGCTCGAAACGCGAGGTGGCAATGTGCGGATGGGCGGCCAGCCACTGGACCAGCAGGGCACGCGGACGGCACAGGTCGGCTTCGGCGTCGGCGCTGTGCAGTTCCCCGGCTTCGAAGTGGTCGGGGGTGTCGGAGAGTTCGGTGGCGAGCGAGGGCTCCAGCAGGCGGAGGCAGTGGCTGATGCGGCTGCTGAAGTCGCAGGTCGGCGCTGGGTAGGCGTGATGCCGAGCCCAGCGGGCGCTCGCGTCGTAGAGATCGGCCAACTCCACACCGGGCTCGGTCAGTTCCAGGCCGGTGCCGGGAACGACCCGGACGAGACCGTGGGCCCGAGCTGCTTCGATCGTGCGTCGAAGGCGGTGGCGGGAGACATCGGGGAGGATGCCGGACAGCCGTCGGGGCGGTATCGCCCCGTTGCCGTCGATCTCGGTGATGAGCCGGATCAGGGAGCGGGAGGCCAGCAGACGCACGCGGCGTGCAGTTCGCCCCGGGTGAAGAGGGTGTTCATCGGCGGGGGCCTCCGGCGGCCAGCGCCTCCAGGGGGCGGACGGTGGCGTGAGAGAACAGAGCCCGGTTCTGCCAGGTCGGTCGGGAGGACGCCCCGGTCTGGAGCCGCGGGGGCGTCGCAGGGGTCGGCCGGGACTCGTTGCTGACCCACGGCTTCGGGGGCATCGCCTTCGGGCGTCCCCACACGGGGTGGTGGACCGCCCGGTCGAGGGGCTTACCCGTGGACCACGCGGACAGCGCGCCGAGGACGGGCCCGAGGCCGTCGCCGGCCGCGGACAGCCGGTAGGGCGCACCGAGGCCCTTGGTGTCGACCAGACCGTCCGCGACGAGCTGGCGCAGCGGCGGGTAGATGTTGGTCCAGTCGCTGGCAGGCATGACGATCCTGGCCAGGGCCTTCGTCTTCTCCTTCCGCAACATCTGGGCACTCGCCCTGCGGCTCGGCGTGCCCCACCTGATCGCGCCGCTGATAGCCCCCATCGTGGACCTGTCCGTCGTCGGACTCCTGGTCGCCCTGCGGTTGCTGGCCCTGCGCGGCGTGCCGGACCTGCGCCACGTGGCAAGCCCTGCCGTACGGGACCTGCTCCACCTCACCGGGCACGTGCAACGGGCCGCTCGCTGCAGGGCCTCCGAGGCTCCGTCGGCTCGCTGCCGGAGGCGACCCGCAGAGTCGCCGATCATCAGGAGTCCACGATCCCGCAAGGCATCGGCCGAGCGCCAGTCACGCGACATCCAGGTCCCAGCGACATCCAGGTCCCAGCGCCGTCGTCGACAACGGGGCCTTCGGCAAGCCCATACTGCCGTATCGAGCCGAAAGAGCGTCCGCCAGCAGTGGGAGCCCTCTGGGACTTTCCTGGGACTTCCGACCCCATCAACCGGCACGAGCGTGAAACAGCCGAAAGGTCATTCGGGCAGGTCAGCGACCATCGGCCACTCATAGCGGCAGGTCACCGCGCTCGCTGCTCTCTTCCGGGACATCTGATCAGCACGACTCAGTAGGTCTGCGCTCAGCGTCGCCTGCCCTCGGCGCCCCATCGATGCTCGCCACCTCGACAGGGTCTGACCTGCCCGACAAGGCGCCTGACGCCCCATCAGAACGAGCGTCAAATGAGCGTCAAGACACCTCTGAGAGCGTCATTTCAGCGTCAAGATATCGCCCGTAACGCACATATCGCACATCATGCGCACCCACTAAAACCGCAGCTCAGCGGCCCTTCTCGGCAGGCTCCAGGATCGCGACACACTCAACGTGGTGGGTCATCGGGAAGAGATCGAACGCCCGAAGCGTCCGCACCCGATACCCGTTATCCCCGAAGTACTTCAGATCCCGAGCCAGCGCAGCAGGATCACACGCCACATACGCGATCCGCCGCGCACCCAGCCCCGCCAGATGCTCCACCGTCTTCTTGCCCGCCCCCGCCCGCGGCGGATCCAGGACGATCAGGTCCACCTCCGAGATCCCCGTCCGGGGAAGGACCGACTCGACCTTGCCCTGCTCGATCCGGACGCGGGGGAAGTCCGCCAGGTTGTGGCGGGCGTCCTCCACCGCGCGCTTGCCGGACTCGATGCCGAGGACCGCGCCCTTGTCGCCGAGGCGGTCGGCGAGGGCTCCGGCGAAGAGGCCGGCGCCGCAGTAGAGGTCGAGGGCCATCTCGCCCTTGCGGGGCAGCAGGCCCTGCATGACGGCCTTGACCAGGGTGTCGGCCGCCTTCGGGTGGACCTGCCAGAAGCCGCCGCTGCCGACGCGGTACGTGCGGCCGTCGGCGCGTTCGCGGACGAAGGGGCGGCCGTGGACGCGGTGGACGCCGCCGTCCTTCTCCTCGACCCGCATCACCGACACCGGCTTGTCCAGCTCGACGATGGGCAGGCGTGCGCCCGGGCGCGGGGTCAGGATGACCTGGCGGTCCTGCGAGCCCGTCGCCGCGATCGCCTCGATGGACTCCATGCCGGACCAGTCGCGGGACTCGATGCCCAGCTCGCTGACGCCCTCCGCCGCGATCATGCAGCGGTCGATCCGCTCGACCTCGTGCGAGCGGTGACGGCGCAGTCCCGCGTGGCCCTCGGCGTCCACGGCGTACTGCACGCGCGTGCGCCACTGGGGCACCTCGCCCGCGGGCACCTTGTCGCCCTCGGCGGGCATCACCGTGCCGTCCCAGCCGACGTCCTCCGGCGTGAGGCCCGCGAGCCGCTGCAGCTGCTCGGCGATGACCTCGCCCTTCAGACGGCGCTGCGCGCCCGGCTTGGCGTGCTGCCAGTCGCAGCCGCCGCACTTGCCGGGACCGGCGAACGGGCACGGCGCCTCGATACGGTCCTTGGACGCGTCCAGGATCTCCACCGCGTCGGCGCGCAGGAACCGCGCGCCCTCCTCGCCCTCCGTCACCCGGGCCACGATCCGCTCCCCCGGCAGCGTGTGCCGGACGAACAGCACCTGGCCCTCGGACGTACGGGCGATGCAGTGGCCGCCGTGGGCGACGGGGCCGACCTCGACCTCGTACTCCCGGCCCACCAGAGACTTCGTCGGTTCTGCCTGCATGGTGGGGGGACTCCAGATCAAGGGGCTGGGGGCCGGTACGGCGCCCTGGGGGGACAACAGCCCACCAGTCTACGGCGTCCCCGGCCCACCTCCGACCCGGGAGACCCCGCCCACCTCACGGAACCAGCGCCGTCACTCCCGCGCCCCCGCCCCCTCCTTCGCCCGCTCAGCAGGTCCCCGGCGCACCGCACCCGGCGCGCTCCACTCCTGCCGACGACGGGCCCGGTCCCGGGCCACCTGGGAGGACTCCAGCTGGTACGGCACGGACGTCACCATCACGCCCGGCGTGAACAGCAGCCGCCCCTTCAGCCGCAGCGCGCTCTGGTTGTGGAGCAGATGCTCGTACCAGTGGCCGACGACGTACTCGGGGATGATCACGGAGACCGCGTCGCGCGGGGACTCGCGGCGCAGGTTCTTGACGTACTCGATGATCGGGCGCGTGATCTCGCGGTAGGGGGAGTCGAGGACCTTGAGGGGGACGTCGATTCCCCGGCGTTCCCACTCCGCGCGGAGCGCCTTCGTCTCGGCCGGGTCGACGTTGACCGTGAGCGCTTCCAGCGTGTCGGAGCGCATCAGCTTGGCGTAGGCGAGGGCCCGCAGGGTGGGGCGGTGGATCTTGGAGATCAGGACGAGGGAGTGCACGCGGGAGGGGCGCACGCTGTCGTCGCTGGGGCCCTCGGGCGCGGCGATCTCGTCGGCGACGCGGTCGTAGTGCTTACGGATCGCCGTCATCGTGGCGTAGAAGATGCACATGCCGAGCAGGGCCACCCACGCGCCGTGGGTGAACTTGGTGACCAGCACGACGACCAGCACCAGGCCGGTGAAGAAGGCGCCGAACGCGTTGATCGCGCGGGAGCGGATCATGCGGCTGCGCTTGGCCGGGTCCTTCTCGGCGGCGAGGTGGCGGTTCCAGTGCCGGACCATGCCGGTCTGGCTGAGCGTGAAGGACACGAACACGCCGACGATGTAGAGCTGGATCAGCCGCGTGGAGTCGGCGCCGTAGATGACCACGAGCAGCATCGCCGTACCGGCCAGCAGCACGATGCCGTTGGAGAACGCGAGGCGGTCGCCGCGGGTGTGCAGCTGGCGGGGCAGATAGCGGTCCTGGGCGAGGATCGAGCCGAGCAGCGGGAAGCCGTTGTACGCCGTGTTCGCCGCGAGGAAGAGGACCAGGGCGGTCGCCGCCGCGAGGACGACGAACAGGAAGCTGCCCTTGCCGAAGACGGCCTCGGCGACCTGGGAGATCACCGGGTTCTGGACGTAGCCGGGGCCGATCGGGACGCCGCCCTTGAGCAGGTCGGTCGCCGGGTTCTCGGCCATGCGGACGCCGGTCGACATCGCGAGGCCGATGATGCCGCAGAACATCGTGACGGCCAGCAGGCCCATCATGGCGAGTGTGGTCGCCGCGTTCTTGGACTTGGGCTTGCGGAAGGCCGGGACGCCGTTGGAGATGGCCTCCACGCCGGTGAGCGCGGCACAGCCGGAGGAGAAGGCCCGCAGCAGCAGGAAGATCAGCGCGAAGCCCGCGAGTCCCTGGTGCTCGGCCCTGATGTGGAGGTCCGCCGTGGGGGCGTGCATGGTCTCGCCGAGGACGAGGCCCCGGATCGCACCCCAGGCGATCATGATGAAGACGCCGCCGACGAACACGTACGTCGGGATGGCGAAGAGCTTGCCCGACTCCTTCATGCCGCGCAGGTTCATCAGCGTCAGCAGGAGGATCACCGCACACGCGCAGAGCACCTTGTGCTCGATCACGAAGGGGATCGCGGAGCCCAGGTTCTCGATGCCCGAGGTGATGGACACGGCGACGGTCAGTACGTAGTCGACCAGCAGGGCGCTGGCGACGGTGAGGCCGGCGCGGGGGCCGAGGTTGGTGTTCGCCACCTCGTAGTCGCCGCCACCGCTGGGGTACGCGTGCACGTTCTGTCGGTAGGAGGCGACCACGGTGAACATCAGCACGACGACCGCGACGGCGATCCAGGGGCTGAAGTGGTACGCCGACACGCCCGCGATGGACAGGACCAGCAGAACCTCCCCCGGCGCGTAGGCGACGGAGGACAGCGGGTCGGAGGCGAAGACGGGGAGGGCGATGCGCTTCGGCAGGAGCGTTTCGCCCAGCCGGTCACTGCGCAAGGCGCGCCCGATCAGAATGCGTTTGGGCACGTCGGTCAGTTTGGACACGACAGAGGATCGTAAGGCTTCGAACAGGCAGCCGCCCACCCGAAAGACACATTCTGCCTCACGAGTGAAATCAGGGGCGCGCGGAACCGCGGTTTCCGTCGTCCCCGCGCCCCCCGTGCCTAGATGGCAGACCGGCCCGTCGTCGCAGTTCATCGCCCTTCGGAGGTCTCATGCCCGCGGCCGCGGAACTGATCGGCGCCGCCCTCGCGCTGCTCGCCCTCGGAATCCTGACCCGGTGCAGCGTGCGCAGCATCACTCGACGCGGGGAACCCGGGGTGACGGGCGTCACCGAGCGGCACAGGTGAGCACGTGAGCAGCGGATGCCCTACGGGGACCGCGCGCGTGTAGCTGGGGACCGCGCGTGTGTAGCTTTGGGCGTCGGTCTGAGACCCTGAGGCCGAGCAGTAACTTTTGGACACCGGAAGGACGGTCGTGCACATCGTCATCATGGGCTGCGGACGCGTGGGTTCCGCGCTCGCGCAGACCCTGGAGCAACAGGGCCACACGGTCGCGGTGATCGACCGGGACCCCACCGCCTTCCGTCGGCTGGGGCCGGGATTCGGCGGCCGCCGGGTCACCGGCGTCGGCTTCGACCAGGACACCCTGCGCGAGGCCGGCATCGAGGACGCGGGGGCCTTCGCCGCCGTGTCCAGCGGCGACAACTCCAACATCATCTCCGCGCGCGTCGCCCGCGAGATGTTCGGCGTGGAGAACGTGGCCGCCCGCATCTACGACCCCCGTCGTGCCGAGGTCTACCAGCGTCTGGGCATCCCGACGGTGGCCACGGTGCGCTGGACCGCCGACCAGATGCTGCGCCGTCTGCTGCCCTCCGGCGCCGAGCCGCTGTGGCGCGATCCCACCGGTGGGGTGCAGCTCGCCGAGGTGCACGCCTCCGAGAAGTGGGTCGGCCACAAGATCAGCAAGCTCCAGGAGGAGACGGGCGTCCGCGTGGCGTTCCTGACCCGCCTGGGCGAGGCCGTGCTGCCCACCTCGCAGACGGTCCTGCAAGAAGGTGACCTGGTGCACGTGATGATGCGCACGGACGACGTGGAGAAGGTCGAGGCGGCGTTCGCCGGGGGCCCCGAAGAGGAGAGCGGTCACTGATGAGGGTCGCCATTGCCGGTGCCGGTGCCGTCGGCCGCTCGATCGCGGCCGAGCTGCTGGAGAACGGCCACGAGGTCCTGCTGATCGACAAGGCGCCGACCGCCATCTCGGTCGAGCGCGTGCCGCAGGCGGAATGGCTCCTTGCCGACGCCTGCGAGATCACCTCCCTGGACGAGGCCGCGCTCCAGCGCTGCAACGTCGTCATCGCCGCGACCGGCGACGACAAGGTCAACCTGGTGGTCTCGCTGCTCGCCAAGACGGAGTACGGCGTCCCGCGCGTCGTCGCCCGGGTGAACAACCCCAAGAACGAGTGGCTCTTCAACGAGTCCTGGGGCGTGGACGTGGCCGTCTCCACCCCGCGTCTGATGTCCGCCCTGGTCGAGGAGGCGGTGAGCGTCGGCGACCTGGTCCGGCTGCTCCGCTTCAGCCACGGCGACGCCAACCTGGTCGAGCTGACCCTGCCGGAGGAGTCGGCGCTGGCCGGCACCCAGGTCGGCGACGTGCCCTGGCCGGAGGACACCTCCCTGGTCACGATCATCCGCGGCACCCGGGTGCTGACCCCCTCCAAGGAGGACTCCCTGGAGCCGGGCGACGAACTCCTCTTCGTGGCCGCGCAGGCCCGGGAGGAGCAGCTGGAGGACCTGCTGTCGGTGCGGCGGGAAGAGGGCTGAGTCCCCGTACGCGCAAAGAACCCCGGCCACCGATATCGGTGGCCGGGGTTCTCCGTGTTCCGTGCGTCTACGCGCCCCTGCGGTGCCGTCCGCCGGTGGGCTCGCCCGACTCCGCGGCCGCGCGCTCCCGCTCCGCCTTCTCGGCCTTCTCCGCCTGCTCTGCGGCCTCCATCTCGGCGAACACGTCGATCGGCGGCGGCGCCTTCGCGAGGAAGACCCAGGTGAGCCAGACCGCCAGGAGGAAGGGCGGGATCTTCAGGATGACCAGGACCCAGCCGAGCTGGGTGGTGTCGGCCCACCAGTAGAGCGGGAAGAGGATCGCGCACTTGGCGAGCAGGATCAGACCCCAGGCCCAACTGGCCTTGGCGTACGCCTTCTTGCGGCCCGGGTTGCGGGTGCGCCAGGAGAGGTTCTCCTTGAAGACCGGGCCGAGCATCAGGCCGATCAGGGGCACCCCGGCGAGGGTGGTGATGATGTAGGCGAGCGCCAGGCCCAGGGTGTAGAGCATCCCGGGGAGGTAGAAGTCCTTGGCGTTGCCCGTGAACATCGCGAAGACGACACCGAAGGCCACACCGAAGACGCCGCTGAAGGCGTGCTTGACGGTGTCCCGGCGCAGCAGCCGGACGACCAGCATCACGACCGCCACGCCCAGCGCGGCGAGCGCGGAGAGGTGCAGGTCCTTGTTGATCGTGTAGATCGTGACGAAGAGCAGTCCGGGCAGGACCGTCTCGACCATCCCCCGGATTCCGCCGAACGCCTGGAACAGCGCGGCCTCGGTGACCGCACGCGAGTCGTGGTGGCCGTCGTCCGGTGGTGTCTGTCCGGTGTCCTGGGTCGGCTTGTCGAGGGACGTCACCGGCTACTCCCGTCCGAGGGGTCGCAGTTCGTATTTCGGGTTGAACAACACGCGGCGGCCACGGCTCATCGAGATCCGGCCCGATGCGATCAGCCTGCGCCCCGGTTCTATGCCCGTGATGGAACGCCTGCCGAGCCACACCACGTCCAGCGCGGCGGTGCCGTCGAACAGCTCCGCCTCCAGGGCCGGGACTCCGGCGCGCGGGCGCAGGGTGACCGTGCGCAAGGTACCAGTTACGGTGACGATCTGCCGGTCGTGGCAGTCGCCGATGCGGGTGCAGCCCGCCGTGTCGGCGTCCTCCCGCAGCTCCTCCGACTCCAGGTCCTCCTGCGACGAGGAGAGCCGGTCCAGCATGCGGCGGAACCGGCCGACCGGCTTTTCGGAACGAGGAACGGCACTCATATCTGAAGCGTACCGGGGCGGGCCGACATGGCCGTACTCGTGGCTCCCCCGCACCTCACGTCCCACCCGCACCCCCCATGTCCCGGGCCCCACCGGTCACTTCTCGAAGCGGTACCCCATCCCCGGCTCGGTGATGAAGTGGCGGGGGTGGGCCGGGTCGGTCTCCAGCTTGCGGCGCAGCTGGGCCATGTAGACGCGCAGATAGTTGGTCTCGGTGCCGTACGACGGTCCCCACACCTCGCGCAGCAGCTGCTTCTGGCCGACGAGGCGGCCCGTGTTGCGGACCAGGACCTCCAGGAGGTGCCACTCGGTGGGGGTGAGGCGTACGTCCTTGCCCGCGCGGTTGACCTTCTTGGCGGCCAGGTCGACGGTGAAGCCCGCGGTCTCCACGGTCGTCACGTCGCCCTCGCCCGCGCCGACGGGTTCGGCCCGGCGTACGGCGGCGCGCAGCCGGGCGAGGAGTTCGTCCATGCCGAAGGGCTTGGTGACGTAGTCGTCGGCGCCCGCGTCGAGGGCCTCGACCTTCTCGTCGGAGGAGTGGCGGGCGGAGAGGACCAGGACGGGCACCCGGGTCCAGCCGCGCAGGCCGCGGATGACCTCGACGCCGTCCATGTCGGGCAGGCCGAGGTCCAGGACGACCACGTCGGGGTGGCGGGAGGCGGCGAGTTCGAGGGCGGTCCTGCCGTCGGCGGCGGAGTCCACCTCGTACTGGCGCGCCTTGAGGTTGATCACGAGGGCCCGCACGATCTGCGGTTCGTCGTCGACCACCAGCACCCTGGTCATAGGGCCTGCCTTTCTCGTTCCATGGTGTGCGCGCCGGCTTCCGTGGCGCGCGCGTCGGTGCCGCGCTCGTCGGTGCCGCGCTCCTGCGTGCCCCGCCCCGCCGCGCGCAGGCTCAGCACCATGGTGAGGCCGCCGCCGGGGGTGTCCTCGGCGACCAGCGTGCCGCCCATGGCCTCGGCGAAGCCCCGGGCCACGGCGAGGCCGAGGCCGACCCCGGCGCCGCGCGGGGCGTCGCCGTGGCGCTGGAAGGGCTCGAAGATGCGCTCCTTGGCCTCGTCGGGGACGCCGGGCCCCCGGTCCACCACGCGCACCTCGACCCGGTCGTCCAGGGCGCTGGCGGCGACCAGGACGCGGCGGCCGGGGGGACTGTACTTGACGGCGTTCTCGACCAGGTTGGCGACCGAGCGCTCCAGCAGGCCGGGGTCGACGGCGACCATGGGCAGCGTCTCGGGCACGTCCAGCTCGACGCTGTCCTCGGGCACGCCGACCAGCGCCATCGGGACCACCTCGTCCACGTCGATCTCGCGGATGAGCGGGGTGACGGTGCCGGTCTGGAGACGGGACATGTCCAGGAGGTTGCCGACGAGGTGGTCGAGCCGGTCGGCGCCCTCCTCGATGCCTTCGAGCAGCTCGGCGCGGTCCTCCTCGGACCAGGCCACGTCGTCCGAGCGGAGCGAGGAGACGGCGGCCTTGATCCCGGCGAGCGGGGTGCGCAGGTCGTGGCTGACGGCGGCGAGCAGGGCGGTGCGGATGCGGTTGCCCTCGGCGAGGGTGCGGGCCTGGTCGGCCTCGGCCCGCAGGCGGCGCCGGTCCAGTACGACGGCGGCCTGGGCGGCGAAGGCGGCGAGCACCCGGCGGTCCTCGGCGGGCAGCACCCGGCCGGTGAGCGCGAGGGCCATGTGGTCCCCGACCGGCATGTCCACATCGGCGTCCTCGGGGCGTTCCAGCGACGGTCCGACCCCCACGCGGCCCTGGCAGGTCCAGGGGTCGACGTCGCTGGCCCGCTCCAGGAGGGCGGCGGACTCCATGGCGAAGGTCTCCCGGACCCGTTCGAGGAGTTCTTCGAGGCCGGTCTCGCCGCGCAGGACGTTGCCCGCGAGGAAGGAGAGGATCTCCGACTCGGCGCGCAGCCGGGCCGCCTGGTGGGTGCGCCGGGCGGCGAGGTCCACCACGGAGGCGACGGACATCCCGACGCCGAAGAAGATCGCGATGGCGACGATGTTCTTCGGGTCGGCGACGGTCAGCCGGTGCAGGGGCGGGGTGTAGAAGTAGTTCAGCAGGAAGGACCCGATGGCCGCCGAGGCCAGCGCGGGCAGCAGGCCGCCGAGCAGGGCCGCCGCGACCGTGAGGGCCAGGAAGAGCAGCATGTCGTTGGCGAGGCCGAGGTCCACGGTGTTGAGCAGCACCGCGAGCCCGACCGGGCCGCCGACGCCCACCAGCCAGCCCCAGACGATCCGGCCCCGGCCGAGCCGGGCACCCCGGGCGACGGGCAGTCCCCGGCCCTGGGCGACCGCCTCGTGGGTGACGATGTGGACGTCCAGGTCGGGTCCCGACTCACGGGCGACCGTGGCGCCGACGCCGGGTCCGAAGACGTACTGCCAGGTCTTGCGGCGCGAGGAGCCGAGGACGATCTGGGTGGCGTTGACTCCGCGCGCGAAGTCCAGCAGGGCGGCGGGTATGTCGTCGCCGACCACGTGGTGGAAGGTGCCGCCGAGGTCCTCCACGAGGGTGCGCTGGAGGGCGAGCTCCTTCGGGGAGGCGGCGGTGAGGCCGTCGCTGCGGGCTATGTAGACGGCGAGCACCTCGCCGCCCGCGCCCTTCTCGGCGAGCCGGGCGGCGCGGCGGATGAGGGTGCGGCCCTCGGGTCCGCCGGTCAGCCCGACCACGATGCGCTCGCGCGAGCCCCAGATCCGGGAGACCTCGTGCTCGCTGCGGTACTCGTTCAGGTACTCGTCGACCCGGTCGGCCACCCACAGCAGCGCCAGTTCGCGCAGGGCGGTGAGGTTGCCGGGGCGGAAGTAGTTGGAGAGGGCCGCGTCGACCTTGTCCGGCTGGTAGATGTTGCCGTGCGCCATGCGGCGGCGCAGCGCCTGCGGGGACATGTCGACCAGCTCGATCTGGTCGGCCCGGCGGACGACCTCGTCGGGGACGGTCTCGCGCTGGCGCACCCCGGTGATCGACTCGACCACGTCGCCCAGCGACTCCAGGTGCTGGATGTTGACGGTGGAGACCACGTCGATCCCGGCCGCGAGCAGCTCCTCCACGTCCTGCCAGCGCTTGGCGTTGCGGGAGCCTGGGACGTTGGTGTGGGCGAGTTCGTCCACCAGGGCGATCCGGGGCCGGCGGGCGAGCACCGCGTCGACGTCCATCTCGTCGAAGGTGCCGCCCCGGTGCTCCAGTTCCCGACGCGGCACCTGCTCCAGGCCGTGCAGCATGACCTCGGTGCGCGGCCGGCCGTGGTGCTCGACGAACGCCACGACGCAGTCGGTGCCCCGCTCGACGCGCCGGTGCGCCTCGGCCAGCATCGCGTAGGTCTTCCCCACGCCCGGCGCCGCGCCGAGATAGATCCGAAGTGTGCCGCGTGCCATGGCCCCATTGTCTTCCCGTGACTGCCGCATACGCAGCATCGACCTTACGGCCGTCGAAGGGGACGAACCGGACGAGTGGCCGGTCGACGGGGGTCCTTGACACAACTCTGACAGGTCACGGTGCGGGGCGTCACCCGGGGCGCCCCAGGGGGCCGGCTCAGTGCTCGGTGATCTCGCCGTCGTGCAGTTCCAGCACCCGGTCGGCGAGGTCGAGGAGGGCCGCGTCGTGGGTGGCGACGAGGGCGGTGGCGCGCTCGCTGCGGACGACGGCGCGGAGCAGCTCCATCACCGCATGGCCGGTCTCGGCGTCGAGCTGACCGGTCGGCTCGTCGGCGATGATCAGTGCGGGCTTGTTGGCGAGGGCGCGGGCGATGGCGACGCGCTGCTGCTGGCCGCCGGACAGCTCGCCGGGCCGCTGGGCGGCGTGGTCGCCGAGCCCGACGAGGGAGAGCAGCAGTTCGACGCGCTCCTCCCGTTCGCGCGTCTCGGCCTTCCGCAGCCGCAGCGGCACGCCGACGTTCTCCGCGGCGGTGAGGATCGGGATCAGCCCGAAGGACTGGAAGACGAAGCCGATACGGTCCCGCCGCAGCCGCAGCAGCCCGTTCTCGCCCAGCTCCGCGAGGTCATGCCCCTCGACCTCGACGCGCCCCTGGTCGGGGGCGTCGAGTCCGCCGACGATGTTCAGCAGGGTGGTCTTGCCGGAGCCCGAACGCCCCTTGAGGGCGACCAGCTCACCGCGCGGGACCTCGAACGAGACACCGCGCAGGGCGTGCACCGCGGCGGCGCCACGCCCGTACGACTTGTGGACGCCGTCGACGCGCACCATGGTGTCGGTGATCACCTGACTGCTCATACTGCCCCTCCCCCGTGAACCAGCCGCCATTATCACCGGGCGGGGCGGCGCCGGAAAGGGGCGTGGGGAACTGCTCGGAGAGCCTCGCGAGCAGCCCCGGCGTGGGCAACCCCGGCGCGGGCCGCTCTCGGCGGCGACGCGAGGCACAACGGCGCGAACCCGCACGGACACGGGCCGCACCCTCGGGGGTACGGCCCGTGTCCTGTGGATGGACCCGCGGCGCGGTCAGCGGACCTCGGTGATCTCCGGGCCGCGCTGGAGCTGGCCCATGCCGCCGGAGAAGCGGGAGCCCTCCTCCTGCTGGACGCCCTCGGGGACCATCTGGGCGTCGTTGGGCAGCTTGAGGACGATCGGGTCGCGCGGGGCCATCGGGCCCTCGCCGCGGACCACGACCGTGTCCCGGAAGATCTGCTCCAGGAGTCCGGCGGCCTGCGGCTGCACCGCGCCCTGGCCGGAGATCACACCGCGCAGGAACCAGCGCGGGCCGTCGACGCCGACGAAGCGGACGACCTGGAAGCCGCCGGTGCCGTCGGGCAGCTGGACCGGGACCTGGGCGCGCAGTTCCCAGCCGAGCGGGCCCTCGACCTCGTCGATGATGCCGCCCTGCTGGGTGATGCCGCCCGCGATCTCCTCGCGGACCTCGCCCCAGATGCCCTCGCGCTTGGGGGCGGCGAAGGCCTGGAGCTGGATGGCGCTGTCCCGCAGGACGACGGTCGCGGCGACGATCGCGTCACCGGCGACCTCGACGCGCAGCTCCATGCCGTCCACACCCGGCACGAACAGGCCGCCGAGGTCGACGCGGCCCTCGGCCGGGTCGCGCACCTCCGTGGAGTCCCAGGGCCCGTCGGGGCGCGGCTCGGGCTCGAGCCGCACACGCGTCTGCTCTCCGTCCGCCTCGGTGCCGACGCTGTCGACGACCTGCTCGGCCTCGCCGGCCGCGCCCTCGGCGGCACCCTTCTTGTTGCGACGTCCGAACACGTCACTGTCCTTCCCGGTCGGATACGACCGAAGCGTATCGATTCCCACCCGTCGGACCGCCGTCGGCGGTCCGACCCTCTGTGCCGCTGTCGTCGCCCACCGAGGCGTGGCCTCCGGTGGACCCGAAGCCCCCCTCGGCGCGTACCGAGGCGGGAAGTTCCGCGACCTCCTGGAAGCGGACCCTCTCGACCTGCTGGACGACCAGTTGGGCAATCCGGTCGAAGCGTTCGAACCGCACGGTCTCGCGCGGATCGAGATTCACCACGATCACCTTGATCTCTCCACGGTACCCGGCATCCACCGTCCCGGGGGCGTTCACGAGTGCCACACCGCAGCGGGCGGCCAGGCCCGAGCGGGGGTGCACGAAGGCCGCGTAGCCCTCCGGGAGCGCGATCGCGATGCCCGTGGGCAGCACGGCCCGCTCACCGGGGCTCAGCTCGCGGGGCTCGGTGGTGCGCAGGTCGGCCCCGGCGTCCCCGGGGTGCTCGTACGCCGGGAGGGGGACGTCGGGGTCGATCCGGCGGATGCGGACGTCCAGCGGGGCGGTCCGGTCGGTGTTCACGGGTTCACCTCGAAGGCGCGGGTACGGCGGATCTGGTCCGGGTCGCTCATGGCGGCCCGGATCTCCTCCTCGCGGCCGTGGTCGGTGAAGTGGTCGACCTTGACCTCGATGAAGAGGGCGTCGGCACGGACGGCGACGGGGCCCTCGGGGCCGCCGATGCGGCCGGTGGCGGTGGAGTAGATCTTCCGTCCGGCGACGGCGGTGACCTCGGCCTCCAGATGGAGCGTGGTGCCCACGGGGACGGGCCGTACGAAGTCCGTCTCCAGTCTGCCGGTGACGGCGATGGTCCGCAGCAGCCAGTTCAGCGAGCCCAGCGTCTCGTCCAGGGCCGTGGCGAGGACCCCGCCGTGCGCGAGGCCGGGGGCGCCCTGGTGGGCGGGCCTGACGGTGAACTCGGCGGTCAGCGAGACACCCTCGCCCGCCCGGGCCTCCAGGTGCAGCCCGTGCGGCTGCCCGGGCCCGCATCCGAAACAGTGTTCGTAGTGGGTGCCCAGCGGTTCGCCGGGGGCGGGCGCGTCGGGGTGACGTACGGGGCGCGCCGCGTCGGCGGGCGGCTCAAGGGCTGGGGAACTACCACTCACAGGCGCAGACCTTACCCGGCCGCCCGGCGGCCGCCACCGGCGTGCCAAGCTTGGCTCCATGCAGCTTGCCGCCACCCCCTACGAAGAACGTCTGACCGCCCCCCGCTCGTGGTGGCTGATCAGCTTCCTCGTGGGTGTCTCCTTCGCCCTGATCCTGCTCCCCTTCGGCGTCCTGCCGCTGCTCGGCGGACTGGTCGGGGGCACCGCCGCGGCGGCGGTCATGGCGAGCGCGTACGGCTCGCAGCGCATCCGGCTCGTGGGCGACTCGCTGATCGCGGGCGAGGCGAAGATCCCGGTGTCCGCGCTGGGCGCCAGCGAGGTGCTGGACGCGGAGGAGGCGCGCGCCTGGCGGACCTACAAGGCGGACACGCGCGCGTTCCTGCTGCTGCGCGCGTACATCCCGACGGCGCTGCGCGTGGAGGTCACCGACCCGGAGGACCCGACGCCGTACCTGTATCTGTCGACGCGGGAGCCGGAGCGGCTGGCGGCGGCCATCGAGGCTGCGAAGGGCACCGACGCCGCTGCCTGAGGTCAGCCCTTCAGGTTTCCCGGGGGCTCGGGGTCCTCGGGCATCTCCTTGATCCGCACAGGGTGTTCGGGCTGGTCCAGCGGGGGCTGCGCGGCCAGTTCGTCCCAGGGGACCTGGTGCGTGCGCAGGTCGGCCCGGACCCGGTCGGCGAGCCTTCTGGTGTCGCGGCGGTTCATGACCGCGCCCACGGCTGCGCCCACCATGAAGGGCGTCAGGTTGGGCAGGTTGCGGACCATGCGCTTCATGATCTGCTGGCGCAGTTCGCGTTTCATGCGGCCGCCCAGGGCCGCGTCGATCGTCGACGGCTTCATCACGTCGATGCCGCGCTCCCCGGACCAGGAGCCCAGATACGCGGTGCTGCGGGCGCCGAGGCCACCGGGGGCGCGCTGCCCGTACACCTCGTGGAGTTCGGCGATGAGCTTCAGCTCGATCGCGGCGACCGCGGTGATCTCCGCGGCGAGCTCGGTCGGCAGGGCGGGCGGTACGGGCAGCATGGCCGCCGCTCCGACTCCGGCGCCGACGGTGGAGGTGGCGTTCGCGGCGCCCTTCACGAGCTTGTCCGCGAGCTGTTCGGGCCCGAGGCCCGGGAACTGCCTCCGCAGCGTCGCGAGGTCCCGCACGGGGACACGCGGGGCGATGTCGATGACGCGGTCCGCGACGTAGGCGACGCCCGCGCGGGCGTGGCCGCCGCCCCGGCGTGCGCCTTCGCGCGCCAGATGGCGGGCCCTGCCACGGATCGCCGCGGCCCGTGGGTGACGGACCGGTGCGTCAGGACCGGCGGACTCCCCCGTCCCGGCCCGCGGAGCGTGGCGCTCCGCCGGTGGTTCGAGCGAGGCTCCCGCTTCCGGTGAGCCCCGCCCGTCGTCACGCGTGTCGTGCGAGCCGCCGAGCGGCCCTTTGTCCGCTCCCGGGAACCGGAAACGGCGCTTCCGCGGAGGGGTCGAGCCAGTCACGGCCGACCCGTCCTCAGTCGCAGTCGCGGCAGATCGGCTGGCCGTTCTTCTCGCGGGCCAGCTGGCTGCGGTGGTGGACGAGGAAGCAGCTCATGCAGGTGAACTCGTCCTGCTGCTTGGGCAGCACACGGACGGCCAGTTCCTCGTTGGAGAGGTCGGCGCCGGGAAGCTCGAGGCCCTCTGCGGCCTCGAACTCGTCGACGTCCACCGCGGAGGTGGACTTGTCGTTCCGCCGGGCCTTCAGCTCTTCGAGACTGTCCGAGTCGACGTCGTCGTCGGTCTTGCGTGGAGTGTCGTAATCGGTTGCCATGGTCGCTCTCCCCCTCTGGGTGTCTGCGGTGTCTTCAGCGCACGTAACGCGTGAGAGGCCGGACTTGTGCCCGACCTGAGGCGGAGATTTTGCCTCACATCAAGGTCTGTTACTCAATCGACACCCAACCCGATCCCTCAAGAGTGATCGGCTTGGATGGCGGTGAGGACCGTACACGGTTCGAATGCCGCACCTCAAAGGCGCCTCATCGTGTACTTCCCGTGATCGGGAGGGCTGAAAACCCGGACTTTCCCGGCTTTGTGGCCCACTTCTTGATCACGTTCAGTACATGGCCGGAAATCCACACATGTGATTGATCACACAGGGACAACCCCGGCAGGGTGGTGGAAAATTCCGCGCGAAGCGAACAATCTCCGGGCGTGCCGGAAGCTCGCTCACAGCGGCAGGGTGACGCGCATCACCAGCCCTCCGCCCTCGCGCGGCCGGGCCACGATGTGCCCACCGTGCGCCCGCGCCACGGACCGGACGATGGACAGGCCGAGCCCGACGCCCTTGTCGCTGCCCGTGCGCTCGGTGCGCAGCCGCCTGAACGGCTCGAAGAGGTTGTCGATCTCGTACGCCGGGACCACCGGTCCGGTGTTGGACACGGTCAGCACGGCCTGGTTGTGCTCGGTTTCCGTGGTGACTTCCACCCACCCGTCCTCGGGAACGTTGTAGCGCACCGCGTTCTGTACGAGGTTCAGCGCGATCCGCTCCAGGAGCACGCCGTTGCCGAGCACCACCGCGCGCTTGCGCTCGCCGCGGATCTCGACGTCCTTGGCGTCCGCCTCGCTGCGCACCTGGTCGATGGCCTGCCCGGCGACCTCGGCGAGGTCCACGGGCCCGCGCTCGACGATCTGGTTGTCGCTGCGGGCGAGCAGCAACAGGCCCTCGACGAGCTGCTCGCTGCGTTCGTTGGTGGCGAGCAGGGTCTTGCCGAGCTGTTGCAGCTCCACGGGCGCGCCCGGGTCCGAGAGGTGGACCTCCAGGAGCGTGCGGTTGATCGCGAGCGGGGTGCGCAGCTCGTGGGAGGCGTTGCCGACGAAGCGCTGCTGGGCGGTGAAGGCCCGTTGCAGGCGCTCCAGCATGTCGTCGAAGGTGTCCGCCAGCTCCTTCAGCTCGTCGTCGGGGCCGTCCAGCTCGATCCGGCGGGAGAGGTCCGAGCCGGCCACCTGGCGCGCGGTGCGGGTGATCCGGCCGAGCGGGGACAGGACGCGGCCCGCCATGGCGTAGCCGAAGGCGAAGGCGATCACGGCGAGGCCGAGCAGGGCGAGCAGCGAGCGGCTGAGCAGCTCGTCCAGGGCGACCTGGCGCTGGTGGTCGACGCACGTGCTGATCGCGTCGTTGAAGTCCTGGAGCGAGAGGCTGCTGGTGTTGATCGCCTGGCAGTTGTCGCTGGAGACCTTCAGCGCCTGGAAGCTGACGATCTTGAACAGCGGCTGGTTGCCGGAGCTGATCGCCTGCGCGGCCAGGAGGTAGATGATCGACAGCAACAGGATGCCGGCGATCAGGAACATGCCGCCGTACAGCAGGGTCAGCCGTATGCGGATGGTCGGGCGCAGCCATGGGAAGGGCGGCTGGGGGCGGCGGGGGTCCCAGGTGGGCTTCGGGGGCGCCTGGGGCGGCGCGGGGGTGGCGGCCATGGGGGATCAGATCCGGTAGCCGGAGCCGGGCACCGTGACGATCACGGGAGGCTCGCCGAGCTTGCGGCGCAGGGTCATCACGGTCACCCGGACCACGTTGGTGAACGGGTCCGTGTTCTCGTCCCAGGCCTTCTCCAGGAGCTGCTCGGCCGAGACGACCGCGCCCTCGCTGCGCATCAGCACCTCCAGGACGGCGAACTCCTTCGGGGCGAGCTGCACCTCGCGGCCGTCGCGGAAGACCTCGCGGCGGTTGGGGTCGAGCTTGATCCCGGCGCGCTCCAGGACCGGCGGCAGGGGCACGCTCGTACGGCGGCCGAGCGCGCGCACGCGCGCGATCAGCTCGCTGAAGGCGAAGGGCTTGGGCAGGTAGTCGTCGGCGCCGATCTCCAGGCCCTCGACGCGGTCGCTGACGTCGCCGGAGGCGGTGAGCATGAGCACACGGGTGGCGATGCCCAGCTCCACGATCCGGCGGCAGACGTCGTCGCCGTGCACGAGGGGGAGGTCACGGTCGAGGACGACCACGTCGTAGTCGTTGACGCCGATGCGCTCCAGGGCGGCCGCACCGTCGTACACGACGTCGACGGCCATGGCCTCCCGGCGCAGTCCGGTGGCCACCGCATCGGCGAGCAGCTGCTCGTCCTCGACGACGAGTACGCGCACGTCGCTTGTCCTTCCTCATGTCCGCCCACGGCGCGCCTGGGCGCGGGCGGGCGGGGGTGTCCGTGGGATTGTGCTCTCCATCCTGCCCTTTTCGGCCATAAGTCGGCGGTAAGCCGAGGACGGTCGCCGCAGGTACGGCGGCCGGAGGGCGGGAAAGCGGGATTTTCTGCGGCGTCGGAGGTTTCCCGGACGAACGACGCGGGGAGGACGGCTTTACACCCCGCGATCACGCTCCGCATGTGCCGAGGCACCATGCGGTCACTCCGCGATCAGCCCCGGCGGAGCGGGCGCGGGTGTTCGGCACCGCAGCCGCCCCGGCAGGGCTGTGCCGGGCATCCGCGGGCCACGTGATCGCCCCTTCCCGACCGGCACACCCCCGTGCCACCGACCCACGACCCAGGACGAGGGGGCGCAGCATGGACGCATTCACCGCAGGACTTCTGCAGCGCATAAAGAGGACCGAGTCCGACCTGTCGCGGGCTCGTGACGAGGGCGACGACTTCCTCGCCGAGGTGGAGCAGGGAGAGCTGGACGACCTGCGCCGTCTCGCGGCCGAGCACGGTGTGGAAGTCGCCGTGTCACAGCCCTGACCGGCCCCGGCAGTCGAGTGGGCCCCGGCGGAGAGATCCGCCGGGGCCCACTCGCGTGGCGGTACCGCTCAGTCGTGCCAGGCCCCGAAGTCCTCCAGGAGCGGCTGGAGCGCCTCGAAGACGGCCGGGGTGGCCGCGAACGTCAGGGCGGGTGACTCGGGCTCTCCGGGGCGTCCACCGGTCACCGCGCCCGCCTCACGGGCGATGAGGGCACCGGCGGCGTAGTCCCAGGGGTTGAGCCCGCGCTCCCAGTAGCCGTCCAGCCGGCCCGAGGCCACGTCGCACAGCTCGATCGCCGCCGAGCCGCCCCGCCGGATGTCCCGGACCAGCGGGAGCACCCGGGCGGCCACCTGGGCCTGGTGGGCGCGGACGTCGGTGACGTAGTTGAAGCCGGTGGCGACGAGCGCCTGGTCCAGCGGGGCGGCCGGGCGGCAGGCGAGGGCGCGCTCGCCCTCCCAGGCACCGGTGGCGAAGGCTCCGCCGCCGCGCACCGCGTGGTACGTCTCGCCGCGCAGCGGGGCCGCGACGACGCCGACGACGGTCTCGCCGTCCAGCTCGGCGGCGATGGACACCGCCCAGGTCGGCAGCCCGTAGAGGTAGTTCACCGTGCCGTCGAGCGGGTCGATCACCCAGCGGACCCCGCTGGTGCCCTCGGAGGCGGCGCCCTCCTCGCCGAGGAAGCCGTCGTCGGGGCGGCGCTCGGAGATCAGGTCGGTGATCAGCTTCTCCGCCGCGATGTCCATCTCCGTGACGACGTCGATGGGGCTGGACTTGGTCCTGGCCACGGCGAGGTCGGCCGGACGGCCGTCGCGCAGCAGCTCACCGGCGCGGCGGGCGGCCTCCAGGGCCAGGCCGAGGAGGTCGTCGAGCCCGTCGTCGCGCAGGTCGTCGGGCAGGTCGGAGTGCGGGGTCGTCACGTGGCTCCTCACGCGTAGGGGCTGTCGGCACCGGCGGCGGCCGGGCGCGGGGCGCGGGCCGGGCAGCAGCCGACGGGGCAGAGGTCGTGGCTCGCACCGAGGGCGCCGAGGGCGCACGGGGTGACCCGCTCGCCGCGCTCGGTGGCGGCCCGCTCCTCGATCAGCTCGCGCACGGCGGCGGCGAAGCGCGGGTCGGCGCCGACCGTGGCCGAGCGGCGCACCGGCAGGCCCAGCTCCGCGGCCTTGGCGGTGGCCTCCGTGTCGAGGTCGTAGAGGACCTCCATGTGGTCGGAGACGAAGCCGATGGGCGCCATGACGACGGCGGGGACTCCGGCCGCGTGCCGCTCCTCCAGGTGGTCGCAGATGTCCGGCTCCAGCCAGGGGATGTGCGGGGCGCCGGAGCGGGACTGGTAGACGAGCTGCCAGGGGTGGTCGACGCCGGTGCGCTCGCGGACCGCGTCGGCGATCAGCCGGGCGACCTCCAGGTGCTGGCGGACGTAGGCGCCGCCGTCCCCGTGGCCCTCGGCCGGGCCCGAGGTGTCGGCGGCCGTGAGCGGGATGGAGTGCGTGGTGAAGGCGATGTGGGCGCCGTCGCGGACCTCCTCGGGGAGGTCGGCGAGCGCGCGCAGCACACCCTCGGTCATGGGCTCGACGAAGCCGGGGTGGTTGAAGTAGTGCCGCAGCTTGTCGACCCTGGGCGGCTCCAGGCCCTCGGCCTCCAGCGTGGCGAGCGCGTCGGCCAGGTTCTCGCGGTACTGGCGGCAGCCGGAGTACGACGCGTAGGCGCTGGTGGCGAGGACCAGGACGCGGCGGCGGCCGTCGGCGGTCATCTCGCGCAGGGTGTCGGTCAGATACGGCTGCCAGTTGCGGTTGCCCCAGTAGACCGGCAGGTCGAGGCCGTGCTCGGCGAAGTCCTTGCGCAGGGCGTCGAGCAGCTCGCGGTTCTGCTCGTTGATCGGGCTGACGCCGCCGAACAGGAAGTAGTGCTGTCCGACCTCCTTGAGGCGTTCCCTGGGGATGCCACGCCCGCGCGTGACGTTCTCCAGGAACGGGACCACGTCTTCGGGGCCCTCGGGGCCGCCGAAGGAGAGCAGGAGGAGGGCGTCGTAGGGACCGGCGTCCGGCGGGGGGACATCGAGCGCGTCTGGCATGCCTCCGATCCTGCCACCCGGCACCGACAGCCGGGAAAACGACCCGGTGCCGCCACCACGTATCCCGTGCTGACCTGGTGCGTTAGGGTTGCCTAACTCGTAAGCTGTATGCGCCTCTTTCGCGCCTTACAGCCATGCGGCGCGACCGTCCGCACCCCGCAGCAGGACCGCCCGCACCGGACAACGGAGACCGCCGTGCCCAGCCCCTACCGCGCCCTGTTCACCGAACCGGGCACCAAGCGCTTCGCCGCCGCCGGTCTCGTCGGCCGGATGCCGCTGTCCATGATGGGCATCGGCGTGATCACGATGATCTCGCAGCTCACCGGGCGCTACGGTCTCGCGGGCGCGCTCACGGCCACCATCGCGCTGTCCGCCGCCGTGATCGGGCCGCAGATATCCCGGCTGGTGGACCGGCACGGGCAGCGCAGGGTGCTGCGCCCGGCCACCATGGTCGCGCTGACCGCCGCCACCGGGCTCCTGCTGGCCGCGCACTTCCGCTGGCCGGACTGGACGCTGTTCGTGTTCTCCGCCGCGATCGGCTCGGTGCCGAGCCTCGGCGCGATGGTCCGGGCCCGCTGGGCGGCGCTGTACGGCGGCACCCCGAAGCTGCACACGGCGTACTCGTTCGAGTCGGTCGTCGACGAGGTGTGCTTCATCGTCGGCCCGATCGTCTCGGTGGGCCTGTCCACGGCCTGGTTCCCGGAGGCGGGCCCGCTGCTCGCGGGCTGTTTCCTGGCCGTCGGCGTCTTCTGGCTGACCGCCCAGCGGGCCACCGAGCCGGTGCCGCACCCGCGCGACGAGAACCACGTCGGCGGCAGCGTGCTGCGCTCGAAGGGCCTCCAGGTGCTGGTGCTGGCCTTCACGGCGACGGGCACGATCTTCGGCGCGGTCGACGTGGCGACCGTGGCCTTCGCCGAGGAGCGCGGGCACAAGGGCGCGGCGAGCATGGTGCTCGCCGTGTACGCGGCCGGTTCCTGCACGGCCGGGCTGGTCTTCGGCCTGCTGCGGTTCGCAGGGCGGCCCGAGCGCCGGTGGCTGCTGGGCCTGGCGACGATGGCCGTGAGTATGATCCCCCTCCTACTGGTCGGGAACCTGCCGCTCCTGGCCGTGGCGCTGTTCGTTGCGGGACTGTCCGTCGCACCGACGATGATCACGACGATGTCCCTCGTCGAAGAGCACGTACCTCGCGCGAACCTCACCGAGGGCATGACCTGGGTGGGTACCGGCCTCGCCGTCGGTGTCGCGCTCGGCTCGTCCGCGGCCGGCTGGGTGATCGACGCCGCCGGGGCACGTGCCGGGTACGGGGTTCCGGCCGCCGCCGGGGCCGTCGCGGTCGCGGTCGGGTTCCTCGGGTACCGCCGGCTCAGCAGGCCGGTCACGGGTCGGGGAGGCACCGTTGAGCAGCACGGCGAGCGGGAAGCACGGCACGTGGCGTAACTGGGGCGGCAATGTGACCGCCCGTCCGGTCCGGCAGGTGACTCCGGCCTCGGTGGAGGAACTGGCGGCCGAGGTGCGGAAGGCCGCCGAGGAGGGCCTGCGGGTCAAACCGGTGGGTACGGGCCACTCGTTCACCTCCATAGCCGCGACCGACGGGGTGCAGATACGGCCCGAACTGCTCACCGGCATCCGCAAGATCGACCGTACGGCGATGACCGTCACCGTCGAGGCGGGCACCCCGCTCAAGCGGCTCAACGCGGCCCTGGCGCGCGAGGGCCTGTCGCTGGCCAACATGGGCGACATCATGGAGCAGACCGTGGCCGGGGCGGTCAGCACCGGCACCCATGGCACGGGCCGCGAGTCGGGCTCGATCGCGGCGCAGATCACCGCGCTCGAACTGGTCACCGCCGACGGCTCGGTGCTCACCTGCTCGCGGGAGAAGAACCCCGAGGTCTTCGCGGCGGCCCGGATCGGGCTCGGCGCCCTCGGGATCGTCACGGCCGTCACCTTCGCCGTGGAGCCACTGTTCCTGCTGCACGCCCGCGAGGAGCCGATGCCGCTGGACCGCGTGCTGGCGGAGTTCGACCAACTGTGGGCGGAGAACGAGCACTTCGAGTTCTACTGGTTCCCGCACACCGGCAGCACCAACACCAAGCGCAACAACCGCAGCGCGGGTCCGGCACGTCCGGTGGGGCAGCCGGCCGGCTGGTTCGAGGACGAGTTCCTCTCCAACGGCGTCTTCCAGGTGGCCCAGTGGGTCGGCCGCGCGGCGCCCGCGAGCGTCCCGGCCATCGCCCGGATCTCCAGCGGGGCGCTCTCCGCGCGGTCGTACACCGACATCCCGTACAAGGTCTTCACCTCGCCGCGCCGGGTCCGGTTCGTGGAGATGGAGTACGCGGTGCCGCGCGCGGCGCTGGCCGAGACGCTCCGCGAACTGAAGGCGGCCGTCGAGCGGTCCGGGCTGCGCGTCAGTTTCCCGGTCGAGGTGCGCACCGCCCCGGCCGACGACATCACGCTCTCCACCGCGTCGGGCCGGGACAGCGCGTACATCGCGGTCCACATGTACCGGGGCACGCCGTACCACGCCTATTTCAGCGTGGCCGAGCGGATCTTCACCGCGCACGAGGGGCGACCCCATTGGGGGAAGGTGCACACCCGTGACGCGGAGTACTTCGATCGGGTGTATCCGCGTTTCGGGGAGTTCAGGGCGTTGCGGAACCGCCTTGATCCGGAACGGCTGTTCCAGAACGACTACTCCCGGCGGATTCTCGGGGAGTAGGGCTCGCGGTCGGCGCGTCCGTCGTCGTCGGCGCCGGGGTGGTCGCGCCGGGGCTGGGCACGGCGTCCTGCCCGCCCGGCGGGTTCGGGCTCGCGCTCGGGTCGGGGGTCGCCGGAGCCGTCGTACCGCCGCCGTCCGACGGGGCGGTCTCGCCCGGGGAGGTCGTCTCCGTGCCGGTGGACGGGATCCAGGAGGGTGCGGGGGCCGGGGACTTGTGGGGTGAGGGCTTCCGGCCGCCGACCGCGTCGCTGACCGTGGTGCCCTTTCCGCCGCTGAAGCTGCTGCCGGAGACCAGCTCGTAGACGGTGATACCGGCCATGGTCACGCCGAAGACGAGCGCGGCCGCGACGAGCGGGCGCCTCCAGCTCTTCACCCGCGCGCGGTAGACGGTGCCCGCGCCGAACTCCCCCGGTACGGCGGCTGCTTCACCGGCCCCGTGCGCCCTCGGCCGGCCGCTTGTCTTGGCCTCGCGCAGCTGCTCTCCGGTGCGCCGGAAGACCTGCTGGAAGACGGAGCCGCCGCAGGTGGCCACGATGCTGACGACCCCCGCGCCGAAGATCGTGCCGTACACCCCGAAGTAGGAGGCCAGTTTGGCCGCCACGACGGCGGCCAGCGCGCTGCCCGCCACCTGGGGCACGCTCAGGTCGAACCGCTTGCGACCCGTCTCGGGCGTCTCACCCATACCCGGAACCTGCCTGCCTTTCCCATACCTGACCGGCCTTGACCGGCTATTTGCACGAGGAAGGGACGTATGGGCGAAACCTTTAGTTCCGTTTCTGTCGATTGCGTGAAGTTCGCCACGTTGATGACCGATCAGACCGACTCGCGCACGGCCGAGACGCACCCCTTGTCAGAACTCGGGCGGCGCGCCAATCCACGCGCGTGGTCCGAATGGAGTACTGTTGCGAGCCCTGGGCCCGGTCTCCCACCAGGATGTCCGGGGCCTCGCAGGACCGCCGGGAGGGGACTACTTGCACAGGGTGATGGAGTTCGTCACTTAGCGTTGCGAACAAGTAACCGTGCCATAACGGCGCACTCGGGCCCGAGCCCGACACGCCGGGCAACTCGGCAAGGTTGTGGCAGGCTGCACCCGGGCAGGCCACACTCGACTAGCGGAAGCAGCGACGCACGTGACGTCGGCAGGCACCACCCGGGAGGTCCCCATGCCCGAACTGCGTGTCGTGGCCGTCTCGAATGACGGCACACGGCTGGTGCTCAAGGCTGCCGACGCGACGGAGTACACCCTTCCGATCGACGAGCGGCTGCGCGCCGCCGTGCGCGGTGACCGCCCGCGCCTCGGCCAGATCGAGATCGAGGTGGAGAGCCACCTCCGCCCCCGTGACATCCAGGCGCGGATACGGGCAGGGGCCACCGCGGAAGAGGTCGCCCAGCTCGCCGGCATCCCCGTCGACCGGGTCCGACGCTTCGAGGGCCCCGTCCTCGCCGAGCGCGCCTTCATGGCCGAGCGCGCCCGCAAGACCTCCGTCCGCCGCCCCGGCGAGAACTCCGGCCCGCCGCTCGGCGAGGCCGTCCAGGAACGGCTGTTGCTGCGCGGCGCCGAGAAGGACACCGTGCAGTGGGACTCCTGGCGCCGCGACGACGGCACCTGGGAGGTGCTGCTCGTCTACCGGGTCGCCGGTGAGATGCACTCCGCGAGCTGGACGTACGACCCGCCGCGCCGTCTGGTCCAGGCCGTGGACGACGAGGCACGCTCGCTGATCGGGGAGTCCGACGACCTCGGCTCGGCGGAGCCGAGCTTCCCGTTCGTGCCGCGCATCGCCCGGCTGCCGCGCGACCGCACGATGGACCGTGCCCTGGAGCGGGGCGACCGCGACCGGCCGAGCCTGCCCGCGCAGGCGTCGGAGCCCGTCGAGGAGACCACCGCCGGTGAACGGGACTCGCTGACCAGCCTGTTGGAGGCCGTGCCGAGCTTCCGGGGCGATCTGGTGGTGCCGGAGCGGCCGCCGGAGACCGAGGAGGCACCTCCCGAGGAGCCCGAGGCGGAGGAGCCCCCGGCGCCCGCCGCGTCGGCCGGTTCCGCGTACGCGGACGTGCTCATGCCCCGCTCGGTCGGCAGCCACCGCGACCGGCTCGTGGGCGCCACCGACCGCCAGGCCGAGGCCGACGGGGTGCGCCCCGGACGCAGGGCCGCCGTGCCCAGCTGGGACGAGATCGTCTTCGGGACGCGGCGCAAGAAGCAGGAGTAGCGGCGGGAGCAAACAGGTCGTACGACCGTTTGTGCGAATAGGCTTACTGCGGGGGCGTGTTCAGCGCCCCCGCTTCCGCGTGCTCGCCTCCAGTGTGTCTACCGGGGGTCCGGCCCCACCGCGACCGGGCGGGACGGATCGGCGGACCACTCCGACCAGGAGCCGACGTACAGCTCCGCCGGGATGCCCGCGACCGCGAGGGCCAGCACCTCGTGCGCGCCCGAGACGCCCGAGCCGCAGTAGACGCCCACCGGGGCGTCGTCGGACACGCCCAGCGCCTTGAAGCGGTCGCGCAGGTCGGCGGCGGCCAGGAAGCGGCCGTCGGGGCCCACGTTCTCCGTCGTCGGCGCCGACACCGCGCCCGGGATGTGGCCGCCGACCCGGTCGATGGGCTCGACCTCGCCCCGGTACCGCTCCCCCGCCCGCGCGTCGAACAGCACGCCGACGCCCGCGAGTTCGGCGGCGCCGTCCGCGTCCAGGACGCCGGTCGGCGCGGGAGACGGCTCGAAGTCGCCCTCCGCCGGGGCGGGTCGGTCGGTGGACAGCGGACCGTCCCAGGCCGTCAACCCGCCGTCCAGGACCTTCACGTCCGGGTGACCCGTCCAGCGCAGCAGCCACCACGCGCGCGCGGCGGCCCACCCCTGCCCACCGTCGTAGACCACGACGGGCCGCTCGGCGGAGACGCCCGCGCGGCGCATGGCCGCGCCGAAGACGTCGAGGTCGGGCAGCGGATGGCGGCCCTTCTCGCCGGGCGTGGAGGCCAGTTCGCGGTCCAGGTCGACGTAGACCGCGCCGGGGAGGTGCCCGGCCGCGTACTCGGCCCGGCCGTCGAAGGCGGGCGCCCCCGCCGCCTTGGCCGCGGAGAGCTGCCAGCGGACGTCCAGCAGCACGGGAGGCGCCTGCCCGGACAGCTCCTGGGCCAGCTCGGACGGGGAAATGATGACTGTCATGGTGTCCATCCATACGCCAGGGGTAGCCCCGGCGTCCAGGTACGGCTACTCTGCTCGGCCGGACGGACACGATCACGGGGCGTACGCGACCGGGCACGCATCGTGCGCCGGGCGCGTGCGCGGGAGGACGGCTTTTCCTCCGTACGGGACACCAGGCACGTACGGCACACCCGACACCGGTTCCGCCCTGGGCGTGCGCCCCCTTCGGGTGACGCGCGCCCCTTCCGGGTGAGCGGACGCGACACGGCCCCCGTGCGGGGCCGGAGGGAGAGTGGCGGATGACCCAGGCACGGCAGGCGGCGGTACCCCGGGCGTCGCGTGCGCCCGGCGCACCCTGGCGGGTGAGCCTGCTGACACACCGGCCGGCCGCCGCCGAGGAGTTCTACGGGGCGCTGTTCGGCTGGGAGTTCGAGCCCGGCCCCGGGCGCCGGACGCGGGCCCTGCTGGACGGGCAGGAGGTGGCGGGTATCGGCCAATCACCGCCGGACCGTCAACTTCCGGCCGCCTGGACGCCGTTCTTCACCTCGTACGACGTGGACCTGGCGGCCGGTCAGGTCCGGCTGTGCGGCGGCACGGTGGCCGTCGGCCCGCTCGACAGCGCCGGGGAGGGCCGCACGGCGGTCGCGGCGGACCCGGCGGGCGCGGTCTTCGGCCTGCGCGAGGACAAGGACCCCGCCACGGCGCCGGGCGACGACCGCCACGGCCTGCCGGTGTGGACCGAGTTGATCACCTACGAGACCGAACGCGTCGTCAAGTTCTACGAGATGGTCTGCGGCTACGACCAGGACCCGGCCCCGCCCGCCCCCGACCACGTGACCCTCCGCGCCGACGGCCGGCCGGTCGCC
>NZ_WWIR01000397.1 GCF_009863025.1 Streptomyces sp. SID4985 | reverse complement strand
CCGGTGTCCAGGGCCGCCGCGGCGGCCGGCTGGGGCGGGCCCACGTCGAACTCGCCCGAACCGTTGCGGATGAGGGCCAGACCGGTCAGCAGGACGAGCGCTATGACGCCCCAGGGCGCGCGCCGCCGCGGCCGCTCCTCCCACTCCGCAGGCTCGGAGGCAGACATTCGCCATCCCTTCGTCACGTGGTCGCGGCCACGTCCACAGCGCATGGGAAGAAATTAAGTCCCTCGCGCGGGGAGCGGCGACGGGCGAGGAGCGAACGGGTGGCCCGTCAGCCTCCCGGTGCGCCATCCGAGTTGCGGTTCACAGGAAATTTCTGACGGCACGTGACCTGCGACAACATCCGATTGTGTGCTTGTCGTACGGAGTCCTCGCTCACCAGGACGGAGCATTCTCGACATGCGGGCGTGTTCCGCGCGCCCGATGGTGCTGTCGGGAGGTGCTTTCTCGCCGATCGACCCGGGAACCGGACCCGGGGTGCCTCCCGCGGAGGATTCAGATGCGAAACCATGGTGCCTTGGCGGCGGTGTGCGCCGCCATCGCCGTGCTCTCGGCGACGGCGCCCGTGGCCGTCGCGGACGGCATGGGCAACGGGAACGGCGTGGCGGGAACCTCGGGCGTCGTCCCGGTTCCGGTCCCGGTGCCCGGCAACGGGAACTTCAACGGGAACGGCAACTTCAACGGGAACAACAACTTCAACAACGGGCACGGCAACGGCAACGGCAACAACAACTTCAACAACAACGGGAACGGGCACGGAAACGGGAACAACAACTTCAACGGCAACAACAACGGCAACGGAAACAACCGGGGCAACGACAACTTCGGTGGCGGCCGGGGCAATGACGACTTCGGCGGTGGCCGCGACAACGACGACTTCGGTGGGGGCGGCGGTCACGGCGAGGGCGGCATCCGCAACATCCACGTGTCCCCCAACGTGCTCCCGGCCGGTGGCCGTCTCACGGTGACCGTGGAGGGCTGCCGGGGCGGCAGCGTGTACTCCGAGGTCTTCCGCACCACCCAGCTCAACTCGTTCCGCGACAACAGCGCGCGCGGTGTCGCCACGATCTTCCGCCATGCCCGGCCGGGCCGTTACGACATCACCGTCGACTGCGGCGGCCGAACCGTGACCAGCCCGAACGCCTTCACCGTGCTCGGCGGGGTCAACGGCGGCTTCGGCGGCAGCAGTTCGAGCGGTCCCGCCCCGGCCGACATGGCCATCGGCAGCGGACTCGTCGCCTCGGCCTTCCTCGGCGGCGGCGTGTTCTGGATGCGCCGTCGGGGGGAGAGGCGGATCTGACGGCCGTACGTCACCGTCCCTCTCCCCGGATGCCGCCGCCGACCGTCGCGGGACGCGGCGGCATCTTCGTGTACCCGTGATACGCGGGGGTGCCAGGAGGAAACGCGCCCCCTACCCCTTGGCGCCCGGGAACAGGCTGAGGAAGGGCTCCGCCGTCGCCGCGATGCCCCGGCTGAACGGGGCGTCGAAGTCCCAGATCAGGAAGAGCATGAAGGCGATGGTCGCGGAGAAGAGCCCGGCGAGGATCAACTCCCGTGCGGTGCGCCGGATCTGGAGCGCGAAGACCATGCCGACGGTGATCACCGCACCGGCGAGCAGCCCCCACCACACCACCGGCGGCATGGTGTCCCCGGTGGAGTCGGCACGCGCGTTGCGCGCCTGGTCGGCGGCGGCCAGCTGGTCCAGGACCGGCTGGTACGCCTGGGCCTCGAAGTCGTTCTTCGGCCGGTAGTCCGTGACGTCGTGCCGGACCTGGGCGAGCAACTCCGCTCCCTTGTCGGTCACTTCGCCCTTGTCGGTCATCGACGTCCACTCGGTGGTGACGACGTGGGAGACGTAGGCGTCGATGTCGCCGCGGATGCGGTCGCGTACGTCCGGCGGGTAGACGCGGACGCGTTCGTAGATCTCGTGCAGGGCCTGGGCCTCGCTCTGCACCTGGTCCTGCGCGGCGCTGCGGGCCTCCCACACGCCCGCGATCGCGAGGCCGAGGACGATGGCGTAGACGACACCGATCCACATCGTCATGTACTCGATGACGTCCGGGGTCTCGTTGGGGTCCTCGTCCTCCGGGGCGCGCTTGTGCCGTACGAGGGTGATGATCACAACCACCGCGCACGCGCCCAGCATCGCCAGGAGCAGGACAAGCCAATCGGACAAGTGATTCCTCCAGGGGTGGGGTGCGGCCGCGTCAGCGCGGGCGCAGGGCGGCGACGGCGACGATCGGGGGGACGGTGATGAGCAGCACGTAGGTGACCGGCGAGGTGGTGGAGGTCGCGGTCCGCCGGGCGGGCTTGGGGTGGTACGCCGGGTAGCTCACCGGGGTCGCGGTGGGGCGCGGGGTGGGCTTCGGCTTCGGTGGCGGGGTGGGCTTCGGTGGTGGGGCGGCCCTGGGCGCGGGCTTCGGCGCGGGTGCCGGTGGGGGCGGCGGCGGTGCCGGGGGCGGAGCGGGCGCGGCTGGCGGGGGCGGTGGTGCGGGC
>NZ_WWIR01000396.1 GCF_009863025.1 Streptomyces sp. SID4985 | reverse complement strand
GGCCCCGGAGGCCAGCAGCACCGTGAGCACGGCGGCCCACGGCGGCGCGGCCGAGAGGTCGTACGCGGCGGTGACGGCCGGCGGAGCGGGTGCGAACACATGGTCGCGGACGGTGTGGAAGACGGCCGCCGCGCCCAGCACCAGCGCGGTCAGACAGCACAACAGCACCGTGGCGACCAGGCACTGCCACACCCACAGCGCCACCACGGGCTCCCGGTCGGGCCACGCGGCCCGGGTGAGCGCGCGGGGCGCGGGCAGCGCGGCCGTCAGCGCGACGGCGCTCAGCAGGAGCAGGCAGACGGTCATGCCGGGGCTCCGGTTCCTGGTGGCCAAGGGGTGCGGGGCGGTGGTGCGTGTTACGTCAGTATGACGCGGGGAGGGCCGTCCGTCAGTCGTCCTGAGGGCCGAACGGGGAAGCGGAACGGCCCGGTTGGAACTTCCGCGGCGGCACCCCGGCATCAGCGCCCCGGGCCGCCCGCGCTCAACTCCCCACGATCCGCCCGCTCACCTCGCCAAGGCCCACCCGGGCCCCTTCCGCCCCCGGCGCCCACGCCGTCAGCGTCACCGCGTCACCGTCCTCCAGGAACGCCCGCTTCCCGTCCGGGAGTTCCAGTGGGTCGCGGCCGTTCCAGGTCAGCTCCAGGAGCGAACCCCGCTGGTTCTCGGCGGGTCCGCTCACCGTGCCGGAGGCGTAGAGGTCGCCCGTGCGCAGGGAGGCGCCGTTGACCGTGAGGTGGGCGAGCTGCTGGGCGGCGGTCCAGTACATGGTGGAGAAGGGGGGTTCGGAGACGACCTGGCCGTTGATGGCGACGGAGATGCGGAGGTCGTAGCCGCCGGGGCCGGTGCCGGAGTCGTCGAGGTAGGGGAGGAGGGGGTGCGTGCGCTCGGGCGGGGCCACGCGCGCGTGCTCCAGCGCCGCCAGCGGGGTGATCCACGCCGACACCGAGGTCGCGAAGGACTTGCCGAGGAAGGGGCCGAGGGGGACGTACTCCCAGGCCTGGATGTCGCGCGCGGACCAGTCGTTGAGGAGGCAGAGGCCGAAGACGTGCTCGCGGAAGTCGGTCAGCGGGACGGAGGTGCCCTGTGCGGAGGGCGTGCCGACCACGAAGCCGACCTCCGCCTCGATGTCCAGCCGGACGGAGGGCCCGAAGACGGGCTCGGGGTCGTCGGGGCCCTTGCGCTGCCCGGAGGGCCGTACGACATCGGTGCCGGAGACGACGATCGTGCCCGCGCGGCCGTGGTAACCGATGGGCAGGTGCTTCCAGTTGAGGGTGAGCGAGTCGATGGCGTTCGGGCGGAAGATGCGGCCGACGTTGCGGGCGTGGTTCTCCGAGGCGTAGAAGTCGACGTAATCGGCCACCTCGAAGGGGAGGTGGAGACCGACCTCCGCCAGGGGGTGGAGGTGGGGTTCCACAACGGCGCCGTGAGCGGGGTCGGTGACCCAGGTGGTCAGCGCGCCGCGCACCCGCGACCACGCCTCCGGTCCGGCGGCGAGCAGCGGGTTCAGTGTGGGCCGCGCGAGCAGGTCCGCGTCCGGGGAGCCGAGCTGCCTGGCGACCGCGCCCGCGTCGAGCACCCGGTCGCCGAGCCGGACCCCGACCCTCCGTTCGGGACTGTCGGAGGGCGAGAACACGCCATAGGGAAGGTTGTGCGGACCGAAGGGGTCGCCCTCGGGGACGTCGAAGGGGGGCATGGGTGCCGCCTCACTCTCATCCGGACCGTGCCTGGTGTGGCCATCCATGTGGTCGGCCCACACGTTACGGCCGGAACAGCTGTATTGGCAGCACTGTGAGGCGCGTTGACGAGCGGTTCCGTGGCCGTTTGGGGCGACCGCCGGGGAGTTGTCCGCCCCATGTCTAAAGAGTTCGCAATGTCCGAATAGCGCTTGTCGGAGGGAAGTGTTCCGGCTTAGCGTCCATGAGGGACACGGGCGGGGTGGGTCCGGTCCAAAGGGGGGACACGTGGGGGGACGACCCATGGCCGGAAGCCGCGTCGGGGCGCCGGTCCAGGCGGACCGTGAAGTGCCGGGTCTCATCGTCAAGTTCGGCGGCTATCCGCTGCATCACGGCGGGGTCGGCGCGATCCGGAGTCTCGGCAGGATCGGCGTGCCGATGTACGCGATCACCGAGGACGCCTACACCCCGGCCGCCGCGTCCCGTTATCTGAAGCGGGCCTTCGTCTGGCCGACGACGGGGGCCGAGGAACCGGAGCACCTGGTCGAGGGGCTGCTGCGGATCGGCCGCCACATCGGCCGCCCCACGGTCCTGATCCCGACCGACGAAGAGGCCGCCGTCCTCATCGCCGAGCACCAGGACGCGCTGGCCGGGCCGTTCCTCTTCCCGCGTGTGGACCCCGCGCTGCCGCGCCGCCTGGCCAGCAAGCAGGGGCTGCACGAACTGTGCCGGGAGCACGGGATCGCGACTCCGGTGACGGTGTTCCCGCGCTCGTACGCCGAGATAGCCGAGTTCGCCGAGCGGGCCCGCTTCCCGGTGGTGGCCAAGAACCGCGAGGCGTTCGTCCGGCGCAGCCGGCCCGCCGTGGGCGGCACCACCCGGATCGCCACCCGCGCGGGGCTGCTCGACCTCGCCCGCGACTGGGGCGAGGAACCCGGCGTCATCCTCCAGGAGTATCTGCCGAGGGAGTCCGCCGAGGACTGGATCGTGCACGCCTGCTTCGACGCCGACGCGGGCCCGCTCGCCCTCTTCACCGGGGTCAAGGTGCGCTCCTGGCCGCCGCACGCGGGGATGACGGCGCACGCGTATGTCGTGGACAACCCCGAACTCGCCGACCTCGCCGCGCGGTTCATCAAGGAGATCGGCTTCAGCGGGGTCATCGACCTGGACCTGCGCTTCGACCGGCGCGACGGGCAGTACAAACTCCTGGACTTCAACCCCCGCATGGGCGCCCAGTTCCGGCTCTTCGAGAGCGAGTCCGGCATCGACGTCGTACGCGCCCTGCATCTCAACCTCACCGGGCGGCCCGTCCCCGAGGGCGCGCAGCGCTCCGGGAACCGGTACGTGGTGGAGAACATCGACCTGCCCGCGCTCCTCGCCTACCGCCGTAGCGGCTACACCACACCGCACGCCCCGGCGCGGGCGAGCGGCACCGAACTGGCCTGGCTCGCGGCGGACGACCCGATGCCGTTCCTGACGATGATGGCCCGCTTCGTGCGTCCGGGCGCGAAGCACCTCTACGCGCGGTGGCGGACCAACCGCCGCGGCGGCACCGCCTGATCCCCGAAGAGACAGCACACAGGCAGCACGAGAACAACACCCCACGAAGGCAAGGCGCAGCGGCAAGACGAAGCGGCAAAGCCACGGGAGTGGCGTGAACGCGTCCTGGGAGGGACTTCGTGATTCGACCGGTTGCAGTCGTCGGGGCGGGGCCGTTCGGCCTGTCCACCGCGGCCCATCTGCGGGCGCGGGGGCTGCCCGTCCGCGTCTTCGGCGACCCCATGGTGAGCTGGCGCGACCACATGCCCGAGGGGATGCTGCTGAAGTCGACGCCCGCCGCCTCCAGCCTGGACTGCCCGCAGCCGGGGCACACCCTCGCGGACTACTGCGACGCGGCGGGGATCCGGCGGCTGGTCACCGACGAGGACATCATCCCGGTCGAGACCTTCACCGCATACGGCGAGTGGTTCCAGCGCAAGCTGGTGCCCGGTCTGGAGCAGGTGCGGGTGGTCTCCGTCGAGCGGGCGCGGGGGAGCGGCGACTTCGAGCTGAAGCTGGACTCGGGGGAGGCGTTCCAGGCCCGCGCGGTGGTGGTCGCGACCGGTCTGTCCGGGCTCGCCCATCTGCCGCCCGAGCTGGCGGGCGCCGCGTCCGAGGGTTCCGGCCCCGCCGCCCCCGTCTCGCACGTCTACGAGCACCACGACCTCGGCCGCTTCTCGGGCAAGGAGCTGAT
>NZ_WWIR01000395.1 GCF_009863025.1 Streptomyces sp. SID4985 | reverse complement strand
GGCCGGCGGCACCTTCCCGCTGACCGCCAAGGGCAGCGACGTCACCGGAGTCCCGGCGGCGCTCGCCGTCGTGGGCCTGGCCGCGCTGGTCGCCGTCTTCGCGGTCCGCCGGGCCGGCCGGTTCGCCGTCGCCGGGCTGCTCGCGCTCTCCGGCGCGGGCATCGTCGCCGCCGCCCTCGCCGGAGTCTCCGACGGCTCCGCGCTCGACGAGAAGGCCGCCCGCGCCACCGGCGACACCTCGGCCACCGTCGCCGCCCTCACCCACACCGGCTGGCCGTACGTCGCGGCCGTCGGCGGTGTGCTGATCCTGCTCGCCGGGGTACTCGCCCTGCGGTACGGCCGTCTGTGGCCCGCCATGTCCGGGCGCTACGAGCGCGGCGCGCAGCGTCCCCGGCGCACGGCGCGCCCGGTCGACCCCGAGCGTCCCGAGGAGATGTGGAAGGCCCTGGACCGGGGCGAGGACCCCACCGGCACCTGAGCCCCGCCGCAGGTGTGGTCAACGGGTGTGGCCAACCAGACTCGACCCCCGCGTCGGTCTCCCGCGCGCGTGCGCGACAATGGGCGTCGGGCGTCCGGCCCGTACCGACCGGCGGCCTTCAAAAACGTACGTCACGTACACAGCAGCTAGGAGCAAGTCATGGCGGGCAGCAGCCACGGTCACACCCCGGCCGCCTGGACCGGTGTCATCATCGCCTTCATCGGTTTCTGCGTCGCGGGCGCCTTCATGGTGATGGCCCAGCCGCTCGGCTTCTGGGCCGGCATGGTGATCGTGGTCCTCGGCGGCGTCGTCGGCATGATCATGCGCTCCATGGGCCTCGGCCAGCCCAAGGAGAGCGGCCAGATCACCCACCTGACCACCGCCACGCCCCGCGAGCCGGTCACCGCCGAGAGCTGACCGCCCCGGCACTCCGCGTCCGAGGGGCGGCCCCGGAAGCGCATGAGGACGCCCCGCCGGTATTCGGCGGGGCGTTTCTGTGCCCTGGGGGAGCGACGGGCACCCCATGACGGACCTACGCCGCCCCGGGCTGTCCCAGTAGCAGCTCGTCCCCGGCGCGGAAGCGCTCGGTTCCGCCCTCTTCCCAGGTGACGACCACGAACAGGCCGCCCATCGCGCCGATGCCGGTCTTGGCCGCCCTGACCGTGCGCCACTGCCCCTCGTAGCCGATCCGGTCTCCGGGGCCGACGAGGGCAGCCACCTTGGTCGGCGTCGTCACGGGGACTCCGACGTTCCGGCGGGATACGGGAGCTTGCCTTCACACAGCGTCGTATCAGCTCTTCCGCTCACTCCTGACCGCCCTTCCGCAGCGCGTTGGCCAGCCGTGCGGCCACGTCCGCGCGCACACGGCCCAGGTCGACGAGCCGCAGTTGCGGCGATGCGGCATCCACCGTGAGGGAGGGCAGGACGACGCCGACCTCGGCCAGTGCTTCCCTGAGAGACTCCATCGCCGTGAACGGGTCGATGTCCTGCTGTTCCTTGGTCGCCATGAACTGGACGCTAGGACTGGCCTGTTGGGGTTCGGTACGCTGTTTTCTCGGTTTTTCTCGCGAGCTGGCTTGCGTAGCTCACTTTTTCGCATGAAGGCGGTCGAAACCCGTGGTCCAGCCGCTTCCTCCGGGCCATGCTGGGGCGGTCAGCCTCCGGCGAAAGGAACTGATCATGGCCCGACGACTGCGCTTCAACGGGACGGGCAGCGGTGAAGGTGGTTGCCCGGCGATCCATGAGGACCTCGACACGGGCGAGGTCATCGTGCACGGGCCGCGCCTCACCGACCCGGCAGCCCTCGCCCAGCTCCAGCACATCGGCGAGGACGAGATCCCGATCGTGATGCCTCGCAGCCTCGCAACACGCTGATCGACTTCGGCCCGAAGGACCGCGACACCGAGCCTCGCATCTTCACTCCCGAGCAATTTGCCCAGCTGTTCGAGAACTTTCAGCACAGCGCGTGGCACCTGGAGATGCGCAAGCGCTACGCGGTTGATGAGGCCACCGACACCTACGCCCAGTTCGCCCGGGGCGAGGCACCGACGTGGGACCTCGACACCCCGTGGAGCCGGGGCATCCGGGCCAAGACGGCGGACGGCGTGTACGTCGGCCGGGTGCGCATCGTGGACAACCCGCCGACCGAGGGGCAGCGGTACCTGCTCGCGCACGCCGAGAAGAACGCCGCCTGTGGCGAGGAAGTACGCAACATGTGGCGCGAGGACGCCAAGCGCGTCAACCTGCCTGACGAGGATTTCTGGATCTTCGACTCGCACATCGTCGCCGTGTGCATCTTCGATGACGACGACAACCTGACGGGTGCCGAACTGATCACGGAACCGGCGCGCGTCAACCAGTACAACCGACTGCGGGACGTGGCACAGCACTACGCCACGCCGTTCAGGAAGTTCGTGGCGGAGCTGGCCGCGAAGGAGGAGTAAAGCAGGTATGCGCCGGTGAGCACCGACTACCAACAGGCCCGCGAAGCTCTCGGGATACGGCTCCGGGAGCTTCGGTTGTCCTGCCCTGACGGCCGGCTCACCGGTACCGCCCTGGCCCGCAAGCTCGGGTGGCCCAACTCGAAGGTCTCGAAGCTGGAGTTGGGCAAGCAGACGGCCACGCCCGAAGACCTTGAGCAGTGGGCCGCGGCGTGCGGCCGGCCCGCGTCGTACGGCGAGCTTCGGGCCAGGCTGGCGGGGTTCGAGTCGCACATCCGCTCATGGCGGCGCCAGCTTGTCGGCGGACACAAGCCCGTACAGGACGCCCACAACGACGCGCAGGCCAATTCGAGGGTGCTGCGGGCTTGGGAGTCCTCATGGATCGTGGGTGTCCTCCAGACCCCCGACTATGCGCGCGCCGTACTGACCCGCTCCGTCGAACTGCACCGGTCGCCCAGGGACGTTGAAGAAGCCGTTCGGGCCCGGATGAAGCGGCAAGAGCTGCTGTACAGCGGGGGCAGGCGGTACCACATCATCCTCTGGGAACCAGTCCTGCGCTCCCTGGTCTGCTCGCCCTCGGTGCTCGCGGTCCAGCTCGACCGCCTTACCGGGGTCATCGGCATGGACACCGTGGAACTCGGCATCGTCCCGCTCACCGCGTCCCTCAAGGTTCCGCCCGGTCTGGGGTTCTGGATCTACGACGACCGCCAGGTGGTCACCGAGACGTGGCACGCGGAACTGTGGCTCGACGATGCCGACAGCGTCGCCCTCTACCTCCGGACGTGGAACACCCTGCGCGAGTCCGCCGTGTACGGCGCCGACGCCCACAACGTCATCAGCGCGGCACGTCGTGCCCTGAACCTGCGTTGACGCGGTTACCGACTGGACCCCTCACCCCGCGCGCCCGCGCACCCCGCGCGGCACAATGCCAGCGTGAACGCCGACACCCCGCCCGCACCCGGCCACCCGCACCCCTCCGCCGCCCCGGCGCCCGCCCCCCTGTGGCAGCGGCTAGCCGCGCCGGCCGGGGCGCTCGTGGCCGTGGCCGGGGCGTTCGCCTACGTCGGGGCCGTGGATCCGAATCAGCCCGGCCACTATCCGGTCTGCCCGCTGTACGCGCTCACCGGGCTGTACTGCCCCGGCTGCGGGGGCCTGCGCAGCGCCCACGCCTTCGTCCACGGCGACCTCCTCGGCGCGCTGCGCGACAACGCGTTCGGGGTGGCCGCCTACGCCGCCTTCGCCGTGCTGTGGACCGTGTGGGCCGTCCGGGCGGCACGCGGAAGGCCGCTGCGGATCGACGTCGCACCCGCCGTGCTGTGGGTGAGCGGGGGCGCCCTCCTGGTGTTCACCGTCGTCCGGAACCTGCCGTTCGGTGGCTGGTTGCATCCTTGATCAACTACGAAAGTCCAGGTAAGGGGACCGCCGAGCACCGGATGCGAAGTCAGGCACCTCCTGCGGATACCATCGCAGTGACCACGGGTTTTCGAACCCCGCAGGCGTAGCAGCCTGATCTTCACGACCGTCTGGAAGGGGGCCGCTCCCGTGAGCGTGCTCGACGAGATCATCGACGGAGTCCGGGCCGACCTCGCGGAGCGCCAGGCACGCGTCAGCCTCGACGAGCTCAAGGAGCGTGCCGCCAAGGCGCCCGCCGCCAAGGACGGGGTGGCCGCGCTCAAGGGCGACGGCGTCAAGGTCATCTGTGAGGTCAAGCGCTCCAGCCCCTCCAAGGGCGCGCTGGCCGCCATCGCCGACCCGGCCGGACTCGCCGCCGACTACGAGGCGGGCGGTGCCTCCGTCATCTCCGTCCTCACCGAACAGCGCCGCTTCGGCGGCTCGCTGGCCGACCTGGAGGCCGTCCGCGCCCGCGTGGACATCCCGGTCCTGCGCAAGGACTTCATCGTCACGTCGTACCAGCTGTGGGAGGCCCGCGCCTACGGTGCCGACCTCGCGCTGCTGATCGTGGCCGCCCTGGAGCAGCCCGCCCTGGAGTCCCTGATCGAGCGCGCCGTCTCCATCGGCCTCACCCCCCTGGTCGAGGTCCACGACGAGGACGAGGTGGAGCGCGCCGTGGACGCGGGCGCCCGGATCATCGGCGTCAACGCCCGCAACCTCAAGACCCTCGAGGTCGACCGCACCACCTTCGAGCGCGTCGCCCCCGAGATCCCCGACGAGCTCGTCAAGATCGCGGAGTCCGGCGTGCGCGGCCCCCACGACCTGATCGCCTACGCCAACGCGGGCGCCGACGCCGTCCTGGTCGGCGAGTCCCTGGTCACGGGCCGCGACCCGAAGACGGCGGTGGCGGACCTGGTGGCGGCGGGCGAGCACCCCGCGCTCCGGCACGGCCGCGGCTGATCCCCCGGTAGGCTTGACCCCGATGACCGCCCTCACCCTGACCGCCACCGTGGACCGCCACGCCCGCCTCGCGCGCGGCTGCCGTCCCCGTGGCTGTCGCGCCCCGGCCCGCCGGGTCCACGGCCGCAGGGTGAGGTACCACATCGGCGCGGAGCCCGGCCAGATCAACGGCATGCGATGGCGACAGCCGACCTGTAGGGGCGCGGGGCTCCGATCGATCATGCGGCTCCGCCGCGTGGGCGCGACAAGCCACTGACGGCTCGCGGCCAACAGACGAATCCCCGCCCCCACGGCGAATAGTGTCTTTTCACACGCACTCACCGTGAGGTACTGGCATGCCCAGCAACTACTTCTTCCCTGACCCGGAAGGTCAAGTCCCCACCGCCGAGGGGTACTTCGGCGCCTTCGGCGGCAAGTTCATCCCGGAGGCCCTCGTGGCCGCCGTGGACGAGGTCGCCGTCGAGTACGAGAAGGCCAAGCAGGACCCGGAGTTCGCCCGCGAGCTGGACGACCTCATGGTCAACTACACCGGCCGCCCGAGTTCCCTGACCGAGGTCCCCCGGTTCGCCGAACACGCCGGAGGCGCCCGCGTGTTCCTCAAGCGCGAGGACCTCAACCACACCGGCTCGCACAAGATCAACAACGTGCTCGGCCAGGCCCTGCTCACCAAGCGCATGGGCAAGACCCGCGTCATCGCGGAGACCGGCGCAGGCCAGCACGGCGTCGCCACCGCCACCGCGTGTGCCCTGTTCGGTCTCGACTGCACGATCTACATGGGCGAGATCGACACCGAGCGCCAGGCCCTCAACGTGGCCCGGATGCGGATGCTCGGCGCCGAGGTCGTGGCCGTGAAGTCCGGCAGCCGCACCCTGAAGGACGCCATCAACGAGGCGTTCCGCGACTGGGTCGCCAACGTCGACCACACGCACTACCTCTTCGGCACTGTCGCGGGCCCGCACCCGTTCCCGGCGATGGTGCGCGACTTCCACCGCGTCATCGGCGTGGAGGCCCGCCGCCAAATCCTGGAGCAGGCCGGACGCCTCCCGGACGCCGCCATCGCCTGCGTGGGCGGCGGCTCCAACGCCATCGGCCTCTTCCACGCCTTCATCCCCGACGAGGGCGTCCGCCTGATCGGCTGCGAGCCCGCCGGACACGGCGTGGAGACCGGCGAGCACGCGGCCACCCTCACCGAGGGCGAGCCCGGCATCCTGCACGGCTCCCGCTCCTACGTCCTCCAGGACGAGGAGGGCCAGATCACCGAGCCGTACTCGATCTCGGCCGGTCTGGACTACCCGGGCATCGGCCCCGAGCACGCCTTCCTGAAGGACTCGGGCCGCGGCGAGTACCGCGCCGTCACCGACGACGAGGCCATGCAGGCACTGCGGCTGCTCTCGCGCACCGAGGGCATCATCCCGGCCATCGAGAGCGCCCACGCGCTCGCCGGCGCCCTGGAGGTCGGCAAGGAACTGGGCCCGGACGGGCTGATCGTCGTCAATCTCTCCGGGCGCGGCGACAAGGACATGGACACCGCCGCCCGTTACTTCGGCCTCTACGACACCGACGCCGAAGTGGCCGCCGACGCGGCCGACACCGCCGAGATCGAGGGGGACGCCAAGTGAGCGGGAACGTACAGCTGCTGAGCGACACCCTCGCCGCCGCCAAGGCCGAGGACCGCGCCGCGCTCATCGCCTACCTCCCGGCCGGGTTCCCGACCGTGGACGGCGGCATCGAGGCGATCAAGGCCGTCTTCGACGGCGGGGCCGACATCGTCGAGGTCGGGCTGCCGCACAGCGACCCGGTCCTGGACGGCCCGGTCATCCAGACCGCCGACGACATCGCGCTGCGCGGCGGCGTGAAGATCGCGGACGTGATGCGCACGGTCCGCGAGGCGCACGCGGCCACCGGCAAGCCGGTGCTGATCATGACGTACTGGAACCCCATCGACCGCTACGGCGTCGAGCGGTTCACCGCCGAGCTGGCCGAGGCGGGCGGCGCGGGCTGCATCCTGCCCGACCTGCCGGTGCAGGAGTCCGCGCTGTGGCGCGAGCACGCCGAGAAGCACGGTCTCGCGACCGTCTTCGTGGTCGCCCCCAGCAGCAAGGACGAGCGGCTCGCCCGGATCACCGCGGCGGGCAGCGGCTTCGTCTACGCGGCCTCGCTGATGGGTGTCACCGGCACCCGCGAGTCGGTCGGCGCGCAGGCCCAGGACCTGGTGGAGCGCACCCGCGCCACCAATGGCGACCTGCCCGTCTGCGTCGGTCTCGGCGTCTCCAACGCGGCCCAGGCCGCCGAGGTGGCGGGCTTCGCCGACGGTGTGATCGTCGGCTCGGCCTTCGTCAAGCGGATGCTGGACGCCCCGGACGAGGCCGCGGGACTCGAAGGGGTCCGCGCGCTCGCAGCCGACCTGGCGAAGGGCGTGCGCGGCACGGTCTGAGCCGCCGCCCCGACGGGCACGGAACTCCGTGGTCACTCGAACGGGTGGACCTACGGCCGGGGAGGCGCAATGCGCCTCCCCGGTTCGTTCTGGGGGTGTGAGCGAGAAGAACCGTGACGGAAAGCGCACCGCCCGGCAGCGGATTGCGGCGGAGCGCGAGAAGCAGAAGTCCGCGGAGAGGCGGCGCCGGGCGCTGATCGTGGGCGCGAGCGTGGTCTGCGTCCTCGGCCTCGCCGCGGTGATCGGCGTCATCGCCGCGAACGCGGGCAAGGACAAGGGCAGCAAGAACGCGGGCCCGGTCGTGGCCCCCTCCGGCGCCCAGGGCAAGGACAGCCTCGCGATCCCGGTCGGCAAGGACGGCGCCAAGTCGACGCTCACCGTCTGGGAGGACTTCCGCTGCCCGGCCTGCCAGGCCTTCGAGGTGCGGTACCGCCCGGTGCTGCACGAGCTGACGGACGCGGGCAAGCTCCGCGTCGACTACCACCTGGTCCGGCTGATCGACGGCAACCTGGGCGGCACCGGCTCCCTGCGCGCGGCCAACGCCGCCGCCTGCGCGCAGGACGCGGGCAAGTTCCGCGACTATCACGACGTGCTCTACGCCAACCAGCCCGAGGAGACGGACGACGCCTTCGCGAGCGCCGACAAGCTGATCCAGCTCGCCGGCAAGGTCAAGGGCCTGGACACCCCGGCCTTCCGCGCCTGTGTGAAGGACGGCACGCACAACAGCTGGGTGAACCGCTCGCACCAGGCGTTCGAGGCGGCCAAGCTCGGCGGGACTCCGACGGTCCTGTTCGACGGCAAGAACATCTACCAGGACCAGAGCATGACCCCGGAGAAGCTCAAGCAGATGGTGGAGGACGCCGACCGGGGGTGAGCCACGTTTCTCACCTGCCCGTTATGGAGCCGTAGCCCGGTCGCCCGGCGTCCGCGCGGCCCGGCACGGTAGCGTCGACCCTGCCATGGATATTGCCTACATTCCCAGTCCGTCGCGCGGGGTGCTGTACCTCGGCCCCATTCCGCTGCGCGGTTACGCCTTCTGCATCATCATCGGCGTCTTCGTCGCCGTCTGGCTCGGCAACAAGCGCTGGGTCGCCCGGGGCGGCCGCGCCGGCACGGTCGCCGACATCGCCGTGTGGGCGGTGCCCTTCGGCCTCGTCGGCGGACGGCTCTACCACGTGATCACGGACTACGAGCTGTACTTCAGCCCGGGCCGGAACTGGGTGGACGCCTTCAAGGTCTGGGAGGGCGGCCTGGGCATCTGGGGCGCCATCGCGCTCGGCGCGCTCGGTGCCTGGATCGGCGCCCGCCGCCGGGGCGTAGCGATGCCCGCCTACGCCGACGCCGTCGCCCCCGGCATCGCCTTCGCGCAGGCCATCGGCCGCTGGGGCAACTGGTTCAACCAGGAGCTGTACGGCCGCGAGACCCATCTGCCCTGGGCCCTGCACATCACCTCCTCCGAGGGCGGCCGGGTGCCGGGCTACTACCACCCGACGTTCCTCTACGAGTCGCTGTGGTGCGTCGGCGTCGGCTTCCTGGTCATCTGGGCCGACCGCCGCTTCAAGCTGGGCCACGGCCGCGCCTTCGCGCTCTACGTCGCCGCCTACTGCGTGGGCCGCGGCTGGATCGAGTACATGCGCGTGGACGACGCCCACCACATCCTGGGCCTCCGGCTCAACGACTGGACCGCGCTGATCGTCTTCCTGCTCGCGGTGACGTACATGATCCTCTCGGCGCGGATGCGGCCGGGCCGCGAGCCGATCGTGGAGGCGGGCGCCGCCGGGGACACCGAGGCGAAGGACGCCGAGCCCGAGGGCGACAAGCCGGAAGGCATGGACGCCAAGGACGGCAAGGACGCCAAGGACAAGGACGAGGCGAAGCCCGAGAACGGCAAGGCCGAGTCGGGCAAGGCCGAGCCCGAGGCCAAGGAGACCGCCGACGTGGCGGCCAAGGTCGACATGGCCAAGTCCGACGAGCCCGAGGCCGACGCGTCCGAGGTCAAGGACACCGCCGAGGCCAAGAAGGGCTGACGCGCACAGGCACACGGAGGGCGCCCGGGGATTCCCCGGGCGCCCTTCGCGTGTACGGCCCCGGTGGGGCGCCGCCCTCAGCCCCGCCGTACCAGCGACAGTGTGCGCCGGGCCAGGGCCACCGTCGCCGCGTCGATGAAGCGGCCGTCGGGGAGGGCCTGGGCGCCCTGCTCGGCGGCGGCCGCCTTGACCACGGTCTCGGCCTCCTCCAGCTCGGCCGGGGTCGGCTGGTAGGCCCGCTCGATCACCGGGAGCTGGCGCGGATGGATCGCGGCCCGCCCCAGGAAGCCGAAGGCGCGGCCCCGGGCGCAGGAGGCGGCCAGACCGTCCAGGTCCCGGATGTCGGGGTGGACGGACTGCGGGGGCGGGGCGAGTCCCGCCGCGCGGGCGGCGACGATCACCCGGGACCGGGACCAGTCGAGCCCCGAGTCCGCCCGTACCCCGAGATCGGCCCGCAGGTCCGCCTCGCCCAGCGAGATCCCGCGCAGAGAGGGATGGGCGCGGGCGATGGCGTGGGCGTGCTCGATACCGAGGGCGGACTCCAGGAGTGCGTACAGCGGCAGTGCGGTGAGGACGGCGGTGTGCCGTACCTCGTCGGGGGAGGCGACCTTGGGCAGCCGGAGTCCGGACGCGCCGGGCAGGGAGGCCAGCGCGGCGAGGTCCGCCGCGCCCCAGGGGCCCTCGGCCGCGTTCAGCCGGACGTGCACCGGGACCGGCTGGTGCTCGGAGAGCCGTTCGGCGGTGGCCGTGCGGGCGTACTCCTTGCGGTCCGGGGCGACCGCGTCCTCCAGGTCGATCACCACCACGTCGGCGCCCGCGACGAGCGCCTTGTCCACCACATGGGGCCGGTCGCCGGGGACGTAGAGCCAGGTCAGCGGGGTGCGGGTCACAGGGCGCCCTCCTCGCGCAGGGCGCCGAGCTCGGCCGGGCCGAGTCCCAGTTCGGTGAGCACGTCCTCGGTGTCGGCGCCGTGTCCCCGGCCTGCCCAGCGGATCGCGCCGGGGGTCGCGGAGAGCCGGAAGAGGACGTTCTGCATCTTCAGCGGGCCGAGGTCCGGGTCGGCGACGGTGGTGACCGTGTCCAGGGCCAGATACTGCGGGTCGGTGAACACGTCCCGTACGTCCTGCACGGGGGCGATCGCCGCCTCCGCCTTCTCGAAGGCGGCCAGCACCTCGTCCCGGTCGCGGGCCGCGATCCAGGAGCCGACCGCCGCGTCCAGGACGTCGGCGTGCGCGGCCCGCTGGGCGCCGCTCGCGAACCACGGCTCCTCGATCAGCTCCGGCCGGCCCACCAGCCGCATCACCCGCTCGGCCACCGACTGCGCCGAGGTGGAGACCGCGACCCAGGAGCCGTCGGCGGTGCGGTAGGTGTTGCGCGGGGCGTTGTTCGCGGAGCGGTTGCCGGTGCGTTCCTGCACATAGCCGAGCTGGTCGTACCAGGTGGGCTGGGGGCCGAGCACGGCGAGCATCGGCTCGATGATGGCCATGTCCACGACCTGCCCGGCGCCGGTGCGGTGCCGGGCGGCGAGCGCGGTGAGCACGGCGTACGAGGTCGCCAGCGCCGTGACCGAGTCCGCGAGCCCGAACGGCGGCAGGGTCGGCGGCGCGTCCGGCTCGCCGGTGAGCGCCGCGAAGCCGCTCATGGCCTCCGCGAGCGTGCCGAAGCCGGGCCGGTGCGCGTACGGCCCGAACTGGCCGAAGGCGGTGACCCGGGTGAGGATCAGGCGGGGGTTGACGGCCGACAGCTCCGGCCAGCCGAGGTCCCACTTCTCCAGGGTGCCGGGGCGGAAGTTCTCGATCACCACGTCGGCGGTGGCCGCGAGCCGCAGCAGGGTCGCGCGGCCGCCGGGGCGGGACAGGTCGAGGGTGATGGCGCGCTTGTTGCGGCCGAGCACCTTCCACCACAGGCCGATCCCGTCCTTGGCCGGGCCGTGCCCCCGAGAGGGGTCGGGCCGCCGGGGATGCTCCACCTTGATCACCTCGGCGCCGAAGTCACCGAGCATCGTGGCGGCGAGGGGACCGGCGAAGAGCGTGGCCAGGTCCAGGACGCGCAGCCCGTCCAGCGGCTGGACGGACGGGCGCGGGGCGCGGGGCGTGTTCTCGTCTCGGCTGCTCATGCGGTGTACTGCGCCTCGATCTCCTGGCGGTACGGCATCGACGCCGACGCGCCCTCCCGCTGCACCGACAGGGCCGCCGCGGCGGACGCCCACATGAGGGCCTCGCGGATGGGCCGTTCCTCGGCGAGGGCGACCGCGAGCGCGCCCGCGAAGGTGTCGCCCGCGCCGGTGGAGTCCACGGCGGTGACCGAGGACGCGGGTACGGCCAGCGGCTCCTTGCCGCGTGCGACGTAGAGGCTTCCGGCCTCGCCGAGGGTCACGACGACCTCCGGCACCAGGTCGAGCAGGGCGGTGGCCGCCTCGCGCGGGTCGATGCGGCCGGTGAGGGTGATGGCCTCGTACTCGTTGGGGATCAACAGGTCGGTCGCTTCGAGGAGTTCGGGGGGCAGCGGCTGGGCGGGGGAGGGGGTGAGCACGGTGCGCACGCCGTGCCGCCGGGCGGCCTCGGCGCCCGCGAGGACCCCGTCGAGCGGGATCTCCAGCTGCAGCAGCAGGGCGTCGGCGTTGGTGAGGGCGCCCTCGTCGCCGGGGGCGAGGTGGTCCACGGTGCCGTTGGCGCCGGGGATGACGACGATGGAGTTGCCGCCCTCGTCGTCCACGACGATGTGCGCGGTGCCGGAGGGGCCCTCGACCGTGCGCAGGAAGTCGGTGTCCACACCGGAGTGTTCGAGGGTGTCGCGCAGCCGGATCCCGAAGGCGTCGTTGCCGACCGCGCCGATCATCGAGACGGTGGCGCCGCACCGGGCGGCGGCGATGGCCTGGTTGGCGCCCTTGCCGCCGGGGACCGTGTGGAACTCGCGCCCGGTCACGGTCTCGCCGCGCTGCGGGGCTTTGGCGACGTAGGTGACGAGGTCCATGTTGGTGCTGCCGAGGACCGCGATGTGGGTCATGGTCGGGTCGCCTCCAGGTGGGTGAGGTGGGCCAGGGTGTCGAAGCCGGTGCCGTCGAAGTCGGCGACGGTGGTGGCGAGCCGGTTCTTCAGCGGGGCCCGCCAGCGCTCGGGCAGCGCCTCGGGGGAGCCCGCGAGCAGTCCCGCGACGCTGCCCGCCGTGGCGCCGTTGGAGTCGGTGTCCCAACCGCCGGACACCGCACGGCAGATGGAGCCGGAGAAGTCGCCGTCCGCGTGCGTGAGGGCGGCGGTGATCAGGGCGGTGTTGGGGATCGCGTGCACCCAGTGGTGGGTGGCGTCGTAACGGGCGTGCAGCGCGTCCACCACGTCGTCGAAGTCGTCGTGTTCGTGGGCCAGTTGGATCGCGTGGTCGATGGCCTCGGCCAGCCGGGAGCGGGCCGGGACGACCGTGCGGCCGGTGCGCAGACAGGCGTGCACGTCGATGGTGCCGGTCGCGGCGGCCGCGAGGGTGGCGGCGATGAACATCGACGCGTAGACGCCGTTCGCGGTGTGGGTCAACACCGCGTCGCGGTACGCCTGTTCGGCGGCGGCCGCCGGGTCGCCCGGGTTGGTCCAGCCATGGACGTCGGCGCGGATCAGCGCGCCGATCCACTCGCGGAACGGGTTGCGGTACCGGGCCGTGCGCGGGGGTTCGACGCCGCCCAGGAGGTTGCGGAAGGCGACGCGTTCTGCGGTGAAGGTGCGGCCGGGCGGGAGTTCGTCCAGCCAGAGCGCGGCCACCTGGTCGGTGGTGAAGGCGCGGCCGTGCCGCCGGAGCAGCAGCAGGTTGAGCAGGGGGTAGTTGAGGTCGTCGTCCTCGGGCATCCCGTCGATGTTCTCGGCGAGCGAGGTGGCGGCCGAGCGGCGGTTCCAGGGGTGTCGGGCCAGCAGCTCGGCGGGGACGCCCTCGGCGGTGAACCAGGTGGTCAGCGGGCGGTTCCCGGCGGCCTCGGCGAGGGCGCGGATGCCGTTCAGCGGCAGCTTCTCCACGGGCTTGCCCAGCAGACACCCGGCGGCGCGGCCGAGCCAGGCGGCCTCCAGGGCGGCGGGGGAGACGCCGGTACGGCGCTGCGGGGCGGGCCAGTCGGGGCAGGCGGCCGTGAGCGCGGTCCACTCCGTCGGCTCGTCCGCCTTCAACGCACTGGGCAGATCGGCCAGTTCGTCGAGAAGGTCTTCGGCGAGCAGCCGCAGCGAGCGGGAGACCGGTTCCGGGGAGGCACCGGCGCGCTCGGGGGCGTCCGGGCCGCCCGCCGCCTTCCAGCGTGCCTCGATCCGCGCGGGCTCCCGGCCGTCCAGGCGGGCCTGCCGGATCTCGTGGCCGAGCAGGTCCTCGGGCTGGACCCAGGTCAGCCGGATCATGCCGGGTCCCCGAGCGCGGCGAAGGCCCGCTCGTGCGCGCGCCGCCGGGTCACGTCCCGCGCGAAGACCTCGCGGGCGACCCCGGCCAGTTCCCGTGCCGGGGCCCACAGGTCCAGGCGGCTGGCCTCGGCCACCGTCTTCGCCCACTCCTCGGGCACCGGCGAGCCGAGCGCGCCGGTGATCGCGCCCGCCATGGTGGCGATGGAGTCGCAGTCGCGCCCGTAGTTCACCGAGCCGAGCACCGCGTGCCGGTAGTCGCCGCCCGCGACCAGCACCATGCCGAGCGCCACCGGCAGCTCCTCGATGGAGTGCAGCCGCGAGGGGCGGCGGGCGCCGAGCGAGGGGGCGCGGTAGTCGGGGCCGACCGTGTCGTACGGGGTGACCGCCGCGCGCAGCGGGACCAGCGCCGACTCGAAGTCGCCGTACCCGGAGGCGGTTTCGCAGACCTTCTCGATCGCCTCGCGGGTGCCGTCCTTCGCCAGTGCCAGAGCGGCCGCCACCACAGAGTCCGGGGTGGCGCCGGGCGCGGCCGCGGCGGCCACGGCGGCGGCGAACACCCCGGCCGCCTCCCTGCCGTACGACGACTGGTGCGCGCCCGCGACGTCCAGTGCCTCGGCGTACGCGGCGGCCGGGTCGGCGGCGTTGACCAGGCCGACCGGGGCCATGTACATCGCCGCACCGCAGTTGACGATGTTTCCGCTGCCCGCCTCACGGGGGTCCACATGACCGTAGGCCAGCCGGGCCACCAGCCACTTCTCGGCCAGGAAGATCCGCTGGAGCGGCAGCGCCTCCGCCTCCAGCTCGGGGATCCAGCGGGGGTTGGTCATCAGGTCCGGGACCAGGTGGTCGGCGACCGCGTAGGCGTCGAGGTGGTCGCGGACGCGCTCGTAGACCCGGATCAGCGCGTGGGTCATCAACGTGTCGTCGGTGACGTGCCCGTCGCCCTTGTGGTACGGCGCGATGGGGCGGGCCGTGCGCCACTCGTCGCCGTTCCAGGGGCCGACGAAGCCGTGGACGCGGCCGCCGTGGCGGTCGGCGATCTGGTCGGGGGAGTAGCCCTCGACGGGGCCGCCGAGCGCGTCGCCCACGGCGGCGCCGACCAGGGCCCCGGTGATCCGCGCGTCCAGTGCGGTCAGTCCCGGGCCGGGGGTGCCGGAGCCTTCGCGACCGTTGGCCTCCGGTCCGAGGGTTTCTTCCTTTTCGGGCGTCATGCCCGAATCATCCCTCCGGTCGGGCCCGTTGTGCGGCTTCCAGCAGCCCGGCGAGTTCCACGAGGTCCGTACCGGTGAGGCGGGGGAGCGCGCAGCCGGACAGGATGCGGCACGCGTCCCGCCAGGTTCCGGGTACGCACGGGCCGCCGCCCAGCGCGCCGGTGAGCGCCCCGGCCAGCGCCGGAGCGGAATCCGCGACCCGGGAGAGACAGGCGGCGGCGGGGACGGCCTCGCGGATGCGGCCCCCGGAGGCGGCGGTCAGCGCGAGCGCGACGGGGACCGTTTCGGCGGCGGCGACGCCGTAGCTGTACACATGATCGACGATCCGGTGCTCCAGGAGAGGGATCAGCTCGAAGGCCGAGCCGCTGTCCGCGACCAGTGCGAGCGCCTGGCGGGCGTTGCGGCCGATCTCCGTCCCGGCCGGGAGTTCCGCGAGCGCCGCCGCCACGCACTCGTCCGGTTTCGCCCCGTCGAGGGCCGACGCCAGGGCCGCCGCCATCGCCCGCGCGCCGTGCACGCCGTCGCCGTCCTGGGTGTAGCGGGCATCGAACTCCGCGAGGTCCGCCGCGCGCCGGGGATCGCCGGGGTGGGCCACGGCGAGGACGCAGGCGCGCACGCAGGCGGCGTCGTCGAAGTAGTGCGGGTTGTCGTGCCCGGTGGCGGGCGGCCGCAGCCCGGCGGCCAGATTCCCGAGGCCCGCCCGCACCGAGATCCGTGCGCGCAGCGGCAGTACGGCCGACTCGATCTCCGGGGCCCGGTCCGCCGCCGCCGCGACCTCCGCGGCCACGGCCGTCCAGGTCAGGTCGATGGCCGCGCGCATCCTGCGCTCCCGGCTGAGGTCCCCGAGCACGTCGTCCCCGGCCCGCAGCACCGCCTCGGCCGCGAACGCCGCCCACTCCGCGTCGTCGGAGGGGCCGAGCCGCAGCGGCTCCGGGGGCTGGTTCAGCGCGACCGGTACGGGCAGCGTGGTCGTCGCGTTCTGCTCCGCGAACGTGTCCAGCTCCCGGGTGAGCCGCCGCGTCCACTCGGGCATCCGCGCCGCCCGGTGCCGCGCGGCGGGCCACCCGGCGGCGTCCCCGGCGGCTAGGCCGAGCAGCAGTCCTTCGATACGGCGGCTCATGCGGGGACCTCCGAGTCGGTGCGGGTGCGGGTGCGGGTGTCCGGGGCGGGGGCGGTGGGGTCGGCAGGGCCGGACGGCAGCGCGCTCCCGGCGGGAGGCGCTGCGGATGCCGCCCCGGCTTCCGGTGTCGCGCCGCTCCCGGCCGTCACCAGTTCCCGTACCTCTTCGCTTCCGATCGCCACCAGTTCCCGTACCTCTTCGGGTACCGCCCCGTTCCCCGCCGTGACCACCTCGCGGAGCGCCCCGCCCCGTACCAGTTCCCGTACCTCCACCGGCAGGAAGTCCGGGACGGCCAGTGCCTCGCCCCACTTGCCGCCCTCCTCCGGGACCAGGAGTTCCGCGATGTCCAGGATGTGATGGCCGGCCATGGCGGGGAGGCAGCGGCCGCGGGCGGGGCCGATGGCGGCGGCCCAGTCGGCGGGGATGGCGGAGACGCCTTGGGTGGCCCCGGCGAGGGCGCCCGCGACCGCGGCTGTCGTGTCGGCGTCGCGGCCCATGTTGACGGCCGTCAACACCGCTTCGCGGAAGTCGCCGTCGGCCGCCGCGTACGCGCCGAAGGCGAGGGCGACGGCCTCGGGGGCGAGGTCGGTCCAGGGGTAGCCGCCGATGACGACGGCGGAGCGGACCGCGCGCTCGCCCCGGTGGGCGACGGCGACGGCGCGGCGCAGCGAGCGCGCGGTCCAGGAGTCGTCGGGTACGGCGGCGAGCGCGGCGGCGACCACCACGGCCG
>NZ_WWIR01000394.1 GCF_009863025.1 Streptomyces sp. SID4985 | reverse complement strand
GGCCACAGGCCGAGCGCCGCGCACACCGTCGGCAGCACGGCCATGGCGGCGGTGGCGTACCCCTCCGCCGAGGGGTGGTAGCTGTCCGGGCCGAACAGCTCCCGGGGGTTCGCCGCGAACTCCGGGCCGAGCAGATCGCCGAGCGACACCGTGCGCCCGCCCTGCTCCACGACCCCGATGGTCTGCGCCGCCGCGAGCTGCCGCGATGCCCGCCGGGCCAGCCAGCGCAGCGGCTGCTGCACCGGTTCGATGGTGCCGAGGTCGGGGCAGGTGCCGACGACCACCTCGGCGCCGGCCGTGCGCAACCGCCGTACCGCCGCCGAGAGATGGCGCACCGAGCGGGTCGGGGGCATCCGGTGGGTGACGTCGTTCGCGCCGATCATGATCACGCAGATGTCGGGCACGGGCAGCGGGGACGCCAGCACCAGGGCGACCTGGCGCTCCAGGTCGTCGGACTGCGCGCCGGTCAGCGCCACGTTCTTCAGCACCACCGGCCGCTCCGCCACCGCCGCGAGCCCCGAGGCCAGCAGCGCGCCCGGGGTCTGCCCCGCCCGGTGGACACCCTGCCCGGCCGCCGTGGAGTCGCCGAGCAGGGTCAGCCGGAGCGGCGGTTCGCCGGGCTCCTCGAACCCGGCGCCGTACACCCCGTCGGCCTGCGGCACCCGGCCGCCGGTCGCCCCGTTGCTCACCTGGCGCCGGGCCAGCCGCATCTCGGCCAGCACCAGGCCGACCGCGGCCACCCCGACCAGCCCGGCACCGCCGCCGCCGTACGCCGCCCCGGCCGCGATGCGCCGGGCCACTCTCGCCCTCGACAGGTTCGCCATGCGACGCCGCCACCTCCTCCTAGCCGTACACCCACTCCTTGCCCCGTACGGCATGTGCGCCAATCTCCACAGGGAGTGAAGGTCCGTCCGGCGTCACCCGGGGGCCGTAGGCTGGCGGAAACAACTACGACCACTGTTTTTGCAAGCAACCGGAGACAACGGTGCAATTCCACGACTCGATGATCAGCCTCGTCGGCAACACCCCGCTGGTGAAGCTCAACAACGTGACCGAGGGCATCCAGGCCACCGTCCTGGCCAAGGTGGAGTACTTCAACCCCGGCGGTTCCGTGAAGGACCGCATCGCCCTGCGCATGATCGAGGCGGCGGAAGCGAGCGGCGAGCTGAAGCCGGGCGGCACGATCGTCGAGCCCACCAGCGGCAACACGGGCGTCGGCCTCGCCATCGTGGCCCAGCAGAAGGGCTACAAGTGCATCTTCGTGTGCCCCGACAAGGTCAGCATGGACAAGATCAACGTGCTGCGCGCGTACGGCGCCGAGGTCGTGGTCTGCCCGACCGCCGTGGACCCGGAGCACCCGGACTCCTACTACAACGTCTCCGACCGGCTGGTGCGTGAGACGCCGGGCGCCTGGAAGCCGGACCAGTACTCCAACCCCAACAACCCGCTCTCCCACTATCACTCGACCGGCCCCGAGCTCTGGGAGCAGACCGAGGGGAAGATCACGCACTTCGTGGCGGGCGTCGGCACCGGCGGCACCATCTCCGGCACCGGCCGCTATCTGAAGGACGCCAGTGACGGCAAGGTCCAGGTCATCGGCGCCGACCCGGAGGGCTCGGTCTACTCCGGCGGCTCCGGCCGTCCGTACCTGATCGAGGGCGTCGGCGAGGACTTCTGGCCCACCGCCTACGACCGCACCGTGGCCGACGAGATCGTGCCGGTGTCCGACAAGGACGCCTTCCAGATGACCCGCCGCCTCGCCAAGGAGGAGGGCCTGCTCGTCGGCGGCTCCTGCGGCATGGCGGTCGTCGCCGCGCTGCGCGTGGCCGAGCGGCTCGGCCCGGACGACGTGGTCGTCGTCCTCCTCCCGGACAGCGGCCGCGGGTACCTTTCGAAGATCTTCAACGACGAGTGGATGGCCGACTACGGCTTCCTGGAGGACGAGGGCCCCAGCGCCCGCGTCGCCGCCGTGCTCAGCGACAAGGAGCACGGCTCCATCCCCTCCCTGGTGCACATGCACCCGGAGGAGACCGTCGGCCAGGCCATCGAGGTCCTGCGCGAGTACGGCGTCTCGCAGATGCCGGTCGTCAAGCCGGGCGCCGGTCACCCCGACGTGATGGCCGCCGAGGTCGTCGGCTCGGTCGTGGAGCGCGAGCTGCTGGACGCGCTGTTCTCCCAGCGGGCCTCGCTGGAGGACCCGCTGGAGAAGCACATGTCGGCCCCGCTGCCCCAGGTCGGCTCCGGCGAGCCGGTCGCGGACCTGATGCAGGTGCTCGGCTCGGCGGACGCCGCGATCGTGCTGGTCGAGGGCAAGCCGACCGGTGTCGTCAGCCGCCAGGACCTGCTGTCCTTCCTGGCCAAGGGCGGCACGCGCTAAGGCGTTTGCGCCGTTCTCGCCGACCCGTGGCGCACGCGGCATCTGAGTGTCACGTGCGCGCAGCACGTGCTTAACACGGGTCCCGCACAGTAGTGGGTACCGGCAGGGCGGGAGCGGCTCCCCGCCCGGGCCGGTGCCGTACGGCGTCCCAGGAACCTCCGGAGCGGCTCCCGGACCTCCATGGACGCCAAGGACGCCCTCGCCGGGCCTGACCCGGCGCGCGTCCCTCGCGGGGACCGCCGTCGTCCCGCCCCCCGGTGACGGGGGTGCGGCGGTCCCCGCGCAAGCCGCCTTCCGCGCGCTCGCGCCTTCCCTTTCTCCGCCCTCGTCCGCCATACCCCGGGCACTGCGGACTCCGCCCCTGTATAACGGTATGCAGGGAGCGTTCGGAGTGAATAGCGGGTGGGGGCGGCGAGAGGGATGAGTGTGGGCGACAGTCCTGCGAAACGGTTGCAGGCGCTCTTCGAGGGGCACCGGCTCACACCGACCCAGCGGCGCATCGCGCACAGCATGGTGCGGCGGGCCGCCGACGTGCCCTTCCTGTCCAGCGTGGAGCTGGCGGACCTGGCCGGGGTGAGCCAGCCCTCGGTCACCCGCTTCGCGGTCGCCCTCGGCTTCGACGGCTACCCGGCGCTGCGCCGCCATCTGCGCGAGGTGGTCCCCGTCGAACCGGCCGCCGAGACCGGCTCGTACAACGAGTACCAGCAGGCCGTCGAGGCCGAGATCGAGAATCTGCGGCATCTGGCCGACCTGCTCGCGGACCCGGCGCCGGTCCAGCAGGCGGGCCTCCTGCTCGCCGCCTCGCGGCCGCTGCCGGTGCTCGGGCTGCGTGCGGCCGCCCCGCAGGCCTTCGGCTTCGCGTACTTCGCGGCCAAGGTCCACCCGGACGTACGGCTGCTCGACGAGGGCGGCTCCATGGTGCAGGACCGGATCGACGCCGCCGTACGGGCCGGTGCCTCCGCGCTGCTCTGCTTCGCACTGCCCCGGCATCCACGCGAGGTCCTCGACGCCCTCGCCCACGCCAAGGAGGCCGGGCTGACCGTCGTCACCGTCGCGGACTCCGTGTTCGCGCCGGTCGCCAAGCACTCCGACCTGCTGCTGCCCGCCGCCGTCGGCACCGGGCTCGCCTTCGACACCCCGTGCGCGCCGATGATGCTCGGCCGGGTGCTCCTGGAGGCGCTGTGCGACGGACTCCCGGACGCGCAGGCCCGGTTGGAGGAGTTCGACGCGCGGGCCGCGGCCCGTGGGCTGTTCGTGGAGTGAACCGGCGCGCTTTTAAGGCTCGTCTCAGGTTCCGGCGCTAGCGTGCCGCGCTGACAGGGTGATCCCCGGCGCGGGCCGGGTGATCGACGCAACCGTGACACGGGAGGGTGACGTGGCGCGTGAAGGACGCGAGGGACGCGGCGGACACGGGCTGGCCCGGGTGGCCGTCGTCGTACGGGCCGGAGCCGCTCCGCTGGGGTGGCTCGGGGTGATCGCGGCCGGGACCGGCGCGGTGCCGTCGGGGCTGACGGGCCGAACGCCCGGCATCCTGGCTGGAGTTGTGCTGTTCGCCGGGGCCGCCGCCCTGGTGGCGCTGACACGCCGGAAACGGTACGTGGCACTCGCGCGCGGCGCGGTCCGTGCGGGACGGCACGACGTGCTCCAGGACCGCCGGGTGTCCGTGCGTAACTGGCGCCGGGGACACCGCTGGTGGCTGCTCCTGGCCTTCGCCGCCGCGCTCGGCAGCGCCTTCGCGGTGCCTGTGGCCGGGGGTCTGCTGCTCGCCGGGGCCGGTCTCGGACTGCGGCTCAAGGCCGCCTGGATCGGGCGGCGCGAACGCGCCCTGGACGCCCTGCTGTGGGTGCGGGTGGACTGGCTGGACGACCGGGGCGGCGCTCCTGCGGGCAACGCCGTCAAGGGGCTGCGCGCCACGGGCGTCGCGGCCGGCGACGCGGCCCCGGGCGGGGCCCGCCGCCGTACTCCGGCCGCCGTCTGATCAGACCTCCAGCTCCGCCTCGATCCGCTTCAGCTGGTGCCGGGCCATCGCCAGGTTGGCCCGGCCCGACTCCAGCACCAGGTACAGGAAGAGGCCGTTGCCGCCGCGCCCGGTGAGCAGGCGGATCAGGTGGTACTGGTCCGACAGCGTGATCAGGATGTCCTCGATCTCGGCGTTGAGACCCAGGTGCTCCATGGTGCGCATCTTGGCGCGGATCACGTCGGTGTTGCCCGCGGCGGCGACGTTCAGGTCGAAGGTCTTGCTGCCGCCCATCGTGCCCAGCGCCATGCCGCTGGTGTAGTCGACCAGCGCGACGCCCGTGGCGCCCTCGATGGTCGTGAGCGCTTCTTTCAGCGCCGTCTCGGTGTTCGCCATGGTGGGGTCCTTTCGCGGTTCAACTGTCGGTTGCGGTAGGTGTCTCGGTGGTCGGTGTGCGCAGGACGCGCGGGGTGCGGGTGCGCGGGGGCACGGCGCGGGCGGGCCGCTCGACGGGACGGGTACGCGCCTCCGCCTCGGCGGCGTCGAGCAGTTCGCCGACCCGGGCGCCGGAGCGGCGGCCCTCCAGGTGCAGCCGCCCGACGTTGACCCGGTCCTGGGCCAGCAGGGTCAGCACGGCGGTGCGCCCGGCCGCGTAGGTCGCGACGTAGCCGCGCTCGCCGCGCACCAGCAGCTCGCGGAAGCCGCCGTTGCCGGTGGCCTCGGCGACGCGTACGGAGACGCCGAGCGCGGCCGCGGTCAGCGCCGCGAGCCCGTCGGGGTCGACGCCCGGTGTGTCGTGGGCGACGACCAGGCCGTCCACGCCCGCCGCGAGGGCGCCGGTGAGCTGGGGTACCCGGGTGCGCAGCCGCCGCAGCTCGTCCAGGACGGCTTCCAGGTCCTGTTCACGCAGCATCAGCTCTGTCCTCTCGGCGGGGCGGTGCCGTTCAAAGGGCCTCCAGCGCATCCCTGAGCCTCTTCAGCAGCGCGATGTCGGGGTCGGTGACCGTCAGCAGGGGCGGAGTCGGCGGGAGCGGCAGCGGGTCGGGCGCCCGGTGCACCGGGGCGAGCAGTCCGGCCGCGGCGAGGCGGCGGACGTCCACCAGCGTGTGGAACGCCTGCCTGCCCAGCTCCCAGGCGATCAGGGTGGCCGTGCGGACGCCGTCGGCCCGGTCCAGCACCGCCCTGCGGCGGGCGGTGACCGGCGCCGCCGCCACCGGTGCGGCCCGCACCAGCGGGGCGCTGTCGGTCGCCGGGTCGGGCCACAGCCGGTGCAGCAGCAGCCGGCGGCGCAGCGTCTCGCGCTCCAGCGCGACCACCGGGACCGAGGGCAACGGGCCCGCGGTGGGCGAGCCGTCGTAGCGGAAGCGGCCCGGGGTGCTGCTCGGGGCGAGCGCGAAGTACCCGGCGTCGTACAGCGCGTCCAGGTGGCACAGCTCCAGCGCGCCCTCGGGCAGCAGCCCGGAGTCGAGGAGCAGCCGGGCGGCCTCCGGGACGCTCGCCGTCCGCTCGGCCGCCCGCTGCCAGGCGGTGACGGCGAGGGTGCCGTGGGCCGTAAGGAGCACGTCCAGGCCGGGCGCGAAAGGGCTCTCGGCGTGCACCACCCGCCCCCGCACCAGATACAGCGTGCCGTGCTCGCGGACGAGGACGCCGGTGGCCTCCTCCTCGGCCAGCCGCCGCAGCATCGGGGAGACCGCGCCCGCGGCCCTCTCGTGCGGGCTCGTCCTGTCCCGCACCGGCAGCGGCGGAGGTATCTCGACCACGGTCATCCCAGCACCAGCCGGGAGGCCATCTCGCCGAGCCGGATGCGGGCGAGGGCGAGGTTGCCCTCCTCGCGGCCGAGCCACAGATGGAGGAACACGCTGCTGTCGAAGGACGTGTCCACGAATCTCAGCAGGTGGTAGCTGTCGTGGTTGCTGACGATCACGTCCTCGACCGGCGGCCGTCCCTCGTCCGGTCCGGCGGCGGCGAACGCGCCGTGCTCGGCGGTCATCCGGGCCAGTTCGGCGGCCTCGGCGGCCGTCGTCTCATGGTCGCCGCCGGGGGCCTCCCCGACGGTGCCGAGGGCCAGTCCGCTCGTCCAGTCCACCAGCGCCGCCCCCCGGGCACCGGGCAGCCGCATGGCTTCCAGTAAGCACTCGTCGATTCCGGGCACCGTGGCTCCCCTCCCGCCTGTGACTCCGGTTGAGTGACAACGACACTACGCATCGTGTGCGTGGCGAGTGAGGGCTTTGGCATTTTCCTTTGGAACGTGCGCCCGGCGTACTAGTGTGGGTTGATTGGCCCGCGTTTCAAGGGCGTTGGTCTCTTTGTCCATGGACCACACGGCCCGCGTCAACGGCTGCCGGACGCACCCAGGGTGGTGATCGCGGCCGCGTGCGCCCCTCCGGATTCGGCCACGATCTCCGCCATCGTCTGCGGGGCCCGTACGGTCGCGAACGCCACCCCTCCCGAACCGTCCGGCACGAAGCCGTAAATCCCGGGCCGCGCAAGGGAGTTGTAGGGGTAGTGGTGGGCGAAGGAGTACGCGCCCGTGTCCAGCACCGCCGCGAAGTCCCCCTGCTCCAGCGCGGGCAGTGGCCGTCCCTCGGCCAGCAGGTCGCCCGCGAAACAGGCAGGCCCCGCCACGTCCTGCACCACCTCGGGCCCGGCCTTGGGGCGCCCCTCGGCGTCGTACGCGGCGACCCTGAGCGGCCACAGTTCGGGCGCGTACACCGTGCGCGTCGCCACCTGGACCCCCGCGTGCGTCACCGCGATCCGCCGCCCGCCCGTGCTCTTGGCGTACTCCACCCGGGCCACCACCGTGCCGTGCTTGGCCAGCAGCGACCGGCCGAACTCGGTCACCAGGCCGTACCGCCCGTCGAACAGCCCCGGCACCTCCTCGGCCAGCAGCCGCGCGTACCGCTCGTGCCCGGGTCCCTCGGCCTCCGAGGCGAAGTCCACCGACAGCCCGCCGCCGATGTCGACGGTGTCGATCTGCCGCCGCCCCGCCCGCGCGTTCACCTCCTCCGCGAGCGCGTACGCCTCCGCCACGCCCCGCGCGAGCAGCGGCAGCGGGATGCCCTGCGAGCCGGTGTGGGTGTGCAGCCGGGTCAGCCACGGTCGGTCCAGGAACGCTCGGACCACCCACTCCCGGGCCCCCTCGTCGCGCAGGCCCACCCCGAACTTGGAGGTCGCCGTCGCCGTCGAGGTCGCCCCGATGGAGCCCGCGCCGAGCTGCGGATTGACCCGGACGCCGAGCGGGGAACGGGTCGGCGCGGCCCGCACCAGCGCGTCCAGGCGGTCCAGCTCCTGCGGGCTGTCCGCGTTCACGGCGACACCGAGCGCCAGCGCCTCGCGCAGCTCGCCGGTGGTCTTGGCGGGGGAGTCAAGGACCGTGCGGTACGCGGGGATCCCGGCCGCGCGGACCAGCGCCAGTTCGCCGGGGCTCGCCGCCTCGGCGCCCAGGCCCTCCGCCTCCAGCAGGCTCAGCACCGGCACCAGCGGGGCGGCCTTCACGGCGAAGGCGTGCAGCACGGGGGTGCCCGGCGGCACCACGGCGTCGAACGCGGCGCGCAGGGCGGCCGCCGAGGCGCGGATGCCGGTGACGTCCAGGAGGGCGACGAGCGGGGTGTCCGGGCCGAGGAGACCCTGCGCCACGGCGGCGCGGACGGCGGCGTCGCGGCGGGTGGCGCGGGTCTGTGCGCCGTCGTCCTCGGGGTGGATGTGCTCCGGGAGGTCCTGCTCGGTGCGGTGCTCGGTGCCGATGCCGTGCTTGGTGCCCTGCTTCACGGGTGCCCCTCCTGCCGTCCTCGCTTCTGTCGTCGCTTCCAGCCAAACATCCGCGACGCGCGGACGTGGCCGCCCCACGCTATTGACTAGCCCTATTCACGACTGGAGGATGTGAATAGCCGTAGCTACAGGAGGAGCAGACGATGTCAGGACCTCGGCCCGTACGAGCACCGCGCGGCACGGAACTGAGCGCGCTGGGCTGGCAGCAGGAGGCCGCCCTGCGGATGCTCCAGAACAACCTCGACCCCGAGGTCGCCGAGCACCCCGACAAGCTCGTCGTCTACGGCGGCACGGGCAAGGCCGCCCGCGACTGGCGCTCCTTCGACGCCATGGTCCGCACGCTGCGCACCCTCAAGCAGGACGAGACCATGCTGGTCCAGTCCGGCCGCCCGGTCGGCGTCATGCAGACCCACGAGTGGGCCCCGCGCGTCCTCATCGCCAACTCCAACCTCGTCGGCGACTGGGCCAACTGGGAGGAGTTCCGCCGCCTGGAGGCCCTCGGCCTCACCATGTACGGCCAGATGACCGCCGGTTCCTGGATCTACATCGGCACCCAGGGCATTCTCCAGGGCACCTACGAGACCTTCGCCGCCGTCGCCGCGAAGAAGTTCGGCGGCACGCTCGCGGGCACCATCACCCTGACCGCGGGACTCGGCGGCATGGGCGGCGCCCAGCCGCTCGCCGTCACCATGAACGACGGCGTGGCGATCTGCGTCGACGTCGACCCCCGCGCCATCGAGCGCCGCATCGAGCACAAGTACCTCGATGTGAAGGCCGACAGCCTGGAGCACGCCCTCCAGCTCGCCACCGAGGCCCGCGACGCCCGCCGCCCGCTCTCCATCGGCGTCCTCGGCAACGCGGCGGAACTCGTCCCGCAGCTGCTCGCCATGAGCGCCCCCATCGACATCGTCACCGACCAGACCTCCGCGCACGACCCGCTGGCGTACCTTCCGGTCGGCGTCGACTTCGAGGACATGGCCTCCTACGCCGCGAAGGACCCGGCCGGGTTCACCACCCGCGCCCGCGAGTCCATGGCCCGGCACGTCGAGGCGATGGTCGGCTTCATGGACGCGGGCGCCGAGGTCTTCGACTACGGCAACTCCATCCGCGGCGAGGCCCAACTCGCCGGATACGACCGCGCCTTCGCCTTCCCCGGCTTCGTCCCCGCCTACATCCGGCCGCTCTTCTGCGAGGGCAAGGGCCCCTTCCGCTGGGCCGCGCTCTCCGGCGACCCGGCCGACATCGCCAAGACCGACAAGGCGATGCTGGAGCTGTTCCCCGAGAACGAGTCCCTCGCCCGGTGGATCAAGATGGCCGGCGAGCGGGTGCACTTCCAGGGGCTGCCCGCGCGGATCTGCTGGCTCGGGTACGGGGAGCGGGACAAGGCGGGGGAGCGGTTCAACGACATGGTCGCGAGCGGTGAGCTTGCCGCTCCGCTGGCGATCGGTCGGGACCACCTCGACTGCGGGTCCGTCGCCTCTCCCTACCGGGAGACCGAGGCGATGCTGGACGGGTCGGACGCGATTGCCGACTGGCCGTTGCTGAACGCGATGGTGAATGTGGCTTCCGGGGCGTCGTGGGTTTCCATCCACCATGGTGGTGGTGTTGGCATGGGGCGGTCGATTCATGCCGGGCAGGTCACTGTGGCTGATGGCACGCAGCTGGCGGGGGAGAAGATTCGGCGGGTGCTGACGAATGACCCCGGTATGGGTGTCATTCGGCATGTGGACGCGGGGTACGACATCGCGGAGTCCGTTGCCGAGGCGCGGGGGGTTCGGGTGCCTATGCGCGAGGGTGACGAGGCGTGAGGGACGGCAGCTCTTCGGTGGGGGCTGACGGGGCGTTGCCGTCTGCGGCTTCGACCGCGCCCACCCTCCCCCAAGCTCTCGACTCCGCTCGAGCAGGGGGGACCCCCATCGCCCTGCGGAACGACTGCCCACGGTCGGAGCGGGGTGCTGTTCGTCGGCCGTCCTTCCACAGCATGTGGGCTGAGCTGCTCCCTGTCGGGCGTCACTCCGCCTCCGGCGGCTACCGGCGCTACGCCTGGACCGGTGCCGACGCCGACTGCCGGGACTGGTTCCGGGAGCAGGCCGAAGCGCGCGGGTTGGCCTACGAGGTCGACCGGAACGGCAACCAGTGGGCCTGGTTCGGTGATCCCTCCGAGGGGGATGCCGTCGTCACCGGGTCGCATCTCGACTCCGTGCCGGACGGCGGGGCCTTCGACGGGCCTCTCGGGGTCGTGTCGGCCTTTGCCGCGCTGGATGAACTCCGGTCGCGTGGAGCGGTGTTGGACCGCCCCCTCGGCATCGTCAACTTCGGGGACGAGGAGGGGGCCAGGTTCGGGCTGGCCTGTGTCGGTTCGCGGCTCGCCGCCGGACAGCTCACCGTCGAGCAGGCCCACCGGCTCACCGACGGGAACGGTGTCACGCTGCCGCAGGCCATGGAGGCCGCCGGATACGACTCCGAGGCCATCGGGGCCGACCCTGAACGCCTCGCCCGCATCGGTGCCTTCGTCGAGCTGCACGTCGAGCAGGGGCGGGCGCTGGACCTGTCCGGGGACCAGGTCGGGGTCGCCAGTTCCATCTGGCCGCACGGGCGGTGGCGGTTCGACTTCCGGGGGGAGGCGAATCACGCGGGGACGACACGACTCGCCGACCGGCGGGACCCGATGCCGGCCTACGCCGAGACCGTGCTCGCCGCCCGGCGGGCCGCCGAACTCGCCGGTGCCGTCGCGACGTTCGGGAAGGTCGCCGTCGAGCCCAACGGGGTCAACGCCATCCCCTCCCTGGTGCGCGGGTGGCTCGACTCCCGGGCCGACGGGCAGGAGACCCTGGACACGGTCGTCACCGAGATCGAGCGGGCCGCGCGGGAGCACGCGCACGCGCACGGGATCGACCTGGAGGTCGTACGGGAGTCGTTCACGCCCGTCGTGGAGTTCGATCACGCGCTGCGCGACGAGCTCGCCCGACTCCTTGGCCGGGAGACCGAGTTGAAGGTGCCCGTGCTCGGGACCGGGGCCGGGCACGACGCCGGGATTCTCGCGACGAGCGTGCCGACCGCCATGCTGTTCGTGCGCAACCCCACCGGTGTCTCGCACTCCCCGGCCGAGTTCGCCGCCGAGGACGACTGCGTGGCCGGGGTGCGTGCGCTCGCCGACGTACTGGAAGGACTGGCCCGCAGGTGACCAAGGGGACCTATTGGCTGGAGCACGCCTGGCTCGGTGACTACGTCGAGCCCGGCGTGACCGTCGAGGTGGCGGACGGCCGCATCACCGCCGTCCGCACCGGCACGGACACCCCGCCGCCCGGTGCGGAGATCCTGCGCGGACTCACCCTGCCGGGGCTCGCCAACGCCCACTCGCACGCCTTCCACCGCGCCCTGCGCGGCACCGTCCAGGTCGGGTCCGGCACCTTCTGGACCTGGCGCGAGGTGATGTACTCCGTCGCCGACCGGCTGACCCCGGAGACGTACCACGCACTGGCCCGCGCGGTGTACGCCGAGATGGCCCTCGCCGGCATCACCTGTGTCGGCGAGTTCCACTATCTGCACCACGACCGGGGCGGCGCCCGCTACGCCGACCCCAACGCCATGGGCGAGGCGCTGATCGCGGCCGCCGCCGAGGCAGGCATCCGGATCACCCTCCTCGACACCGCCTATCTCTCCTCCGGCTTCGGCGAGCCGCCCACCGCCCACCAGCTCCGCTTCTCCGACGGCAGCGCGGAGTCCTGGGCCGCACGCTGTTCAGTTCTCAAGGAACGGGATCACGCGCGGATCGGCGCGGCCATTCACTCCGTACGGGCCGTGCCCGCCGAGGGGCTGGCCACCGTCGCCCGCTGGGCCGAGGAGCGGCGGGCCCCGCTGCACGTGCACCTCTCGGAGCAGACCGCCGAGAACGACGCGTGTCTCGCCGCCCACGGCGTCACCCCGACCCGGCTGCTCGCGGACCACGGCGTGCTCGGTCCGCGCACCACCGGGGTGCACAACACCCACCTCACCGAGCAGGACATCGCGCTCCTCGGCGGCTCCGGCACCGGCACCTGCATGTGCCCGACCACCGAACGCGACCTGGCGGACGGCATCGGCCCCGCCGTCGCCCTCCGGCGCGCGGGCTCACCGCTCTCCCTCGGCTCCGACAGCCACGCCGTCATCGACCTGCTCGAAGAGGCGCGCGCCATGGAGCTGGACGAGCGGTTGCGCACCCGCACCCGGGGCCACTGGACCGCCGCCGCGCTGCTGCGCGCCGCCACCGAGGACGGTCACGCCGCGCTCGGCTGGCCGGAGGCGGGCGCCATCGAACCCGGACGCGCGGCCGACCTCACGACCATCGCGCTCGACTCGGTCAGGACGGCCGGACCGCCGCCCCGGCTCGGCGCCGAGACGGCCGTATTCGCGGCGAGCGCGGCGGACGTACGGCACACGGTCGTGGGCGGCCGCCACGTCGTACGCGACGGGGCGCACCTGCTCGTACCCGATGTGCCGCGCGCGCTCGCCGACGCGATCGCGGCCCTGAGCGGCTGACCCCCACCGGCACCCACGAGGACACCATGAGCAGCAGCACCGCCATCACCAACATCGCCACGCTGGTCACCAACGACCCCTCCCTCGGTGACGGTTCCCCTCTCGGACTCATCCAGGACGCGGCCCTGGTCATCGACGGCGAACGCGTCGTGTGGGCCGGTGAGTCAAGCAAAGCACCCGCCACTGACAATCGCCTCGACGCCGGTGGAAAGGCGGTCCTGCCGGGGTTCGTGGACTCCCACTCGCACCTGGTGTTCGCCGGGGACCGCACGGCGGAGTTCAACGCCCGCATGTCGGGCCGCTCCTACTCGGCGGGCGGCATCCGCACCACCGTCGCGGCCACCCGCGCCGCGAGCGACGCGGAACTGGAGGCGGGCCTCACGCGGTATCTCGCCGAGGCGCTGCGCCAGGGCACGACCACGATGGAGACCAAGTCGGGCTACGGCCTGACCGTCGAGGACGAGACCCGCGCCCTGCGCCTCGCGGCCCGGCACACCGACGAGGTGACGTACCTCGGCGCGCACATCGTCGCGCCGGAGCTGGCCGGTGACCCGGCCGCGTACGTCGCCCTGGTGACCGGCGAGATGCTGGACTCCTGTGCCCCGCACGCCCGTTGGATCGACGTGTTCTGCGAGAAGGGCGCCTTCGACGGCGACCAGGCCCGCGCGATCCTCACCGCCGGGCGCGCCAAGGGGCTGCACCCCCGCATCCACGCCAACCAGCTCTCCTACGGCCCCGGCGTCCAGCTGGCCGTCGAGCTGGACGCGGCCAGCGCCGACCACTGCACGCACCTCACCGACGCCGACGTGGACGCGCTGGCCCACAGCGACACGGTGGCCACGCTGCTGCCCGGCGCCGAGTTCTCCACTCGCGCCGAATGGCCGGACGCCAGGCGGCTGTTGGACGCGGGCGTCACGGTCGCGCTGTCCACGGACTGCAACCCCGGCTCGTCCTTCACCTCGTCCGTGCCGTTCTGCGTCGCGCTGGCCGTACGGGACATGGGCATGACCCCCGACGAGGCGGTGTGGTCCGCCACGGCGGGCGGCGCGGCGGCCCTGCGCCGCACCGACATCGGCCGCCTCACGCCCGGCAGCCGGGCCGACCTGCTCCTGCTGGACGCGCCGAGCCATGTGCACCTGGCCTACCGCCCCGGCGTTCCGCTGGTCGGCGAGGTGTGGCGGAACGGCGTCCGGGTGGCCTGACCGGCCCGGTGCCTTCTGTGTGCGGGGTCCCGCCCTCGTCAGCGGGCCCCCGCCCGCCACCGCTGCTCCCGGCCGCCGTCCAGGGGCCGCAGCTCCACCCCGCCGTCGCCGTCGGGCACCACGGCCGTCTCGATGGCGATCTCCGGCCTGATGGTGCCGTCGGGGTCGACCGTGAAGCGGAGGTTCTGGCCGTTTCCGCCGTTGACCGAGTCGCAGGTCCAGATGCCCACGCCCCGGTCGGTGTCGCCCCGGCTGTCCAGGCAGAAATCGGAGTCGGCGGCCGAGCGGACGACCCCCAGGTCGCTGTCGACGCTCCAGCGCTGGCCGGGCGAGGACGTGCAGGGGGCGGTGACGACGTCGGTGCCCTTGTCGAAGTCGCCGTCGCGTACCTCCAGGCACGTGCTGGTGGCCAGATTCACCACCTGGGCGCGGGCGGCGCCCGGGGGCGGAGGCGGAGGCGTGGGCGAGGGGCTGGGTTCGTCGTGGGTCGGCCGGGGCGTCGGGCGGTGCGAAGTCCGGTGTGGGGAAGGGGACTT
>NZ_WWIR01000393.1 GCF_009863025.1 Streptomyces sp. SID4985 | reverse complement strand
GCCGCTCGGGCTGATGGCGCCCGCGCTGCGCCGGGCCGGTGCCGAGCGCCTGGTGGCGACCACCCACGGGCACGAGGCGGGGTGGGCCCAGCTGCCCGCCGCCCGGCAGCTGCTGCGCCGGATCGGGGACGCCACGGACACGGTCACCTACCTCGGGGAGTACACCCGCTCGCGGATCGCGGGCGCGCTCAGCCCCGAGGCGGCCGCGCGGATGGTCCAGCTGCCGCCGGGCGTCGACGAGAAGACCTTCCACCCCGGCTCCGGCGGGGACGTGGTGCGCGCCCGGCTCGGGCTCACCGACCGGCCGGTCGTGGTGTGCGTCTCCCGCCTTGTGCCGAGGAAGGGCCAGGACACCCTGATCCGCGCCATGCCCCGCATCCTGGCCGCCGAGCCGGACACGGTGCTGCTGATCGTGGGCGGTGGCCCCTACGAGCGTGAACTACGCCGTCTGACGCGGGAGTTGGGCGTCTCGGGCGCCGTACGCTTCACCGGCGCCGTGCCCTGGTCCGAGCTGCCCGCGCACTACGGCGCCGGAGACGTGTTCGCCATGCCGTGCCGCACCCGGCGCCGGGGCCTGGACGTCGAGGGCCTCGGCATCGTCTACCTGGAGGCGTCCGCGACCGGCCTTCCGGTCGTCGCCGGGGACTCGGGCGGGGCGCCCGACGCCGTGCTCGACGGCGAGACGGGCTGGGTCGTACGGGGCGGGGAACCGGCAGAAGCCGCCGAGCGGATCACCGCCCTCCTCGCCGACGAGGCGCTGCGCCGCCGGATGGGCGAGCGCGGACGCGCCTGGGTCGAGGAGAAGTGGCGGTGGGACCTGCTGGCCGAGCGGCTGCGGGACCTGCTGTGAGGCGTGTCGCCGACCTGGCGGCCTACTTGGCGTAGATCGCCTCGATCTCGTCCGCGAAGTCCTTGGCCGCCACGTTCCGCTTCAGCTTCAGCGACGGGGTGAGGTGGCCCGACTCCTCGGTGAACTGGGTCGGCAGGATACGGAACTTGCGGACCGATTCGGCCTTGGAGACGGCCGCGTTGCCGTCGTCCACGGCCGCCTGGATGGCCGCGTTCAGGTCGGCGTCGTCGCGCAGGGAGGCCGCGCTGGAGCCCGCGGGCTTGCCGTGCTCGGCGGCCCAGCGGCCGAGGAACTCCTCGTCGATGGTGATCAGCGCGCCCACGAACGGCCGCCCGTCGCCCACCACCATGCACTCCGCGACCAGCGCGTGCGCCCGGATGCGGTCCTCTATCACCGCCGGGGCGACGTTCTTGCCGCCCGCCGTGACGATGATCTCCTTCTTGCGGCCGGTGATCCTGAGGTAGCCGTCCTCGTCGAGGGTGCCGATGTCACCGGTGTGGAACCAGCCGTCGGCCAGCGCCTCTTCCGTCGCGGCCGGGTTGTTCCAGTACTCCTTGAACAGGTGCTCGCCGTGCAGCAGCACCTCGCCGTCGTCCGCTATGCGCACGACCGAGCCGGGCAGCGGCTGGCCGACCGTGCCGATCTTCTGCCGGTCCCACGGGTTGAACGCGGTCGCCGCGCAGGACTCGGTCAGGCCGTAGCCCTCCAGGACCGTGAAGCCGATGCCGCGGAAGAAGTGGCCGAGCCGCTCGCCCAGCGGGGCGCCGCCCGAGATCGCGTACTCGCCCCGGCCGCCGAGCACCGCGCGCAGCTTGCCGTAGACCAGCTTGTCGAAGACCTTGTGCTTGAGCCTCAGCTTCAGCGAGGGGCCCGCCGGGGTGTCCAGCGCCTTGCTGTAGGCGATCGCGGTGTCCGCGGCCTTGTCGAAGATCGCGCCCTTGCCGTCCGCCTGCGCCTTGGCGCGCGCGGAGTTGTAGACCTTCTCGAAGACGCGCGGGACGCCCAGGACCATCGTCGGGCGGAACGAGGCCAGCTCGTCGGTGAGGTTCTTGATGTCCGGGACGCAGCCCAGCTTGATCGGCGCCATCATCGGCGCGACCTGCACCAGACGGCCGAAGACGTGCGCGAGCGGGAGGAACAGCAGCACCGAGCACTCGCCGGTGCGGAACAGCGGGCGCAGCCGCTCGACGATGTTGCCGCACTCGGCGAAGAAGCTGCGGTGGGTGAGCACACAGCCCTTCGGGCGCCCGGTGGTGCCGCTGGTGTAGACGATGGTGGCCGGGTCGTCGGCCTTGGCGAGCGAGCTGCGCTCCTGCACGGTCTCGTCCGAGACGTCCGCGCCGAGCCGCCCCAGCTCCGCGACGCCGTCGGCCTCGATCTGCCACATGTGCTTGAGCGCGGGCAGCTCCTCGCGCACCGACTCCACGGCGGCCGCGTGCGTGTCCAGCTCGACGACACAGGCGGTCGCGCCCGAGTCGGAGAGAATCCAGCGCACCTGCTCGGGGGAGCTGGTCTCGTAGACCGGCACGGTGACCGCGCCCGCGCTCCAGATCGCGAAGTCCAGCAGCGTCCACTCGTACCGGGTGCGGGACATCAGGCCCACCCGGTCGCCCGGCTGCACCCCGGCGGCGATCAGACCCTTGGCGGCGGTGTGCACCTCGGCGAGGAACTGACGCGCGGTCACGTCCTGCCAGACGCCACCGGACTTGCGGGCGATCACGGCGACGTCCGGGTGCTGCGCGGCGTTTCTCCGGACGATGTCCGTCAGGTTGCCGTCCGAAGGGACCTCGTACATGGCCGGAAGGCTGAACTCGCGCAAGACTGCTGCTCCTCATAGGGCGCCGGCGCCACGACACTGTGTGATGCGACGGTGCGGTCCACGGCTCGGGCGGTGCTCGGGGCCCCTCCTGGCGGGAATCCGGAGCACGACTTGGACTGCCCGGACGTTACCCGCCGGTATGGCGTCTACGACAGGGGGGCCGGGCGAGATGTTCGCTGCGTCACACAGGATGGCGTTGCTTCGCGCAGACTAGTCGACATGCCTGCCGACGGGCGAGTAACCGCAGGCAGCGGCGGCACTGTTCACGTACACCGCACAGCCCTACGCTTGATCGCCATGGCTTCTCCACGTGCCCGTAAGGCAGGGACGCGCGTCCATGTGGTCAGCGACGTCCACGGCAACGCCCGGGACCTGGCCCGCGCCGGTGAGGGCGCGGACGCCCTGATCTGCCTCGGCGACCTCGTCCTCTTCCTCGACTACGCCGACCACTCGCGCGGCATCTTCCCCGACCTCTTCGGCGAGGCCAACGCGGACCGCATCGTCGAGCTGCGCACCGCCCGCCGCTTCGAGGAGGCCCGGGCCTTCGGCGCCGAGCTGTGGGCGGGGCTCGGCACGGACCGCCGTACGGCGGTCGAGTTCGCGGTGCGCCGCCAGTACGCCGAGCTGTTCGCCGCCTTCCCGACCCCTACGTACGCCACCTACGGCAACGTCGACATGCCCCCGCTCTGGCGCGAGTACGCCGGTGAGGGCACCACCGTCCTCGACGGCGAGGTGGTCGAGATCGCCGGCCGCACCTTCGGCTTCGTCGGCGGCGGCCTGCGCACGCCGATGCGGACCCCGTACGAGATCGACGACGAGGAGTACGCGGCGAAGATCGAGGCGGTGGCCGGGGTGGACGTCCTGTGCACCCACATCCCCCCGGAGGTCCCCGACCTGGTCTACGACACGGTCGCGCGCCGCTTCGAACGCGGCAGCCGGGCGCTGCTGGACGCGATCCGCCGTACCCGCCCCCGGTACTCCCTCTTCGGCCACGTCCACCAGCCGCTGTCGCGGCGGATGCGGATCGGGGCGACGGAGTGCGTGAACGTGGGGCACTTCGCGGGGAGCGGGAGGCCTTGGGCGCTGGAGTGGTGAGGGGGCGGTGTGAGCCTCGGTCATGGCGGCGCGAGCCGGGGGATCTCGCGTTCGGGCGGGTGGGATGAAGGCGGCGGGGTGGTGGCGCGGTAGCCTTCGGGCTGCACATACGTGCGCAGCCCGCGCGCGAGAACCTCATCTCGGTCCGTATCTGGAGGAGCCACGGCGATGGCGGAACACACCAGTTCGAGCATCACGATCGAGGCGGCTCCGGCCGACGTCATGGCGGTGATCGCCGACTTCGCGCGCTACCCCGACTGGACCGGCGAGGTCAAGGAGGCGGAGGTGCTCGCGGCCGACCCGCGCGGCCGCGCCGAGCAGGTCCGCCTCGTCATGGACGCCGGCGCCATCAAGGACGACCAGACCCTCGCCTACACCTGGACCGGCGAGCACGAGGTCTCCTGGACCCTGGTCAAGTCCCAGATGCTCCGCTCCCTGGACGGCACCTACGTCCTGGCCCCCTCCGGAGCGGCCACCGAGGTCACCTACCGCCTCACGGTCGACGTCAAGATCCCCATGCTCGGCATGATCAAGCGCAAGGCGGAAAAGGTCATCATCGACCGCGCGCTGGCTGGCCTGAAGAAGCGGGTCGAGACGGGGTCCTGACCCCGCCCGCGATCTTCATCCCGGCCCACGCGTGGCGGTAGCACCTGTCCGCAGGGCCCCCGAGGGGGACCTGGTGCGTGTCTGACACGTCGTCCGCTCTCAACTGCCGCCCCGCACACCGCCGGAGGCGTCCGTTAGCGTTCACCTCTATGCGCACCATCCTCATTACGGGCCCGGGCGGCAGCGGGCGTACCAGTGTCGCCGCCGCCACCGCGCTCGACGCCGCCCGCGAGGGCACCCGCACTCTTGTGCTCAGCGCCGACCGCGCGGACACCCTCGGCATCGCGCTGGGGTGTGCGACGGGGGCCGTTCCGGTGGAGGCGGGGGAGAACCTCACCGCTTGGCGGCCGGACGCGGCGGAGCGGTTCCGGGAGGATCTGACCGCGTTCCAGAGCCGGGCCGCGCATGTCCTTGATCTGCTCGGGGCCGCGCGACTGGACGCCGAGGAAGTCACACCGCTGCCCGGCGCGGAGGAGCTGTCGCTGCTGCGGGCGCTGCGGGACGCGGCGCTGTCCGAGCGGTACGAGCTGCTCGTCGTCGACCTGCCGCCGCTGCCGCAAGCGCTCGCCCTGCTCGCGCTGCCCGAGGAGCTGCGCCGGTATCTGCGCAGGCTGCTGCCCCCCGAGCGGCAGGCGGCCCGCGCGCTGCGGCCGGTGCTCGGACGGTTCGCCGGGGTGCCGATGCCCTCCGACTGGCTGTACGAGACGGCGGGGCGCTGGGATCTGGAGCTGGCCGCCGTGGAAGCCGTACTCGCGGACGCGGGCACCTCCGTACGGCTGGTCGCGGAGCCCGGACCCGCCGGGGCCGAGGCCGTACGGGACGCCACCCTCGGGCTCGCGCTGCGCGGACTGCGCCCCGAGGTGCTGATCGCCAACCGCGTGCTGCCCGAGGCCCCCGCCGACTCCTGGCTCGCCGGCCCCCTCGCCCAGCAGCGCAAGACCCTGGACGAGTGGGAGGAGCGGTACGACGTACGACCCGTCCGTCACCTCGGCCGGGACCCCCAGGGCGCCGACGACCTCGCCGCGCTCGCCGTACCCCCCGTCACCCCCGCGCCCGCACCGGTCGAGTGGCCCGTGACGGACCGGCTCGCCGAGGACGGCGTCCTGGTGTGGCGGCTGCCGCTGCCCGGCGCCGTGCGCGAGGGCCTGGACCTGATCCGGCGCGGGGACGAACTCGTCGTCAGCGCGGGCCAGTTCCACCGGATCGTCCCGCTGCCGTCCGCCCTGCGCCGCTGTACCGTCGCCGGTGCCGCGCTGCGCGACGGCGTCCTGGACGTACGGTTCGCCCCCGACCCCGCCCTGTGGCCCACGACCGGCCGATGAGTCCGGCGGATGAGTCCGGCCGAGGGGACGGGACGGTGAACGGGGTACCCCGTTCGGGTAACGTCGACAACGCGAACCGTAGTCAGGAGTCCGCCATGAGCGAAGAGCACCCCGCCCCCGACCCCCGCGAGCCGGATCCGGAGCCCAAGGGGGTGCCCGCCGGAGAGCGGAAGGCCGACGCCGACGCCTGGGCCACGGCCACCGCCGAGGACCTCGCCGCCGAGAAGGCCCGCCGCCGCGCCCGGCAGGGCCCGCCCCCCGGTTCCGCCGCCGAGGAACTGCGCAAGCTGATGGGCACGGTGGCCGACAAGCTGTCCGGCCTCCAGTCCCCGCTGCTCGGCGCCGTCGCCGGACCCGCCGCCCAGCAGGTGGTGCGCCAGGTCGTCGAGCAGGCCAAGGCCGCCGTCGAGCCGGTGGTCGAGCGCAATCCGGACGTCTTCGACCATCTCGCCAACGCCGGTGCCGAACTGCTCGCCGCCTACCGCTCCGCCGTCCAGTCCCAGGAGCACCGCTGGACGGCCGGTCCCGCGGCCACCCCCGGCGACGGCGGCGACGACGGTCCCGGCCCGGCGGGCACCGGTCCCGGAGAGCGCATCGACCTGGACTGAAGCGCTCCCACAGCTCTCCCTCCACAGGGGCTCGGGTACCGTTGGCCATAGCGGGGCTCGACCGGAACTGAGGGATTCATGGGACTCACCATCGGCGTCGACATCGGCGGCACCAAGATCGCGGCCGGCGTGGTCGACGAGGAAGGCAACATCCTCTCGACCTTCAAGGTGCCGACCCCCAGCACGCCCGGGGCGATCGTGGACGCCATCGCCTCGGCCGTGGAGGGCGCGCGTGCCGGACACGACATCGTCGGCGTGGGCATCGGCGCGGCGGGTTACGTGAACCGCCAGCGCTCCACCGTGTACTTCGCGCCCAACATCGACTGGCGCCAGGAACCGCTCAAGGACGAGGTCGAGGCCCGCGTGGGCCTCCCCGTGGTCGTGGAGAACGACGCCAACGCGGCCGCCTGGGGCGAGTACAAGTTCGGCGCGGGCAAGGGCCACCGCAACGTCATCTGCATCACGCTCGGCACCGGCCTCGGCGGCGGCATCATCATCGGCAACAAGCTGCGCCGGGGTCACTTCGGCGTGGCCGCCGAGTTCGGCCACATCCGCATGGTCCCGGACGGCCTCCTGTGCGGCTGCGGCTCGCAGGGCTGCTGGGAGCAGTACGCCTCCGGGCGCGCCCTGGTGCGCTACGCCAAGCAGCGCGCCAACGCCACCCCCGAGAACGCCGAGATCCTGCTCGGCCTCGGCGACGGCACCCCTGACGGCATCGAGGGCAAGCACATCTCCATGGCCGCCCGTCAGGGCGACCCGGTGGCCGTCGACTCCTACCGCGAGCTGGCCCGCTGGGCCGGTGCCGGTCTCGCCGACCTGGCCTCGCTGTTCGACCCGTCCGCGTTCATCGTCGGCGGCGGCCTCTCGGACGAGGGCGAACTGGTCCTCGACCCGATCCGCAAGTCCTACAAGCGCTGGCTGGTAGGCGGCAACTGGCGCCCGGTCGCCGACGTCATCGCCGCCCAGCTCGGCAACAAGGCGGGCATGGTGGGCGCGGCCGACCTGGCCAGGGAACCCGCCCCGGTGATGTAAGGCCCACTGGTTTTTTGTCTTTAGGGGCGCGGGGAACTGCGCGACAAGCCAC
>NZ_WWIR01000392.1 GCF_009863025.1 Streptomyces sp. SID4985 | reverse complement strand
CGCGCAGCAGGGACCGGCGGGTGAGCGCCGCCCGGCCGCCGCTCAGGCTGCGCCGCATGGCGGCCGCCACGGCCGGGCTCGGACAGTCGGGCTCGTACTGCTCCATGCGCGTGGTGCCCTTTCGGAAGAAGCTGGGGAAGTCCTTCTGGAGGAGGGGAAGTCCTCCGGGGAAAAGAGGCCGCGAACCGTCGGACGACTAGCCGCGGTCCCCGAAGACCGTGCGGTGCCAGTCCTTGCGCGCGATCGCCGTGTTGTCGAACATCACGTGCTTGACCTGCGTGTACTCCTCGAATGAGTACGCCGACATGTCCTTGCCGAAGCCGGACGCCTTGTAGCCGCCGTGCGGCATCTCGCTGATGATCGGGATGTGGTCGTTGATCCACACACAGCCCGCCGCGATCTCGCGGGTGGCCCGGTTCGCGCGGTACACGTCCCGGGTCCACGCGGAGGCGGCCAGGCCGTACGGCGTGTCGTTGGCCAGCCGCAGCCCCTCGTCGTCGGTGTCGAAGGGGAGGACGACCAGCACGGGGCCGAAGATCTCGGCCTGGACGATCTCGCTGTCCTGGGCGGCGTCGGCGATCAGGGTGGGCCGGTAGAAGGCGCCGTCCTTCAGCTCGCCCTCCGGCACCTCGCCGCCGGTGACCACGCGCGCGTACCCGCGTGCCCGGTCCACGAAGGCGGCGACCCGGTCGCGCTGGACGTGCGAGACGAGCGGCCCGAGATCGGTGCCGGGGGCGAACGGATCGCCCAGCCGTACGGTCTCCATGAGGGCGGCGGTCCGCTCCACGAACGCGTCGTACAGCGGGCGCTGCACATACGCGCGCGTGGCGGCCGTGCAGTCCTGCCCGGTGTTGATGAGCGCGCCCGCGACCGCGCCGTTGGCGGCGGCCTCCACGTCGGCGTCGTCGAAGACGACGAAGGGGGCCTTGCCGCCCAGCTCCAGGTGGAGGCGCTTGGCGGTGCCCGCGGCGAGCGTGGCGACGCGACGGCCGACGCCGGTGGAGCCGGTGAAGGAGGTCATCACGACCCGGGGGTGCTGGATCAGCCGCTCCCCCGCCTCCGGTCCGGTCCCGGTGACGATGTTGATCACGCCGTCCGGGATGCCCGCGTCGGTGGCGGCGCGCGCGAAGAGGAGGGCGGTCAGAGGCGTGAGTTCGGAGGGCTTGAGGACGATCGTGTTGCCCGCCGCGACGGCCGGGAGGATCTTCCAGGCGGCCATCTGGAGCGGGTAGTTCCAGGGCGCGATGGAGCCGACGACACCGATCGGCTCGCGCCGCACGTACGAGGTGTGGTCGCCGGAGTACTCCCCGGCGGACTGCCCCTGGAGATGCCGGGCGGCGCCCGCGAAGAAGGCGGTGTTGTCGATCGTGCCGGGCACGTCGAACTCGCGGGTGAGCTTCAGCGGCTTGCCGCACTGGAGGGACTCGGCGCGGGCGAACTCCTCGGCGCGCTCCGCGACCAGGGCGGCCAGGCGGTGCAGGGCGTCGGAGCGCTCGCCGGGGGTGGTGGCGGCCCAACCGGGGAAGGCCGCGCAGGCGGCGGCGACGGCCGCGTCCACGTCGTCCGCGCCCGCGAGTTCGTACGTCAGGATCTCCGCACCGGTGGCCGGATCGGTCACGGTGTGGGTGCGGCCCGAGGTGCCCCGGGCGGGGCGGCCCGCGAGGAACTGCGCGCCGTCGGAAAAGCGGTCGCGTGCGGGGAATCGTTCCGGGATGGCGGTGCCCGGGATGTGCATGTCGCTCTCCTCCGCCGTGCACCCCGTGGGGGCCGGGTGGCGTGGCTCCAGCTCGATTTGAGTGCCGATCCTGACAGAGCGGTATCCAGCCAACAAGGGATTCCGTTGTTGCCTTTTGGTTACGCGACGGAATCTGTCGGCCAGGTGTCGAGTCGCCATGGGCCGGAACGGACGGAGTGTCAGTGGTGCGTGCCACACTCGCGATCATGGGGAAGATCCAGGGACTGGACACACTGATCGACGAGGTCCGGGCGGGGGCCCGGGTGAAGTATCTGCACTTCTGGGGGCACCGGCCGCGCCCGGACGGCACGGCGGGCGCGGGCTGTCTGAGTCAGTGGTGGCCGGCGCCGTTCACGGTGGACGGCGTGGAGTACGCGACGGCCGAACACTGGATGATGGCCGCCAAGGCGCGGCTGTTCGAGGACGCGGAGGCGGAGCGTCAGGTGCTGGCCTCGGCGCATCCCGCGCAGGCGAAGAAGGCGGGGCGGCTGGTCCGGGGCTTCGACGAGGCGATATGGGCGCGCGAGCGGTTCGGGATCGTCGTCGAGGGCAGCGTGCACAAGTTCGCGGCGCACGACGAGCTGCGCGCGTTTCTGCTCGGCACCGGCGAGCGGGTGCTGGTGGAGGCGAGCCCGGTGGACCGGGTGTGGGGAATCGGCCTCGCGGCGGACGACGAGCGCGTCGGTGACCCCGAGCGCTGGCGGGGCCCGAACCTGCTGGGGTTCGCGCTGATGGCGGCGCGGGAGCGGCTGAGCGCCTGAGGGACGGCGCGGCCCGCCCTCCCGAGTAGTGGGGGGCGGGCCGTCGAGCGTCCGGCGCGGGCCGGGTGCCGGGTGCCGGTGCCGGTGCCGGTGCCGGTGCCGGTGCCGGTGCCGGTGCCGGATCAGGCTCGCGGCAGCAGCGGCGCGGACACGCTGGGCGCGGAGTCGTACGACCCGTACGGGTCGCTGTCGGAGCCGGTGTCCGAGTCGTGCGCGAACTTCGCGAATAGCACGCCCCAGAAGGTGAGCACCAGGATGCCGATCACGATCCCGATGATGCCCATGACGAAGCCCGCCTGGGCCTGCCCGCGGTTGGTGGCCTCGCCCCGGTCGGCACGCTGCTTGCCCTTGACGCCGAGCACCACGGCGATGATGCCGAGCGGGATGGACGGCAGGCCGTAGAAACAGAACAGGCAGATCGCCAGGATGCCAAGCACCATCGCGGAGGTGCCCAGACCGTTCTGCGGCAGCGCGGGGCCGCCGCTCCAGCCGTACCCCTGCGCGGGACCGGGGTAGCTGGGGTAGCCGTAACCGGCCGCAGGCGGCGGAGCGGCCATGCCGGGTCCGGTGGGGGCGTACGGCGGGGGCGGTACGGCGGACTCGCTCCAGCCCTGCGCCGGGGGCGGGACGGGACCGCCGACGGGAGGACCACCGAGCGGCGGACCACCCACCGGCGGACCGGCGACGGGCGGACCGGCGAACGGCGGCTGACCCGCCGCCGGCGGCGGACCGAATCCGGCCGACGGGAGGGAGGTCATGGTCGCCTGGTCGTGCACCGAGGACGGCGGCACGGGCGGCTGCGCGCCGGGGGCGGAGCCGGGGGCCGGCGCGCCCTTCTCCAGCGACGGTCCGCTCGCGGGCGGTGCCCACGGGTCGTAGCCCGCTCCCTCGCCCGCGCCGGGCTGTGGCTGTTCGGTCACGTGACCCATCCCCCTCCGTCTGAATCGTCGGATCATCGTAAGCCTCACGTGTACCGTCCCGGCTTTCGGTGGCCGACCTGTGACCGGCCGCACCCGGGGCCGCGCGTCCCGGGCCCGAGACCGTTTTCGGGCGTTGTCGGCCCCCTTAAGATGTCCGGGCACCACCGATCAGCCGATCGCCCGCGCCCGGCGCACCACCGCGCGTCCGCGAGCGCCGTTCCCTCTGGGGAGGACCCTTGACCGAGCGCAGCACCGACAGCGGCACCGCCGGTACCCCCGCGCGCGACGACCGCGCCGCCTTCATCACCGGACTGCCCAAGGCCGAACTGCACGTCCACCACGTCGGCTCCGCCTCCCCGCGCATCGTCTCGGAACTGGCCGCGCGCCACCCCGACTCCAAGGTGCCCACCGACCCCGAGGCGCTCGCGGAGTACTTCACGTTCACCGACTTCGCGCACTTCATCCAGGTGTATCTCTCGGTCGTGGACCTGGTCCGCACCCCGGAGGACGTCCGGCTGCTCACCTACGAGATCGCCCGCGACCTCTCCCGCCAGCAGGTGCGCTACGCCGAGCTGACCATCACTCCCTTCTCCTCCACCCGGCGCGGCATACCGGCGCGGCCCTTCATGGACGCGATCGAGGACGCCCGCAAGTCGGCCGAGGCGGACTTCGGCACGCTGCTCCGCTGGTGCTTCGACATCCCCGGCGAGGCGGGTCTTGACGCCGCCGAGGAGACGGCCCGGCTGGCCACCGAGGACGGCATCCGCCCCGAGGGCCTGGTGTCCTTCGGCCTCGGCGGCCCCGAGATCGGCGTGCCCCGGCCGCAGTTCAAGCCGTACTTCGACCGTGCCATCGCGGCCGGTCTGCACTCGGTGCCGCACGCGGGCGAGACGACCGGCCCGCAGACCGTGTGGGACGCGCTGACCGAGCTGCGCGCCGAGCGCATCGGGCACGGCACCAGCTCCGCCCAGGACCCGAAGCTGCTCGCGCACCTCGCCGAGCACCGCATCGCGCTGGAGGTCTGCCCGACCTCCAACATCGCCACCCGCGCGGTGCGCACGCTGGAGGAGCACCCGATCAGGCAGTTCGTGGACGCCGGTGTGCTGGTCACGGTCAACTCCGACGACCCGCCCATGTTCGGCACCGACCTGAACAACGAGTACGCGGTCGCCGCCCGCCTGCTCGACCTGGACGAGCGGGGCGTGGCCGAGCTGGCGAAGAACGCCGTCGAGGCGTCCTTCCTGGACCCGGCGGGCAAGGCGAGGATCGCGGCGGAGATCGACACGTACACGAACGCCTGGCTCGCCCGCTGAAGAGCGGCGGGTACTCCTCGGAGATCCACTCGGCTGCCAGAATGACGGCCATGCAGACCTGGACCGCCGTCGCCCACCGGGGCGACCCCTACCGTTTCCGCGAGAACACCGTCGCCTCGCTGCGTTCCGCGCTCGACGAGGGCGCGGACGCGGTCGAGATCGACGTACGGCTCACCCGCGACGGCGTCCCCGTGCTGCTGCACGACGAGACGCTGAAGCGGCTGTGGGAGACCGAGCGCCCGTTGTCCGCGCTGACCGCCGAGCAGCTGCGCGAGCTGACGGACGGCCAGGTGCCCACGCTCGTCGAGGCGCTGGAGGCGACGGAGGGCGCCCGGGTCCTGCTGGACCTGTGCGGCCCGGTCCGGCGCCGCACGGTGGACCGGATCCTCGGCGTCGTCGGCGACTGCGGCGCGAAGGACCGGGTCTACTACTGCGCGGGCGCCGAGTCGATGCTCACCCTCCGCGCCGCCGACCCCTCCGCCGAGATCGCCCTGACCTGGACCAGCCTGGCCCGCCCCCGCCCCGGAGTCCTCGAAGCGGTCCGCCCGCGCTGGCTCAACTACCGCTTCTCCCTGGTCGACCGCGACCTGGCGGCCCGGGTCCACCACGACGGCTGCCTGCTGTCGGTGTGGACCCCGGACACCCGCCGCTCCATGCGGAGGCTGCTGTCCCTGGGCGTGGACTCGATCACCACCAACCGGATCGAGACGCTCGTGGGACTGCGCAAGAGGACGCCGTAGGAACCCCACATCCGGCCGCCCACCCCCGGGTGGGCGGCCGGTGTGTCAGTCGATGTCAGTCGAAGTAGTCCGGCTGGCTCTGGACGTTCAGCTCGGGCAGGTGCACCCGCCGCGCGGAGTCGGTGCGCCGGTCGTCGAGCTTCAGGACGTCGAAGCCCTTGAGGATGTCGTTCGAGTAGATGTAGCCGTTGTAGTAGTACGCCGACCACGCGCCGCCGACCTGGAGGACGTCGGTGGACACCGGGCCCCGCTCGAAGTACGCGATCTCCTTCGGGCGGGCGGAGTCGGTGAAGTCCCAGACGGAGACGCCGCCCTGGTACCACGCCTGGACCATGAGGTCCTTGCCCCTGACCGGGATCAGCGAGCCGTTGTGGGCGACGCAGTTCTCGGTGTCGGCCTGGTGGCGGGGGATCTTGTAGTAGCCCCGGAAGACCAGCTTGCGGTGATCGCCCCGGCCGACGATGTCGTAGATGCCGTCGGCGCCGCGGTTCGGTCCGATCGCGGCGTTGCAGGTGGCCGCGCCGCCGCCGCCCAGTTCGTCGGTGAAGACGACCTTGTCGGCCTTCTGGTTGAAGGTCGCCGAGTGCCAGAAGGCGAAGTTGACGTTGTCCTCGACCTGGTCGATGACCTTCGGGTGCTCCGGGTCCTTGATGGAGAACAGGATGCCGTCGCCCATGCAGGCGCCCGCCGCGAGGTCCTTCGAGGGCAGGACGGTCAGGTCGTGGCAGCCGGTGGTCTTGGAGACGCCCGGGTTGGTGGGCGCGCCGGGGTTGCCGCCGCCGTCCGCCCCCTCACCGGGGAAGAGCACGGGGAAGCCCACCACGGCGGCCTTCTCGGGCGCCTTGCGCGGAACCTTGATGACCGAGATGCCGTCGTGCGGCGGCTGGCAGTCGGGGAAGGAGGCGCTCGGCGAGTACGACGAGACGTAGATGTAGACGTTCTTGCGCTCCGGCACCAGCGTGTGGGTGTGGGAGCCGCAGGCGGTCTCGACGGCGGCGACGTACCTGGGGTTCCGCTTGTCGCTGATGTCGAAGATCTTCATGCCCTCCCACGACGACTTCTCGGTCGCGGGCTGCGCGGTGCTGGCGCAGGAGTTGTCGCTGCGCGAGGAGTCGGTGGACAGGAAGAGCAGGTCGCCGGAGACGGAGATGTCGTTCTGCGATCCGGGGCACAGCACCTGGGAGACGGTCTTCGGCGCCTTCGAGTTGCTGATGTCGAAGATGCGGAAGCCGTCGTAGTTCCCGGCGTACGCGTACTTCCCCTGGAAGGCGAGGTCCGAGTTGAAGCCGGCCAGCGCGTCCTTGGGGATGTTGGCGAGGTGCTCGATGTTGCGGGAGTGGACGATCTCGTCCTGGCCGGGTATCTCACCGGCCGCGACGGCGCTCTTCGCCCCGGCGGCCTCGCTCTTGGAGACGGGGTGCCGTGCGGCGGGGCCGTCGCCGGGGTCCGGGGTCGCGGACGCCGGGGCGACGGTGAGCAGCGCGGCCAGGAGACCGGCCGCCGCGGCGCCGACTCCCAGGCGTCTGTGGCGCGTTCGGGATTCTTTCGACAGGGTCACTGCTGCCTCCCTGGTGCCGGTCGTGTGGAAGCGGTTCACGCTCCCCCGCAGTATCGTCTGCGTCATGCACAGGTCAACAGAGGGCAATGTGACAAGGCTGAAAAGCCTCGGTCGCGCGGCCCTTCGCCGGGCCACCGTTCCATCCACGCTCCGCCGGCCGTCCTGCCCACCGTTCCGCCAGCGACAGGAGATCACCGTGCACTTCCGCCGTGCGTCCCGCGCGTCCTACGCCTCCCTCGCCATGACCGCGCTGGCCGTCGCCGCCGTGTTCGCGGTCGGGGGCTGTGATGCGGATCCGGCCACCAAGTCGGCGGCGCGAAGCGGCCCTTCGGTCATCGCGCCGGGCAGACCGGGCGAGGCGAACCGGACCCTGTCCGCGCAGGAGGCCGCCGGGCAGCGCGCGGACGACAACTCCCCCAACGCGGCGGACCGTTCGTACGCCACGATGATGATCCAGCACCACGCCCAAGCCCTGACCATGACCGAACTTGCCCCCGCACGCGCCGAGTCGACGGCGGTGAAGCGCATCGCCGAGCGGATCGCCGCCTCCCAGGGACCGGAGATCGCCGCCATGAAGAGCTGGCTGCGCACGGACGCCGGTGGCGACGGCGAACACGATCACGGCGACACCCACGACCACGACCACATGCACATGTCGATGCCCGGCATGGCCACCGAGGCACAGCTCGCGCAGCTGAAGGCCGCGAAGGGCAAGGCGTTCGACGCCCTCTTCCTGACGCTGATGATCACCCACCACCAGGGGGCGATCACCATGGCCACGGACGTGAAGGCCCGGGGTCACAGCGTCCGGATCGAGGAGATGGCCGACGACGTGATCGCGCAGCAGACGGCCGAGATCGGCCGAATGCGCGCGATGTCCTGACCCTTTCCCGCCAAGTGCCGTGAGGTTTCCGGGCCTTGACCGCTCAGGCCCCCACGTAGTCCGCCAAGTGCTGTCCCGTCAGCGTCGACCTGGCCGCGACCAGGTCGGCCGGGGTGCCCTCGAAGACGACGCGGCCGCCGTCGTGCCCGGCGCCGGGGCCCAGGTCGATGATCCAGTCGGCGTGGGCCATGACCGCCTGGTGGTGCTCCACGACGACGACCGACTTGCCGGATTCCACCAACCGGTCGAGCAGGCCGAGCAGTTGCTCGACATCCGCGAGGTGGAGACCGGCGGTCGGCTCGTCCAGGACGTAGATCCCGCCCTTCTCCGCCATGTGCGTGGCGAGCTTCAGCCGCTGCCGTTCACCGCCGGAGAGCGTGGTGAGCGGCTGGCCGAGGGTGAGATAGCCGAGCCCCACGTCGTTCAGCCGGGTCAGGACGCGGTGTGCCGCCGGGGTGCGGGCCTCGCCGTCGGCGAAGAACTCCAGCGCCTCGGCGACGGACATCGCGAGCACCTCGCTGATGTCCCGCCCGCCGAGCCGGTGTTCCAGCACCGCCGCCTGGAAGCGCTTGCCCTCGCACTCCTCGCAGGTGGTGGCGACCCCGGCCATCATCCCCAGGTCGGTGTAGACGACCCCGATGCCGTTGCAGGTCGGGCAGGCGCCCTCCGAATTGGCGCTGAACAGCGCGGGCTTGACCCCGTTGGCCTTGGCGAAGGCCTTGCGGATCGGGTCCAACAGCCCTGTGTAGGTGGCGGGGTTGCTGCGCCGCGAGCCCCGGATCGGACTCTGGTCGACCGAGACGACCCCCTCGCCGGCCGGGATCGACCCGTGCACCAGCGAGCTCTTGCCGGAACCGGCGACCCCGGTGACGACGGTGAGCACCCCGAGCGGGACGTCCACGTCCACGTCGTGCAGGTTGTTGGCGTCGGCGCCCCGGATCTCCAGGGCGCCGGAGGGCTCGCGCACGCTCTCCTTGAGCCGGGCCCGGTCGTCGAAGTGGCGGCCGGTGACGGTGTCCCCCGCCCGCAGCCCCGCGACATCACCCTCGTAACAGACCGCGCCGCCCGCCGACCCCGCGCCGGGACCGAGGTCCACCACATGGTCGGCGATGGCGATGGTCTCCGGCTTGTGCTCCACGACGAGCACGGTGTTGCCCTTGTCGCGCAGGCGCAGCAGCAGGTTGTTCATCCGCTGGATGTCGTGCGGGTGGAGCCCGGTGGTGGGCTCGTCGAAGACGTACGTGACATCGGTGAGCGAAGAGCCCAGGTGCCGGATCATCTTCACGCGCTGGGCCTCGCCGCCGGACAGCGTGCCCGAGGGGCGGTCCAGGGAGAGATAGCCGAGGCCGATCTCCACGAAGGAGTCGAGCGTGTGGCCCAGCGCGGTCAGCAGCGGCGCGACGGACGCGTCCTCGATGCCGCGCACCCACTCGGCGAGGTCGGTGATCTGCATCGTGCACACGTCCGCGATGGACTTGCCCGCGATCTTCGACGACCGCGCGCCCTCGTTGAGCCGGGTCCCCGCGCAGTCGGGGCAGACGGTGAAGGTGACCGCCCGCTCCACGAAGGCACGGACGTGCGGCTGGAGCGCGTCCACGTCCTTGGACAGGAACGACTTCTGGATCTTCGGGATCAGCCCCTCGTAGGTGAGGTTGATGCCCTCCACCTTGATCTTGGTGGGCTCCTTGTGGAGCAGATCGTGCAGCTCGCGCTTGGTGAACTTGCTGATCGGCTTGTCCGGGTCGAAGAAACCGCAGCCGGTGTAGATGCGCCCGTACCAGCCGTCCACGCTGTAGCCGGGGATGGTCAGCGCGCCCTCGCGCAGCGACTTGGAGTCGTCGTAGAGCTGGGTGAGGTCGATGTCGGTGACCGCGCCCCGGCCCTCGCAGCGCGGACACATGCCGCCGGAGCGGCTGAACGTCACCTTCTCGGCCTTGCGCGCCCCCCGGTCCACGGTGATCGCGCCACTGGCCTGGACCGAGGCGACGTTGAAGGCGTACGCCCCGGGCGGACCGATGTGGGGCTCGGCGAGGCGGCTGAAGAGGATGCGCAGCATCGCGTTGGTGTCGGTGACGGTGCCGACGGTGGAGCGCGGGTCGGCGCCGAGGCGCTGCTGGTCCACGGTGATGGCGGTGGTCAGCCCGTCGAGCACGTCGACCTCGGGCCGGGCCAGCGTCGGCATGAAGCCCTGCACGAACGCGCTGTACGTCTCGTTGATCAGCCGCTGCGACTCGGCGGCGATGGTGCCGAACACCAGCGAGCTCTTGCCCGAGCCGGAGACCCCGGTGAACACCGTCAGCCGGCGCTTGGGGATCTCGACGTCGACGTCCTTGAGGTTGTTCACCCGCGCCCCGTGCACACGGATCATGTCGTGACTGTCGGCGGCGTGCTCGTCGGCCCGGTTGGCCTTCGTCATCGTCTCTCCATCGGTCCTGTACGGCATCGGTCCTGTACGGCGGACGGTCCTCAGCGGCGTTCCTGGATGCGGAGCAGGTTGCCCGCGGGGTCGCGCACGGCGCAGTCGCGCACCCCGTACGGCTGCTCGGTGGGCTCCTGGACGATCTCGGCGTCGGCCGCCGCCAGGCGCTCGAAGGTGCCGTCGAGGTCGGGCGTGGCCAGGAGCAGGGTGGCGTAGGTGCCCTTGGCCATCATCTCGGTGATGGTACGGCGCTCGTCCTCGGTGATGCCGGGGTCCACGGCGGGCGGGGTCAGCACGACGGACGTCTCCGGCTGCCCGGCGGGGCCCATGGTGAGCCAGCGCAGTCCGTTGTAGCCGACGTCCTGGCGCAGCTCGAAACCGAGCAGGTCCCGGTAGAACGCGAGGGCCGCCTCCGGGTCGTCCTGGGGCAGAAAGCTGGCGTGAATGTTGAGGTCCATGGCCGTCACGCTAGCCCTGGCCCTCCCCGGGCGCTTCTCGATTCCTGACCGCTTTCCGCACCGCTTTCCGCACCGGCCTGGTGACCTGCTTCACCACACACGACGGCATCCCCACGGTCGCCCGCGCGGCCTCGCTCCGATAGACACTGGGCGGCACCCCGACCAGCTCCGTGAACCGCGTGCTGAACGTCCCCAGCGACGAACACCCCACCGCGAAACACACCTCGGTCACACTTATGTCCCCCCGCCGCAGCAGCGCCATCGCCCGCTCGATCCGCCGCGTCATGAGATACGAGTACGGCGACTCCCCGTACGCCGCCCGGAACTGCCGACTGAGATGCCCGGCCGACACCCCGACCCCCCGCGCCAGCGCCTCGACGTCGAGCGGCTGCGCGTACTCCCGGTCCATACGATCCCGCACGCGGCGCAGCCGCGCGAGGTCGCGCAGATCGGGTCCGACGGGTTTCCTGCTCACCGAAGAAGCGTGCCACAGACCGCCCGCCCAGCCCCGGACTACAGCCCCACGATCCGGTTCCACCGGCGCGCGAACTCCACCCGCTCCGTGGACGTGATGTCCCGCGCTATCGCGAGGCGGGAGCGCATCGTGGCGTCGGGGAAGATCAGGGGGTTCTCCGCCAGGGCGGCGGTGTCCTTGTCGTCGGAGGACGCCAGGATGTCCTGCGCGGCGGGGACGGGGCAGACGTAGTTGACCCAGGCCGCCAGCTCCGCCGCGACCTCGGGGGCGTAGTAGTAGTCCACCAGGCGTTCGGCGTTGGCCTTGTGGGCGGCGAGGTCGGGGATCATCAGGGAGTCGGACCAGAGTTCGGCGCCCTCTTCGGGGACGACGAAGCGGATGTCGGGGTTGTCCGCCTGGAGCTGGATGACGTCGCCGGAGTAGGCCTGGCAGGCGAGGACGTCGCCGCTGACGAGGTCCTTGGTGTAGTCGTTGCCGGTGAAGCGGCGGATCTG
>NZ_WWIR01000391.1 GCF_009863025.1 Streptomyces sp. SID4985 | reverse complement strand
GATGCCGCAGGTGCGGTTGCCCTGCACGTTGCTGTGGCCCCGGTTGGGCGCGGCGCCCGCGCCCTCGCGGCCTAGGTTGCCGCGCAGCAGCAGGACGTTGACGATCTCGCGGATGGTGTCGACGGCGTGCTCGTGCTGGTTGACGCCGAGTCCCCAGGTGATGATCGACCGGTCGGCCTCGCGGTAGATCGCGGCGGCCTTGAGGATGTCCTCCTTGGCCACGCCCGACTGGTGGACGATCTCGTCCCAGGAGGTCGCCTCGACCACCCTGCGGTACGCCTCGAACCCCTCCGTGTGGCGCTCCAGGAACTGCCGGTCGATCGCGTGCTCGTCGCTCTCGGCCCGCTCCAGGGTGGCCTTGGCGATACCGCGCATCAGCGCCATGTCGCCCGCGGAGCGCGGCTGGATGTTGAGGTTGCTGGTCGGGGTGGCGTGGAAGGTCGCCATCGCCAGGATCTCGTGCGGGATGATCGTACGGGTGGCGCCCGCCTCCACCTGCGGGTTGATGTGGACGACCTTCTTGCCCTTGCGGTAGAGCTGCGCCAGCGGGGTGAGCATGCGGGGCGCGTTGGACGCGGCGTTGATGCCGACCACGAAGACGGCGTCCGTGGCCTCCCAGTCCTTGAGGTCGACGGTGCCCTTGCCGGTGCCGAGCGAGGCGAGCATCGCGCGGCTGCCTGCCTCCGTGCACATGTTGGCGCAGTCCGGCTGGTTGTTGGTGCCCAGCTCGCGCGCCATGAGCTGGTAGAGGAAGGACGCCTCGTTGCCCAGCCGTCCCGAGGTGTAGTACGCGGCCTGGTCCGGGCTCTCCAGGGCCCGGACGCTGTCGCCGAACAGCTTGAAGGCGTCCGCCCAGCCGATCGGCACGTAATGGTCGGTCTTCGGGTCGTAGACCATCGGCTCGGTCAGCCTGCCCTCGGCCTCCAGGTCGTGGTCGTTCCAGTCGAACAGCGACGTGACGGAGTGGCTCGCGAAGAACTCGCGGGTGACCCGCTTGCGTGTCATCTCCCAGGTGGTGTGCTTGATGCCGTTCTCGCACAGGTCCAGCGCCAGGCCCTTGGTGTCGGGCCACGCGCAGCCCGGACAGTCGAAGCCGCCGCTGTCCTCCTGGTTCATCTTCAGCATCTCGAGCGAGCCCAGCACGACCTCGCGCTCGTCGATCAGGACCTCGGTGACGGCCTTGGCCGCGCCCCAGCCCGCCGCCGGGTGCGTGTACGGCTTCGAGACCGGCGGCCCCTTCGGCACCGGGCCCACCCGTGGCTCCAGCGGCTGGTCGGCGGCCGCCCGCTCCTGCCGTCGGATCTCGGCGTCGTCCTCGAACAGTCCCTGATCGCTCACGACTATCCCCTTCGTGCCGATTACCCCTCATTCGAGGCTATATCTCCACTGGAATCCTCGTCGGGTGAGGGACGCGGGCGGCACCGGGCCCTCCGGCGAAGGGCGCTGCGTAGCATGAACATCCGTACCCCTAGGGAAAGTGAGTGGCATGAACATCCTCGGTAGACTCGGCGGCGCGCTGCTCGGCGGAAGCTTCGCGGTGTTCGGTTCCGGCGCCGTGCGTGAGCCCGCCGGACTGGCCAAGCTCGCCGGTCCGACGCTGGAGCAGATCCGCAAGGTCGTCCCGCTCCCCAAGGACGACGAACTGCTCGTACGCGTCAACGGCGCCGTCCAGGCCGGCGCCGGCGCGGCCCTGGCCATCGGCCTCTTCCCGCGCACCTCCGCCCTCGCGCTGGCCGGATCGCTGATCCCGACCACCTACGCCGGTCACGCCTTCTGGACCGTCGAGGACCCCGCCCAGCGCAAGGCCCAGCGCACCCAGTTCCTGAAGAACGCCGTGATGCTCGGCGGCCTCCTGGTCGTCGCGGGCACGCCCCGCAAGACGGCCGCGCCGTCCGGCACGGGGATCTCGGCCGGCTGAGCACCGGTCACGCGGGGAAGGCCCTGGCAGCGCCCGTAGGAACGGCGCGCTTGTCGGGGCGTCCCCGCCGGGCCGGAGGCGTGGTACGGCGGACCGGAGGCATGGCGCACCGGACCGGAGCCGTGTTGCGGCGGAACCGCTCGGCCGCCGCCACGCCCCCCGTCCGGCCCACTCCGACGCGCCCCCCACCACCCCACCCGCTCCAATGGACAGGTGACCGCGCCCCCCGACGACTGTCTCGCGCGTAACGAGTGGATCTGTGGTGCCTATCTGAGCAGTCGGCGGCAGATTCTGGTCGACGCGGTCGTGCAGCATCTTGAGCTGACGGTGTTGTCCGTGGTGATCGGGCTGGTGATCGCCGTGCCGTTGGCCGTGGTGGCGCGTAGGTGGGGGTGGGCGGCCGGGCCCGTGCTCGCCGTGACGACGGTGCTGTACACGATTCCCTCGCTGGCGATGTTCTCCCTGCTGCTGCCCGTGTACGGACTCTCGGCGACGCTCGTCGTGGCCGGGCTGGTGCTGTACTCGCTGACTCTGCTGGTGCGGAACATCCTGGCCGGGCTGCGGGCCGTGCCGGAGGAGACGCGGGAGGCGGCGCGGGGGCTGGGGTACGGGCCTGTACGGCTGCTGCTGACCGTGGAATTGCCGCTCGCTCTGCCCGCCGCGATGGCCGGGCTGCGGATCGCGACCGTGTCGGCGGTCTCGCTGGTCACGGTGGGGGCGATCGTCGGGTTCGGGGGGCTCGGGAATCTCATCTACTCCGGGATGAACACCTTCTTCAAGGCGCAGGTGCTCACCGCGTCCGTGCTGTGCGTGCTCATCGCCGTCGCGGCCGACCTACTGCTGCTCGGCGTGCAGTGGCTGATCACGCCCTGGGTGCGCAAGGGGCGGGCGTGAGGTCGGCGGGCGGCGGGGAGTGCCCCGCGTGAACACCCTCGCCGCCACCTGGGACTGGCTCGCCGACCCCGCGCACTGGAGCGGCGAGGACGGGGTGTGGCACCGGCTGATCCAGCACCTCGTCCTCACCGTCGTCTGCCTCGTCGTCAGCTGTCTGATCGCGCTGCCCGTCGCGCTCGTCCTCGGTCACATCGGCAAGGGCGGCGCGCTCGCCGTCAACATCTCCAACGTCGGCCGGGCCGTCCCCACCTTCGCGGTCCTGGTGCTGCTCCTGCTGACCCCGGTCGGCAAGTGGGGCGAGGGCCCCACCGTGGTCGCGCTGGTGCTGTTCGCCGTACCGCCGCTGCTCACCAACGCCTACGTCGGGATGCGCGAGGTCGACCGGGGCGTGGTCCAGGCGGCGAAGGGCATGGGGATGACCGGGCGGCAGGTCCTCGTGCGGGCGGAGCTGCCCCTCGCGCTGCCGATGATCCTCAACGGGGTGCGGATCGCCGCCGTGCAGCTCGTCGCCACCGCCACCATCGCCGCGCTCGCGGGCGGCGGCGGGCTCGGCCGGATCATCACCGCGGGATTCAACCTGGCCAGCACCCCGCAGGTGGTCGCGGGGGCCGTGCTCGTGGCCGGGTTCGCGCTGCTCGTGGAGGCCGTGTTCGAGGTCGTGGAGCGGCTGGCGCCCGCCCGGTCCCGGGCCGGGCGATGAGATTCCGTACGGCGGCGGCCGCCACGGTCCTGCTGTGTGCGCTCGCGGGCTGCGCCTCCGGGCCCTCCCTGGAGAACCGCAGCCAGGTCACCGCCTCGCCCGGGGACAGCCACCACCTCACCATCGGCTCGGCGGGCTTCACCGAGAGCGATCTGCTCGCCCAGATGTACGCCCAACTGCTCGACCACGCCGGGTACACGACCTCGATGCTCACCGTCGCCAACCGCGAACTGTACGAACCCGCCCTGGAGTCGGGCCAGATCGACGTCGTGCCCGAGTACGCCGCCACCCTCGCGGACTGGCTCAACGCCAAGAAGCACGGCGCCGACGCGCCCCCGGCCGGATCGCCCGACCTCGACGCCACCATGAAGTCCCTGCGCGCCCTCGCCGCCCCGCGCGGACTCACCGTCCTCCCGCCGGGCCGCGCCGTGGACCAGAACGCCTTCGCCGTACGCGCCTCCTACGCCCGCGAACACCACCTCAAGACCCTCAGCGACCTCGGCGCCTCCGGACTGAAGGTGCGCCTGGCCGCCGGGGACGAGTGTGTGCGGCGCCCATACTGCGCACCCGGGCTGAAGAAGGTGTATGGAATCCACATCACCGGCGTCGATCCCAAGGGTGTCGGCACCACACAGGCCAAGCGCGCGGTGCAGTCCGGCCACGACCAGATGGTGCTGACCACCACCACGGACGCCACCCTGGACTCCTTCGGCCTGGTCCTGCTCGCCGACGACAAGCACCTCCAGAACGCCGACTACATCGTCCCGGTCGTCAACCGCGCCCGCGCGGGCAGCCCCCGCGTCGCCAAGGCTCTGGACCAGCTCAACGACGTCCTCACCACGCAGGACCTCGCCGACATGAACCGGCAGGTGGACAGCTGGCGGCGGCTGCCCGCCGACGTGGCCCGCACCTACCTCAAGGGCAAGGGCCTGCTCAAGTGACCGCCCGCGCCCGCCGGAACACCTCTCACGCATCCGCCACCGAATCGAACCGCACCTGCCCCCGCGCCACCCCCAGCGCGTCCGCGTCCACCGACCGCCGCAGCGCCTCGTGCAGCTTGGCCGGGGTCAGCACGCCCAGGAACCGCGCCCCGTCGAGCACCGCGACCCACCCGGCGTCGTACTGGAGCATCACGCCGAACGCCTGCTTCAGCGGCGCGCCCACCGGCACCCATGCGGTCATCCGGTGGGCGAGGGCGCCGACCGTGCCTCCGGCCGTCAGCTCGTCGATGCCCACCCAGCCGTGCAGATTCCCGTCCGCGTCCAGGACCACCGCCCAGCGCGCCCCCTCGGCACGCAGCCGGGCCAGGGCGCGTTCGGCGGGCTCGTCGGGGCGGGCCACCTGCGGCTGTTCGAGGTCGTCGGGCTCGATCTCGGTGACCGACAGCCGCTTCAGACCCCGGTCGGCGCCGACGAACCCGGCGACGTACGAGGTGGCGGGCGCGCCCAGGACCGTGCCGGGCGTGTCGAACTGCTCGATCCGGCCCTCCCCGTACACCGCGATCCGGTCCCCGAGCCGTACGGCCTCCTCGATGTCGTGGGTGACCAGGAGCACCGTCTTGCGCACCGCGGCCTGCATCCGCAGGAACTCGTCCTGCAACTGCTCGCGCACCACCGGGTCCACCGCGCCGAACGGCTCGTCCATGAGCAGCACCGGCGGATCGGCCGCGAGCGCCCGCGCCACCCCGACCCGCTGCCGCTGGCCGCCGGAGAGCTGCTCCGGGTAGCGGGAGCCGTACGTCTTGGGGTCGAGCCCGACCAGGTCGAGGAGTTCGGCGGCGCGGGCGCGGGCGCGGGCCCGCTTCCAGCCGAGCAGGGTGGGCACGGTCGCGGTGTTGTCGAGGACGGTGCGGTGCGGGAAGAGACCGACCTGCTGGATGACGTAGCCGATACGGCGGCGCAGTCGAACGGGGTCCACGCGGGCGATGTCCTCGCCGCCCACCGTGATCCGCCCCGAGGTGGGCTCGATGAGCCGGTTCACCATCATCATGGTCGTCGTCTTGCCGCAGCCGGACGGGCCGACGAGCGTGACCAGTTCGCCCTCGGCCACCTCGAACGACAGCCCGTCCACGGCCGTCGTACCGTCCGGGTAGCGCTTGGTGACCTGCTCGAACCGGATCATTCCCCCACGCTAGCCGCGCTCCCCTCCGGCCGCCCGGCCCCGCCGACCGAAGGGATGACCCCGGCCAGGACGACCTCCAGTGTGCGCGGCCCGTGCACGCCCTCCACCCGGTCCAGTTCGATGTCGCTGGTGGCCGAGGGGCCGGAGATCCAGGTGGACGGGCGGGTGGGGGAGAGGCGTTCGAGGGCCTGTGGCACGGACGCCACGACCTGTGAGGGGACGCGGACGACGCAGATGTGGTGGTCGGGGATCAGGGTGATCCGGCGACGGCCCTGCCCCGGCCCGCCGTCCAGCACGATCGTGCCGGTCTCCGCGACGGCGACCGCGCAGCCGGTGACCACGCTGTCCACCGTGTCCAGTTCGTGCGGGGTGCTCGCGGCCCGGTCGGCGACACGGGTCGCGTCGGCGGCGGACAGCCACTCCGGCGGCAGCCCGTCCGGCACGAGCACGGACCGGGAGCCCCGCTCGGTCAGCAACCGGCCGATGAGGGACGGCAGTTCGTCCTCCGTGCAGCGGTGCACGACGGCCCGGTAGTCCGCCAGGTTCTCCGCCAGCAGCTCGACGGTCTCCTCGGCGGTGCGCTCGCCGTGCTCGCGCAGATAGGGGCGGGGGATCGCGCGGTCGTAGGGGGTGTCGTCGCGGGGTACGTCCGCCAGCGCGCGGCGCACCCGGCCGAGGACCCGGTCCCTGGAGCTCATCGGGCGTCGTCCTTTCCGCCGCGCGTGCGCAGCCACCAGTCCCGGAAGGGTTCGGCCGGTACGGCCGGCAGATCGCGGGTCGCCGTCCAGGCCAGGCCGGGTCCGGGCAGGGTGCGCGGGCGGAAGCCGCGGGTGCGGGAGGCCAGCCGCTGCCCGGTCCGCAGGACACCGGGCCGGGCCAGTGCCCAGCCCGCCGCGCGCATGGCGGCCCGCTCGGCCGCGTGCCCCTTGGCGGGCTTGAGCAGCACCCGGTTGCCGTCGCGTACCGCCGGGCCGCCCTCGACGACCCGCTCGCGCAGCCGCACCAGCACCTCGGGGATGTCGATGGCGACCGGGCACACCTCGTAGCAGGCCCCGCACAGCGAGGACGCGTACGGCAGGGAGGCGTCGATCTCGCTTGTGGTGCCCCGGAGTTGGGGGCTGAGGACGGCGCCGATGGGGCCGGGGTAGACCGAGCCGTAGGCGTGGCCGCCCGCGCGCTCGTACACCGGGCACACGTTGAGGCAGGCCGAGCAGCGGATGCAGCGCAGCGCCTGGCGGCCCACCTCGTCGGCGAGGGCGTCGGTGCGGCCGTTGTCCAGCAGGACCAGATGGAAGGCGCGCGGGCCGTCGCCGTCGGTGGTGCCGGTCCACATGCTGGTGTACGGGTTCATGCGCTCGGCGGTGGAGGAGCGGGGGAGGAGCTGCAGGAACACCTCCAGGTCGCGCCAGGTCGGGACGACCTTCTCGATGCCCACGACCGAGATCAGCGTCTCGGGCAGGGTCAGGCACATCCGGCCGTTGCCCTCGGACTCCACGACCACGAGGGTGCCGGTCTCCGCGACCATGAAGTTGGCGCCGGAGATGCCCACCTTGGCCCGCAGGAACTTCTCCCGCAGATGGAGCCGGGCCGCCTCCGCCAGCTCGGCGGGGTCGTCGGACAGGCCCTCGGGCGCGGAACGGCCCCAACTCGCCATCCTCGTGCGGAAGATGTCGCGGATCTCGCCCCGGTTGCGATGGATGGCCGGGACCAGGATGTGCGAGGGGCGGTCCTCGCCCAACTGCACGATCAGTTCGGCCAGGTCGGTCTCGTAGGCGCGGATGCCCGCAGCCTCCAGCGCCTCGTTGAGCTCGATCTCCTGCGTGGCCATCGACTTGACCTTCACGACCTCCGACTCGCCTGTGGCGCGCACGAGTTCGGTGACGATCCGGTTGGCCTCGGCCGCGTCCGCCGCCCAGTGGACGGAGCCGCCCGCCGCCGTGACCGTCTCCTCCAACTGCTCCAGATACCGGTCGAGATGGGCCAGCGTGTGGTCCTTGATCCGCTTGCCCGCCTCGCGCAGCTCCGCCCAGTCGGACACCTCCGCGACGGCTCTGGCCCGCTTGGCGCGGATGGTGTGGGTGGCGTGGCGCAGATTTCCGCGCAGGGTGCGGTTGTTGAGCGCTTCCCGTGCCGCCTCCGGGAAGGCGGGCATTCCGATGGGCGTCGCGTTCATACGGCCGGGTCCTCCTCCGTGCTCGCCAGGATCTCCGCGATGTGCACCGGCCGCAGCTCCGAACCCGACCGGCTCAGCGTGCCGCCGAGGTGCATCAGACAGGAGTTGTCGGCCGCGCACAGCACCTCGGCGCCGGTCGACTCGGCGTTGCGCACCTTGTCCGCGCCCATCGCCGCCGACACGTCCGCGTTCTTCACCGAGAAGGTGCCGCCGAACCCGCAGCACTCGTCGGCGCCCGGCAGCTCGATCAACTCCAGCCCCTTGACGGCCTGGAGAAGCCTGCGCGGCCGGTCGCCGAGGCCGAGGGAGCGCAGGCCGTGACAGGTGGGGTGGTAGGTGACGGTGTGCGGGTACCAGGCGCCCACGTCGGTCACCCCCAGCACGTCCACCAGGAACTCGGTCAGCTCGTACGTCTTCGGGATCACCGGGGCCAGCGTGGCCGTAAGACCGTCGCCGCGCCCCTCGGCGCTCGCCCGTTCACCCAGGCGTGGATACAGCTCGCGGACCATCGCCGCGCAGGAGCCGGAGGGGGTCACGATCGCGTCGTACTCCCCGAAGACCTCGGCGTAGTGCCGGGCCAGCGGCTCCGTCTCGTGCCGGTAGCCGGTGTTGTAGTGCGCCTGGCCGCAACAGGTCTGCGCCATGGGGAAGTCCACGTCGACACCCAGTCTGGCCAGCAGCCGCACCACGGCACGGCCGGTGTCCGGATAGAGCGTGTCGTTGACACAGGTCAGGAACAGGGCGACACGCATCGCGGCTCCTCGGGGCTCGGCTCCCACTCGGCAGGCGGACATCCGCAGCCTAGCCCGGCAGCGCCCCCGAAAAACAGAAGCCCGCAGGTCAGAGGTCGCTAGGCTGGCCTCCATGCCCGATCGCGAACGTATGAGCGACCGTTCCGCCCTGCGCGCCGACTGCACGCGCTGCTTCGCCCTGTGCTGTGTCGCGCTGCCGTTCGCCGCCTCCTCCGGCTTCGCCCTGGACAAGCCCGCCGGGAAGCCCTGCCCCAACCTGCGCGGCGACCACCGCTGCGGCATCCACACCGGCCTGCGCGAGCGGGGCTTCACCGGCTGCACGGTCTACGACTGCTTCGGCGCGGGCCAGCGGGTCTCCCAGGTCACCTTCGGCGGCCGGGACTGGCGCGGGGGCGAACGGGCCGGGGCCCGGCTGATGTTCGACGTGTTCCCCGTGGTCCGCCGTCTGCACGAACTGCTCTGGTACCTCGCCGAGGCACTGGAACTGGACGCCGCCCGGCCGTTCCACCCCGAGCTGCGGCAAGCACGGGAGCGGACCGAGGAGTTGGCCGGGCGGGAGGCCGAGGAGCTGGTCGCGCTGGACCTCGACGCCCACTGGCACGAGGTGGCCCAACTCCTGCTTCAGGTCAGCGAGTCGGCCCGGCGCGGGGTCGGCCGGAAGAAGGGCAGGGACCGCCGGGGTGCCGATCTGGTCGGCGCCCGTCTCAAGGACGCCGATCTGCGCGGGGTCAGTCTGCGCGGTGCCTGTCTGATAGCGGCCGACCTCACCGGCGCCGATCTCCGGGGCGCGGACCTGATAGGCGCCGACCTGCGTGACGCCGATCTCACCGACGCCGACCTCACCGGCGCCCTCTTCGTCACCCAGCCGCAGGTCAACGCGGCCAAGGGCGGCCCGGGTACGCGGCTGCCGGGGTCACTGGTCCGCCCGGTGCACTGGGCAACCGCCGACTGAACCGGCCCCGGACGGGGCGGACTTGGACCCGGAACCCGCCCCCGACGCGGCGGACCCGGAGTCGGAACCCGCCCCCTCCGCACGTCCCGCCGAGACGCCCGCCGCGACCGGCCCCCGCCGCTCCAGCCCCAGCCGCAGCCCCTCCGGCATCAGCGTCAGCCGCTCGGTGACCTCCAGCCGGTAGCCGGGGTCGGCCCGCAGCTCGTAGCGGCGCAGCAGCAGGCCGAGCACGAGTGTCGCCTCGTGCAGCGCGAACTGGCGGCCGATGCAGGCCCGCGCGCCGGTGCCGAACGGCTTGAAGGTGTGCGGCGCCCGGCCGCGTACCGCCTTGGCGTCGAAGCGGTCCGGGTCGAAGCGCCCGGCGTCCTCGCCCCACACCTCGGGGTCGCGGTGCAGCAGCGGCAGCAGGACCAGCGCCCACGCGCCCCGGCGCATCGGGTGCTCCCCGGCGAGCACGGTGTCCCGCGTGGCCTCCCGGGCGTAGGCGGGCGCGGTCGGCCACAGCCGGAGCGACTCGTCCAGGACCCGGCGCATGTACCGCAGCTTGGCGACCTGGTCGTAGCCCGGCTCCGGTGTGTCGCCCCAGACGCGGTCCACCTCGGCGCGGGCGCGGGCGGCGATCTCCGGGTGCCGGGCGAGGTAGTACAGGGCGAAGGAGAGCGCGCCGGAGGTCGTCTCGTGGCCCGCGACCAGGAAGGTGATGACCTGCTTGCGGACGTTCTCCGCCGAGAGCCGTTCCCCGGTGACGGGGTGGGCGGTCTCCAGCATCCGGTCGAGGAGGTCACCGGTGCCACCGCCGGAGCCGCCACTGCCACCGCCGCCGGAGCCGCGCCGCGCGGCCACCAGCGCGTCCACCGTGCGGTTGAGGTGGGCGATGTCGGCCGCGTTGCGCCGGGCGGCGGTGCGCAGCAGCAGCGGGGCCAGCGGTCCTGGCACGCTGTTCAGGCGCTGGGCGTAGGTGAGGGTGCCGATCATCGCCCGGACGAAGGGGTGCGGCCGGTCCCGCTCGAAGGAGCCGAAGTCGTGCCCGAAGCCGGTGCGCGCGATGGTCTCCAGGGTCAGCTTGGTCATGTCCCCGGGCACGTCCACGGTGCGCCCGGCCGCCAGCTCGCCGTCCCAGTGCGCGGTCAGCCGCGCGGCGACCGACAGCATCATCCCGTGGTAGGTCTCCATCGCCTCGCGGCTGAAGCCGGGGGCCAGGACGTCGTGCGCGAGCTGCCAGTTGGACTCGTGGTTGTACGCCGTGAACAGGCCGTCCCCGACGACCGGCCGCAGATTGGCGACCCCGAGGCCGACGTGCTTGGCGAAGCGCGACTCGTCAGCGAGATCGGCGGCGAGCTTCGCGCCCCACACGAACACGAACTCCCTGCCGAACGCCCGCCGCCGGAAGATCGGTCCCAGCTCCCGCCCGAAGCGCATCGAGTCCTGGAGCGGGCGGCGCCGGTCCACGCCCACCACGTCACCGACCAGCGGCAGCCGGCGTGAAGGGTGCGGGATGCGGCCCAGCTCCGGCCAGCCGTGCTCGGCGCTGCGGAAACCCTTCGGCAGCCCGCTCTCCGTCGTCTCCGCCATGGCGTGATCTCCCTTGATCCAGCGGACGGTTGTGCCTGCGATCCGTGCGTGTTGTACGCGAGTTCAATAGCCGGTTCAGTCTGGTCCGCTTGTTGAACCGGCGTCAAGTAAGGTGGCCGCATGGCCGCGAACGAGGGGGAACGCGCCCGGCGCAGACTCAGCACCGAGGAGCGCCGCGAGCAGTTGCTCTCGGTCGGCGCCCGGCTGTTCTCCGAGAGCCCCTACGACGACGTGTGGATCGAGCGCGTCGCCGAGATCGCCGGGGTCTCGCGCGGGCTGCTCTACCACTACTTCCCGAACAAGCGGGACTTCTTCGCGGCGGTCGTCGAGCGCGAGAGCGAGCGGATGCTGCGCATGACCGCGCCCGTGCCCGGGGTTCCGGTACGCGAGCAGCTCGCCGCCGGTCTGGACACCTATCTGACCTACGTCGAGACCCACGCCCACGGCTTCCGCGCCTTCCATCGCGCCGACGCGGCCGGTGACCAGGCCGTACGCCGGGTCTATCAGCGGGCCCTCGCCGCCCAGGAGCGGCAGATCCTCGCCGCGCTCGCCGCCGACCCGGAGTTCGGGCCCGGCTTCGAGGAGGCGGCGCCCGCCCGGCTCGCGGTGCGCGGCTGGCTGGCGTTCACCACCGCCGTCTGCCTGGAGTGGCTGCGCGAGGGCACCCCGGACCGCGACGAGGTCCGCGAGCTGTGCGCGCGGGCGCTGCTGGGCGTCATCTCGTAGCCCCCGCGGTCATTCCGTAGCACCCGCGGCCAGTTCGCAGTCCCCGCACGGCCGCCGAAGTCCTGTGGGACGGCGGCCCGTTGGCGTTTCCCCGGGAACTCTCTCGTCACCCGTTCGGCGCGGCGTGGTTGGCGCGCGCCCGGATCTTCGATAAGTTAGGCAAGGCTTACCTAAGGAGGACTCGGGATGGGTGACACGCAGGACTGGGCGGCCGGACCCGGAGCGGCGGAGCGGGCGAGGTCGGTCCTCGCGGCCGCGTGGTCGTGCGCGGTGACCGCCGAGGGCGCCCGGGAGGAGTACGTCGGCGCGCACTCCGTGACCGAGGACGGCGGGGTGCTCCTCGACGTGCCCGAGGACAGCGCCCTGCACACGGCGGCCCTCTGTGCGCCGCGCGGTGAGCCCAGCGCCGTACTGGAGTTCGCCGACGTGGCCCCGGTGCCGGTGCGCCAGCGCATCCGGGCCCGGCTCTGGATCGCCGGCTGGCTCTCGCAGGGCAGCGGTGCGCTGCACTTCCGGCCCACCCGCGTGGTCCTCCGGCTGCCCTCCGGCGCCCAGGTCGTCGGCCTGGAGGAGTTCGCCGCCGCCCGGCCCGACCCGCTGGCCCTCGCCGAGGCCCAGTTGCTCACCCATCTGGCCGACTCCCACCCGGACGCGGTGGAGCGGCTGACCCGCCTGGTGCGGCCCGAGAGCCTGCACGCCGCGACCCGGGTCGCCCCCGTCGCCGTGGACCGGCACGGACTCACCCTGCGCATCGAGCGCAGCCGCGCCCACGGCGACGTACGCCTGGCGTTCCACACGCCCGCCGACGACGTCTCGCAGCTCACCGAGCGGATGCACGCCCTGCTCACCCAGGCGGCCGCCGCCTGCCCGCGCGCCCTACAGCGGCACCGCGCAGACGGCGACGGGTGACGCGAACGGCTCGCCCGCGAGCCGCAGTTCCCCGCCGTCCACGTGGAACACGCCGACCGTGCCGGAGCGCTGGTTCGCCGCGAACAGCAGGCGGCCGTCCGGGGACAGCGCGATCTGGCGCGGGAAGTCCCCCTCCACCGGCACGGTGCCGAGCAGTCGCAGCCGGGCGCCGTCGGCCTCGACGGCGTACCGGGCGATGCTGTTGTCACCCCGGTTGGCGAGGAACGCGTGCGCGCCGTCGGCGCTCACCACGAACTGGGCCGGATAGTTGGTCACCCCGGCCCGTGAGCCGGTGGGCTGCGGGTCGCCGATCGTCAGACGGCCGCTCTCGAGGTCGTACGCGCAGACGGCCACCGTGTCGTCCACCTCGTTGGCCAGATAGGCGTACCGGCCGCCCGGGTGGAAGGTCAGATGGCGCGGCCCCGCGCCGGGCCGGGCCGCCGCCCGGGACACCTCGGCGAGCGTGCCGTGCGTGGTGTCGAGGCGGTACGTGTAGACCGTGTCGGTGCCGAGATCGACCGCGAGGACGTGCTTCCCGTCCGGGGCGGTGAGGAACTGGTGCGCGTGCGGGCCCTGTTGACCCGGACCCGGGGGCGGGGCCGAGTGGGTGACCAGCGCGGTGCGCTCACCGGGGGCGCCCGAGGCGTCCAGCGGGTGCACGGCGACGCTGCCCGAGCCGTAGTTCGCGCTCAGCAGCCAGCGTCCGCCCGGATGCACCGACACATGGCAGGGGGCCGAACCGCCCGTGCTCCGGCTGCCGAGAACCGTGCCGTCCGCGAGCCGTACGGCGGTCACCGCGCCGTCCTCGCGCTCGTCCACCGCGTACAGCGTGCGGCCGTCCGGGTGCACGGCCAGATACGACGGGTCGGGGACCTCCGCCAGGACGCCCGCACCGGTGACCGTGCCGGTCGCCGGGTCGTACGACGCCCTGCCGATGCCCTTGCCGCCGTTCTCGCCCGAGGTGTAGGTGCCGAGGTAGAGGGGGCGGGGGCCGGTGGCGGCGGGGTGTGTTGGGCGGCTCTCCGGGGCCGGATTCCCGGCGCCTGCCGGAGTGCCGTCCGGCGGAGTGCCGTGCGGTGGCGTGCCGTCCGCGCGGGGCTCCGGCGGAGGTGCCGGGGAGGGCACCGCCACCACGGCCGCCGCGCCTGCCAGGGCGCCGACGAACCGGCGCCTGTTCCAGCCGCCGCGTGGCCGTGGGCCCGCGTTCCTGTACCCGGCGTCGTCCCTGCCGTACATCCGTGCCCTCAGCCGCCCCTCGGTCCGCTCAGCCCCGTACGTCACGGCCACCTTGGCGCGGCGCGACCCGGGAAAGCAAGGCGGGCCGGCCGGGCGGAGGCATCAGCGCCCGGCTCCCGTGCGATTGCGCCACAAGTCCTCCTGGACGCCGAGCCGTTCGCGCAGGCGGTTCATCCGGGGCAGCCGCGCCCGCTGCTGCCGGGACACCCGGTCCAGCTCTTCCAGGAGGCGGCGGCTGCGGTGCTCGGTGTCCATCTCGTCGATGATGCGGCTCACCTCGGCAAGCACCGCGCCCATCAGCTGCCAGTTGGCCCAGTCCGAGCCGATCTCCCGCTTGATCTGTTCCGCGAGCCGGTCGCGGGTGGCGGCCGCCGTGTGCAGCTCGGCCGTGAGCCGGGCCTCCGCCGACTCGGCGTTCGCGCTGAGGTCGGTGGTGACCAGCACCGCGAAGCTCACCACCGCGTCCGCGATCTCGGACAGCACCTGCTGCACGGTCGCCCCGATCGGCGGCGGGAACAGCTCCCGGCCGCCCCGCGCCTTCGCCAGGTCGGTGAAGGAGCGGGCCATCACGCGCAGGACGACGGTGCAGATCTCCAGAGTGTCCAGGCCGGTGCGCAGCACCACCCGGTGCAGGAGCCCCTCCTTGACGCGCGGGTTGAGCCGCAGACTGTCCTCGGCCTGCCTGAGCGAGGCGTCCACCTCGACGATCTCGTGGTCCATGCGGCGGGCCTCGTGCAGCCGCTCGGCCGCCTGCTGCCAGGGGACGGCGCCCGCGGCCTCCTCACCCATCCGGAGCATCAACTGCCGTACCCGGCGGGCCAGACCGTCGATCGAGCGGCCCGCCTCGTCCACCCACACCGGCGGCGGCAGCAGCAGATTGCAGGCCATGCCCGTGATGGCGCCGATCAGCGTCTCCACGATCCGCGCCCACGCCGTGAAGCCGACGGTGGTGACCCCGAGCACCAGCATGGCGCTGATCGCCACCTCGACCACGTACTCGTGCACGCGCACCAGGTGGCCCACCGTCAGCGCGGACACGATCAGCAGGGCCAGACTCCACCAGGTCAGCCCGACGAGCAGGCTGAAGATGATGGCGACCACGACCCCCGCGACCACCGCGTTCACCCGGCGGATGCCGTTGGTGAGCGTCGCGTAGAACGTGACCTGGACGACCAGCAGCGCGGTCAGGGGCGAGGTCAGCGGGGCGGGCTCGGGGCTGAGCCGGAGCGCGATGACGTAGGCGATCGTCGCCGCGAAGGCCGACCGCAGCGTCTGCACGACCACCGGTTCGCGGCGGCGCGCGATCAGGCGCCGCAGCTCGGCTGTCCACTTCCGTACGTCTGGCATCCCTTGCCCTGTTCCCGTTCCGGGCGGGCGGTGAACGGGGCCGAAAGAGGACCGTTCGTGTGACGTAGGTGACTCACGTACACAGCTTGTCCACGAACGCCGCCAGGTTGGCGTTGGCCCGGTCGATCTGCTCCTGGACGGTGAGGCTCTCCTCGAAGCGGGTGCCGGAGTCGGGCACCTTCCGGCCGCGCACGTACAGGGAACACGCCAGGTCCGCGCACATGTACACGCCGATCGAGTTGCCCTCGCGCCCGGCCGCGCCCGCCTTGCGGGCCGTCATCAGGGAGACCCCGCCGCCGCGATGGGTCGTCAGGCACACCGAGCACATGCTGCGGTGCAGGAAGCCGTGGCGCGCGGGCGGGAAGCGCAGGGCCACCCCGGTGAGGCCGCCCGCCCGCTCCACCACCAGATAGCTGCGGTCGGGCGCCCCGGGATCGCGCCAGCCGAGGAAGTCGAGGTCGTCCCAGGGGCGTTCGGCCAGATCGCGCGGGACCGTCAGCCGTTTGGCCTCGCCCTTGGAGCAGTTGACGAACGAGGCGCGGATGTCCTGCTCGGTGAGCGGTCGCATGAGGGGTCCTTCGGGTGCGGCTCGGGGAACCTAGGGGGTCTAGGTGCAGGGTGAGCATATGTAGGGAGTGGGGGAGGGGCCAACGGTTTTCGTGGGCACCGAGCCCTACTCCGCACCCGCTCCCCGCGCCTCCGGCGGCCACACCCCCGGCACCAGCACCCCCAGCGCGTAGGCGCGGGCGATCAGCTCCGTGCGGTTGGCCGCGTTCCAGCGGGCCGACAGGCGGCGCAGATGGTAGGCGACGCCGTCCCGGCTGAGGGCCAGCTCGCGGGCGGCGCGGTCCGTCGTGGCGCCCCCGGCCAGCAGGGCGAGCACCCGGCCCTCGGTCTCCGTGACCCGCGCGGGCTCCGGGCCCCGCCTGGCGCCCCGCTCCCCGCGCACCCGCAGCATGACGAGGAGCGCCGGGGTCGCGTCCACACTGTCGCTCACCGGGTCCGCCGTCAGCTCGCCGAACCGCTCCGCGCCGCCCGGTGTGCTCCAGCTCACCGCGACCTCGTACCGTGAGCGGTGCCGCAGCCGCAGCGCCTCGGCGATCCGCTCCACCTGACCGGCCTCGCGGGGCCGGAACACGCTCAGCACGTCCCGGCCGCGCAGCTGCCCCGGGGTCGTACCGCACTCGGCCGCCATCGCCGGGTTCGCCAGCATCACCGTGCCGTACACATCGCAGACGGCGACGGGTAGCGGCACCCGGTCGAAGAGGGTGAGGGCGCGGTTGCGCCACACCACGCCGTCCGTCCGCCCCAGGTCCATCCGGTGCCTCCCGCTGTGCAAAGCCAGTCCCATCCAAGACGAAAGCACAGGTCAGCGGCAACTTACGGGCCTCAGAAGCGCACTTCGCGCAAGTCCTTCCGATGACTTTCGGCTACACGATCATGTAGTGCCCTGGCGCGGGTCCGGGCCGCCGGGAGGCCAGTCTGGAACGCAGGACTCCCGCCCCGCGAAAGGCAGTTGCCGCGCCATGCCCCCCACCGCACCGCTTCCCGAGCCCACCGACCCCGGCGTCCCCGTCGTGGACATCACCGCCACCGGTCCCGGCCGCACCCCCATCCAGCAGGTCATGGGCCTGATGCGCGAGCACGGCCCGGCGCTGGTGCGCCGGCTGCACGGGCGGGACGCGCTGTTCGTCGCCGACGCCGACCTCGTCGCCGAGCTGGCCGACGAGGACCGGTTCGCCAAGCACATCGGGCCCGCGCTGGAGAACGTGCGCGCCTTCGCCGCGGACGGCCTGTTCACCGCCTACAACGACGAGCCGAACTGGGCCAAGGCCCACGACATCCTCATGCCCGCCTTCGCGCTCGGCTCCATGCGCGCCTACCACCCGGTGATGCTCAAGGTCGCCCGTCGGCTGATCGAGTCCTGGGACCGCTCCGCCGGTGCCGGCCGCCCGGTGAACGTCCCGGACGACATGACCCGGATGACGCTCGACACCATCGGCCTGGCTGGGTTCGACTACGACTTCGGCTCCTTCGACCGGGACGAGCCGCACCCCTTCGTCGAGGCGATGGTGCGCTGCCTGGAGTGGAGCATGACCCGCCTCGCCCGTGTCCCGGGCGGCGACTACGCGGCGGTCGACGCGGCCTTCAAGGCGGACGCCGACTACCTCGCGGGCGTCGTCGACGAGGTGATCGCCGCCCGCACCGGCACCGACCAGAGCGACGCCCAGGACCTCCTCGGCCTGATGCTCACCGCGCGGCACCCCGCCGACGGCACCACACTCGACACCGCGAACATCCGCAACCAGGTCATCACCTTCCTGATCGCCGGACACGAGACCACCTCCGGCGCGATGTCCTTCGCCCTCTACTACCTGGCCAAGCACCCCACCGCGCTCCGGCTCGTCCAGCGCGAGGCCGACGCCCTGTGGGGCGACACCGCCGACCCCGAGCCGACGTACGACGAGGTCGGCTGGCTCACCTACACCCGCCAGGTGCTCAACGAGGCGCTGCGGCTGTGGCCCACCGCCGCCGCCTTCAGCCGCGAGGCCCGCGAGGACACCCTGCTCGGCGGCCGCATACCGCTGCGCGCCGGGCAGGCCGTCAGCGTGCTCGTGCCGATGCTGCACCGGCAGGACGTGTGGGGCGACAACCCCGAGCTGTTCGACCCCGAGCGGTTCACCGCCGAGGCCGAGGCGGCCCGCCCGGTGCACGCCTTCAAGCCCTTCGGTACCGGCGAACGCGCCTGCATCGGACGGCAGTTCGCGCTGCACGAGGCCACCATGCTGCTCGCCATGCTGGTCCACCGCTACCGGCTGCACGACCACGCCGACTACACGCTCGACATCAAGGAGACGCTGACCCTCAAGCCCGAGGGCTTCACGCTCGCCCTGACCCCGCGCACCCCCGCCGACCGCGCCCACGCGCAGCTCCCCGGTGCCGCCCCGGCCGCGGCCGCCCAGGACAGCGCCACCGACACCCTCCCGGCCCGCGTCCGCCCCGGTACCGCCGCGCTGTTCCTGCACGGCAGCAACTACGGCACCTGCCGCGAGTTCGCCGCCCAGCTCGCGGACGAGGCCGCCGCCGTCGGCTGTGCCACCGAGGTCGCCCCGCTGGACGCCTACGCCGACGGCCTGCCCACCGACCGGCCCGTCGTCATCACCGCCGCCTCCTACAACGGCCGCCCCACCGACGACGCCACCGCCTTCCACGCCTGGCTCGACGGCGAGCACGACCTGACCGGCGTCACCTACGCCGTCCTCGGCGTCGGCGACCGCAACTGGGCCGCCACCTACCAGCACGTCCCCACCCGGATCGACACCCGCCTGGCCGAACTCGGCGCCACCCGCCTCACCGAGCGCGCCGCCGCCGACGCCTCCGGCGACCTCACCGGCACCGTCCGCGACTTCACCGCGGGCCTGCGCACCGCCCTGCTCCAGGAGTACGGCGACCCCGACGCCATCGGCTCCGCCACCACCGACGAGCCCGAGGCCGCCTACGAGGTCCGCGCCCTGACCGGCGGTCCCCTCGACGCCGCCGCCGAACGCCACGGCCTGGTCCCGATGACCGTCACCGAGGCCCACGACCTCACCGCGCCCGGCCACCCGCGCGTCAAGCGGTTCCTGCGCGTCGCTCTCCCCGAGGGCGTCACCTACCGCACCGCCGACCATCTGACCGTGCTGCCCGCGAACGACCCGGACCTCGTGGACCGCGCCGTCGCCGCCCTCGGCGTCGACCCCGGGGCGATCCTCGACATCCGCGCCACCCGCCCGCGCCGCGACGGCCTCGCCATCGACCGGCCGGTGACGGTACGCGAACTCCTCACCCAACACGTCGAGTTGCAGGAGAAGCCGAACCGCCGCCAGCTCGACCTGCTCGCCGGGGCCAACCCCTGCCCGCCCGAGCGCGCCGCCCTCGCCGCCCTGCCCGGCGACGACCCGCGCACGCTGCTGGAGATCATCGAGGACCACCCCGCCCTGCGCGGCGCCCTCGGCTGGCCCCTGCTGCTCGACCTGCTGACCCCGCTGCGGCCGCGCCACTACTCCGTCTCCTCCTCCCCGGCGGCCGACCCGCACCACGCCGACCTCATGGTCTCCGTGCTCGACGCCCCCGCCCGCTCGGGCAACGGCCGCTACCGGGGAACCGGTTCGAACCACCTGGCCTCCCTCAAGCCCGGCGACACGGTGTACGCCCGCGTCCAGCCCTGCCGCGAGGTGTTCCGCATCGACGGCTCGGCCCCGGTCGTGATGATCGGTGCCGGAACCGGCCTCGCCCCCTTCCGGGGAGCGGTGGCGGACCGTGCGGCCGCCCGCGCCCAGGGCGCCGAACTGCCCGCCGCGTTCCTCTACTTCGGCTGCGACGCCCCCGACGCCGACTACCTCCACGCCGACGAACTGCGCGCCGCCGAGGCCGCCGGAGCCGTCTCGCTGCGCCCCGCCTTCAGCGCGGCCCCCGAGAACGGCGCCCTCTTCGTCCAGCACCGCATCGCGGCCGAGGCGGACGAGGTCTGGGACCTGCTGAACTCCGGGGCCCGGGTGTACGTCTGCGGCGACGGCTCCCGGATGGCCCCCGGTGTACGGGAGGCCTTCCGTACCCTGTACCGGGAGCGCGTTCCCGGTGCCGAGGAGGCCGACGCCGTCCGCTGGCTCGACTCCCTTGTGGCGGACGGGCGTTACGTCGAGGACGTGTACGCCGCCGGGTGATCCCGGGCCCCTCGTGCGGTGACTCATGGCTCCACGCCTTAGCTCACAGCATGAGATAAGGGCGCCCCGACATCGTGCCCGGCCTGCCAGGAGAGGTATGTTGCAGGTCGGGCACGGTTCGGAAGGGGCCACATGGCGGGGCGGAACGGGCGCACGGTACGCGATCTGAGGCGGGGCAACCGCACGGCCGTGCTCCAACGGCTGTACTTCGACGGGCCGTTGAGCCGCTTCGAGCTCGGCCCGGCCACCGGACTCAGTTCCGGCTCGGTGAGCAACGTGGTCGCCGACCTCGTCGCGGACGGCCTGGTCGAGGAGGCGGGCAGCGTCGACTCCGACGGCGGCCGCCCGCGCACCCTCCTCCGCGTCGCCCCGCACAGCGGCCAGATGATCGGCGTCGACGTGGGCGAGACCCGCGTCCGCGTCGAGCTGTTCGACCTCGCCCTCACCGAACTCGCCCGCGTGGAACACCCGTTGGCTCCGCAGAGCTACGACGTCGATGTGATCGTCGGCCACATCCGCGACGGCATCGCCGAGGTCCTCGCCTCCGAGGCGGCCGTACCCGCCCGGCTGCTCGGCGTCGGGGTCGGCGTCCCCGGCATCATCGAGCACACCGCCGACCGGGGAGCCGTGGTGCACGGTCAGACCATCGGCTGGGACGGTGTCCCGCTGGAGCGGCTGCTCCGCGCGACCTCCCAACTCCCGGACGACGTCCCGTACTTCATCGACAACGGCGCCAAGACGCTCGGCCAGGCCGAGATGTGGTTCGGTGCGGGACGCGGCGCGCGCAACGCCCTGGTCGTCCTCTTCGGCTCCGGCGTCGGCGCCTGCCTGGTCGCCCCCGACGTGGAGCAGGGGCGGGCCGTGGAGTGGGGGCATCTGACCGTACGGGTGCGCGGGCGCCGGTGCCGGTGCGGGGCGCCGGGGTGTCTGGAGGCGTACGCGGGCGCCGAGTCGCTGCTCGCCCGCTGGCGCGAGGAAGGCGGACGGCCGCCGGAGAACACCGACGAGGAGACCGCGCTCACAGCGATGCTTGCCGCCGCCTACCCGGCCGACGGCGCCGAGCCCGACCCGGTGGCCCTCGCGGTACTGGAGGAGACCGCCGAGTACCTGGGCGCCGGGCTCTCCGACCTGATCAACCTCTTCCAGCCCGAGCGCATCCTGATCGGCGGCTGGGCCGGACTCCAGCTCGGCACCCGCTTCCTGCCCGCCGTACGCCGCCACGCGGCCACCTACGCGCTGCGCCACCCCGCCGACCGGGTGACCATCGAGCTCGGCCGTCTCGGGCCGGACGCGGTGACCGTGGGCGCGGCGATCCTGCCGCTGGCCGACTTCTTCGCGCGCGGCGGCCGCCGGGCCGAGCCCGCTCCCGGGGACCGGCTGCCCGCCTGGCACACGGCACTGGAGGAGCGGTCGCCACGCTGAACGCGCGGAAAACGACCGCAAACCGAGGCAAAGGGCGGTAAAAGCCTGAAAAAAGAGGAGCCCCGGCCGTGACGGGGGGACGCACGGCCGGGGCGGGGTGGGACACGGTCGGTCGGTCGACCGCGTCCCACACCTCCTACAACGGTTCACGCCGCCCGGTCGTTCCTGCGGGAGCGGTGACCCGTGTCACGTCCATGAGCGCAGGTCAGCGCATTGCCACCCGCTCGGGAACCCGGTTTTCGCGGGTCCAGCCCAGCAACTCGTCGGCCGTCCAGGTCGTCACCACCCGCTCCGGCGGCACCTCGCACGCCTCGGCGCGGGCGCAGCCCAGGATCTGCCAGTCCAGCTGGCCGGGCGCGTGCGCGTCGGTGTCGATCGAGAACAGCGTGCCCGCCGCCACCGCCTCCCGCAGCAGCCGCCTGGGCGGGTCGAGTCGCTCGGGGCGGCTGTTGATCTCCACGGCGGTGCCCGACTCGGCGCAGGCGGCGAACACCTCGGCCGCGTCGAACGTGGACTCGGGCCGCTTCTTCCCGGCGAGCAGACGGCCGGTGCAGTGGCCGAGGATGTCGGCGTGCGGGTTCCGCACGGCCTTCACCATCCGGCGGGTCATCGCGCGGGCGTCCATCCGCAGCTTGGAGTGCACCGAGACCACCACCACGTCGAGCCGGTCGAGCAGCTCGGGCTCCTGGTCCAGCGAGCCGTCGTCCAGGATGTCGCACTCGATGCCGGTGAGCAGCTGGAACGGCGCCCAGCGGGCGTTCAGCTCGTCGATCACGTCCAGCTGCTCGCGCAGCCGCTCCGGGGACAGCCCGCGGGCCACGGTGAGCCTGGGGGAGTGGTCGGTGAGCGCGGTCCACTCGTGGCCGAGCGCGGCCGCCGCCAGGCCCATCTCCTCGATGGTGCTGCCGCCGTCCGACCAGTCCGAGTGGGTGTGGCAGTCGCCGCGCAGCAGCGCCCGCAGCCCCTCGCCCGCGCCGTCGGTGAGCGGCGCCCCGGCCTCCTCCTCAAGGGCGCTCAGATAGCCGGGCACCTCACCGGCCAGCGCCTCCCGCACCACCTGCGCGGTCTTCGGGCCGATGCCCTTCAGTGACTCCAGCGATCCGGCCGACGCCCGCTGGGCGACCTCCTTCTCGGGCAGCGCCGAGAGGACCCGGGAGGCGGTGCGGAAGGCCTTCACCCGGTAGGTGGGCGCCAGCGAGCGCTCCAGGAGGAAGGCGATCCGGTCCAGGGCCGCGACGGGCTTCATGGGTCACCTCCGGCTTCGGGCACTCCGGGCGGTCGGCGGGCAGTTCTCGGCCCACGGGGACCTCCAGCGTTCCCCAGCCCCGCGCCCGGCGCACGGCGGGCGCCGCCGGTCCGGCTCAGCTGGACGAGTCGTCCAGGTCCGTGGCGATTTAGGCTCTAGAGCATGACCGAACAATCAGCTCCGTACATGTCGAAGCCGCGGATCATGGTGCTCGGTGTGTGTCCGGGCAAGCCGGGACGGCCGCCCTTCCGGATCATGGAGATCGACGGGGAGGTGATCGGCGAGGTCACGTCCATCACCGAGGTACTGGAGGTCGCCGCCGCCCGGGGGATCGTCATCCACGACCTGGACGATCCGGACGCGATCCGCTGGGTCGGCGGCGACAAGTTCACCTGGAGGCCGCGCTGAGCCCGGGGCCGCTCAGCCGACCGTCCACTTCTGGTTGGCGCCCCCGCCGCAGGTCCAGATCTGGAGCCGGGTGCCGTTGGCCGGGTTGTTGTCGGTCACGTCCAGGCACTTGTCGGCCTGCGGATTGACGATGTCGTTGGCCGACGACACGACCCACTTCTGGTTGGGGCCGCCCGTGCAGTCCCACAGCTGGACCTTCGAGCCGTCCGCCGTGGCGTTGTCCACGACGTCGAGGCACTTGCCGAGCGCCCGGATCGTGCCGTCCGAGCCGACCGTCCACTGCTGCGCGGCGGTGCCGTTGCAGTCGTAGAGCTGGACCGGGGTGCCGTTCGCGGAGTTCGCGGCGGCCACGTCCACGCACTTGCCGGCCAGGCCCCGGATGGCCTTGCCCGCGGCGCCGTCGGACGTCGTCACCGACACCGAGTCGACCACCAACTGTGCCGGGAACTGCGTCGAACCGTCCGGGTCGCCCGGCCAGTAGCCGCCGACCGCGAGGTTCAGGATCAGGAAGAACGGCTTGTTGAACACCCAGGTCCTGCCGCCCAGGTCGGCCGGGGTGCGCCGCTGGTAGACATTGCCGTCCACCGACCAGGTGATCGAGTCGGGCGCCCAGTCGACCGCGAAGGTGTGGAAGGCGTCCGCGAAAGCCTGTCCGTTCGGCAGCGAGTAGCCCGCGCCGATGCCGCCCGAGCCGGAGTAGCCGGGGCCGTGGATCGTGCCGTGCACCGTGGAGGGTTCAAAGCCGACGTTCTCCATCACGTCGATCTCACCGGAGTCCGGCCAGTTCACCGGAGTGCCGAGCATCCAGAACGCGGGCCACATGCCCTGCCCGCGCGGGATCTTCATCCGCGCCTCGACATGGCCGTACTGCGCGTTGAACTTGCCCGAGGTGTTCAGCCGGGCCGAGGTGTACTGGCAAGCTCCGTACCAGCACTGGTAGTTGGCCGGGTTCTCCCGCTTGGCGGTGATCACCAGATGGCCCTGGCCGTCCAGGGCCGCGTTGTTGGTGCCCGAGGTGTAGTACTGCCGCTCGTGGTTGTTGACGTTGTCACCCGTCTCCTGCGACCACTTCGAGGAGTTGACCGCGGCGCCCGCGGGTCCGTCGAAGGTGTCGGAGAACGTGGTGACGGCCGCCGCGGTGGGCGCCGCCGTACTGGCGTGCGCGGGTGCGACGGCCGCCGTGCCGATCAACGCGGCCGAGAGGGCCGCGAACAGGCATCTGCGGAGCAGGCGTGGGGTGGCCATGACTCTCCGTTTCCCGTGGGGGGTCTGCTGCACCTCGATTCAAGGAGTGAACTGATGACACGTCAATACCTTGGTGCGGACCAGAAGTTGGGAAGCCTCAGGCGTCGGCGGGCTCCCGCACCCGTCGCGCGTGCACCGCCCGGCCGAGGCGACGGCCCAGCAACGCCCAACCGATCAGCGCACCACCGGTGTTGAGGATCACGTCGTCGATGTCGAAGGCCCGCCCGGTGATCAGCGCGCCCTGCGTCAGCTCGACCATCAGCATCACCAGCGCCGTGAGCGCGAGAACCTGGAGGACACCCCGGGCGCGCGGCGCGAGGACCGGCACCAGCACGCCGAACGGCACGCCGAGCAGGATGTTCCCGCCGAGCTGCCGGACCACGTCGCGCACGGACGCGTAGTCGAGGTACGCCCGCAGGGAGCGGCCCGGATGCAGATTGCTGTGGGTCAGTGCCACCGAGGCCGGGGAGGGCTCCAGGGTGACCCGGGCGAGGAGGATGGCGAAGGCCACCATGAAGACGAAGGCCAGCAGCATGATCGGCAGCCGCAGCGGGAGCGGGAGCGGCCGGGGGCCCGGGGGCGGCGCCGCCTTCTCGGGGGCGCTCGTCCGCCGGAGCTTCCCGAGGAAGCCCGCTCGTCCGGTCTTCACGGGTGCGGCGGCCTTCCCGGGAGCGCTCGCCCGGCCTGTCTTCGCCTTCCGTTCGGGCCGCTCACCTCGCCTCGGCAGGCGCAGCGCGGCGGGCAGGCGGGGGGCGGTACGGGCCATGCGGTCCTCCGGTCGGGGATGCGGGTGTGTGTTCAGGGGCTGTACGGGTGCGGGCGTGCGGGGGCCGTGCGGGTGCTCGTCCCCGGGGACTTGCGTTCAGGAGCCGTAGGTGACGCTCACCTTGTCGAAGCCGAGGGAGTGCAGCAGACCCTGGAGCATGTCGGTGGTGTTGGTCTCGGCGCGCGTGGTCAGCTCGCTGTCCTTGGCGGCCTCGCCGATGTGCTTGACGGCGAGTTTCTGCACCGCCTGCTCGCCGTTGGGGTTGTCCGAGAAGAAGTCGCCGAGGCGGTCGAGGAGTCCGCGCTGCTTGGAGACGGCGTAGGAGCGGTCCGGATCGAGGGCCGCCTTGCCGAGCCGGGCGTGCGGGAGGCGGAGGGTGGCGGAGGTGCGGTCCTTGTCGACCTTCACGTCCTGCTTGCCCAGCTTCCCCAGGTCCACATAGGCGTCCACGGTGCCCGCGCCGACGTACAGCGTGCGGGTGCCCCGGAGCGCGTCCGGGAGGAGCTTGGCGTCCTTCTCCAGGTCCACCACCACCTGGAAGTTGCCGGAGGCGGCGTCGTAACGGCTCATGTCCTGGATGGACTTGAGAAGTGCCGGGCCGGAACGGTCGTGCGTCTCGGTGCCGAACAGGTCCTTGATGCCCGGGAGTACGGCCAGCCGTATCCCCGCCAGCAGCAGCACCAGGACGACGGCGATCGCGGTCACCACCTTGGCCCAGCCGGGCAGGCGGCGGGGCAGGTCTCTGACGGAACTGGTCTTGTCCACGGGTCCTCCTTCCCCCGAACAGATGCCCGCCAAATCCCTTCACAGACCGGTGAGTTGACCGGACGTCCGGATCACGTGCGGGTCGGTGGCGCGGGGGAGGCGCGGGACGCCGCTAGCATGGCCGCCGCAGCCCGTACGGATCATGCGAGGAGCGGATCGTGCGAGACATCGCCGTCTTCAGTGGCAGTGCCCATCCCCGGCTGGCCGAGGAGGTCTGCGCGCATCTCGGGGTGCCGCTCAGCCCGACGCGGGTGAGCCGCTTCGCCAACGACTGCCTGGAGGTGCAGCTCCAGGCCAACTGCCGGGAACGGGACGTGTTCCTGATCCAGCCGCTGGTCAAGCCGGTGCAGGAGCATCTGGTCGAGCTGCTGCTGATGTGCGACGCGGCGCGGGGTGCCTCGGCCGCCCGGATCACCGTCGTGATGCCCCACTACTCCTACGCCCGCTCCGACAAGAAGGACGCGCCCCGCATCTCGCTGGGCGGCCGCCTCGTCGCCGACCTGCTGGTGGCGGCCGGGGCGAGCCGGGTGCTCGCCATGACCCTGCACGCCCCTCAGGTGCACGGCTTCTTCTCCGTCCCCGTCGACCATCTGCACGCGCTGCGCGAACTGGCCGCGCACTTCTCGCGGTACGACCTCTCCCGCACCACCGTCGTCTCCCCGGACCTCGGCAACGCCAAGGAGGCGGCCGCCTTCGCGCGGCTCATCGGGGCGCAGGTGGCGGCGGGCGCCAAGCAGCGGTTCGCGGACGACCGGGTGAGCATCAGCTCCGTCATCGGCGAGGTGGCCGGGCGGGACGTCATCGTGCTGGACGACGAGATCGCCAAGGGCAGTACCGTGCTCGAACTGCTCGACAAATTGCGTGAGTTGGGCCCCCGCTCGATCCGGGTCGCCTGCACCCACGGGCTGTTCGCCGCCGGTGCGCTGAAGCGGCTCAGCGAACAGCCGGACGTCCTGGAGATCGTCTGCACCAACACGGTCCCGGTGCCCCTCGACGACCACCCCGAGAAACTCCGCGTCCTCTCCATCGCCCCGGCCCTCGCCGAGGCCGTACGCCGCATCCACAACGGAGAATCGGTGAGCGCGCTGTTCGAGGAACCGAAGAACGAGTGAACCGGGCGCGCGGTGACGGCCGTACCCCGCTCAGCGGGGCTTCCCGTTCCCGTCCGACGCGTTGATCACCGACTCCAGGGTGGGGTGCGGGGGCAGCAGGCGGGTCAGACCGGTGACGCGGAAGACACGGAGGGTCAGGGGGTGGGTGCAGACCAGATGGAGACGGCCGCCGCGCTCCAGGAGGCGGCCGCGGGCGCGGTGGACCAGGCGCAGCCCCGAGCAGTCGAAGAACTCCACGGGGCGCAGGTCGAGGACGAGCCGGACGCCGGGGCGGCCGGTGAGGCGGTCGAGCAGCGGGGCGATCTCGGCGGCCGTGGCGATGTCGATCTCGCCGCGTAACTCCAGGACCGTGTGGCCCCGGTCCTCGTGCACCCGCAGATGCCGGGTGGGCGGGGTGGGGTCCTGTCGCACGACGACATCACCTCCCACCCGCGCCCGTGACGCACTCCGCGCCCGCCTACTCGCCTTCGACAGAAGGAATTTGAGCATGTTCGATTGACATATGTCTTCGACTTTGACGCATGTCGTTCGAACATGATCGAGCTGCGGATACGTAAGCGATTGCGTGGCTCGATCATGGCGCCCGACGGTGCCTGGTGCGGTGCCCGATGCGGTGTCTGGCGCGGTGCCGCCGTCGCTCAGTGCTGCTTCGCCGCGTGCGGCTGCGGCCAGCTCCCCGTCGAGCGGGCGACCGCCTTCGCCCGGGTGCGGTCCACCGCACTGCGCGCCACCGCGAAGATCGCGCCCTGCACCGCCGCCGCGAGCAGGATCTCGCCCCAGCCCCGGTCCGGGTCCAGGGGGTCGGGCGCGTGCTCCTCGTGCCGGACGACCGTCCACACCTTGCGGAACGCCAGCCCCGCGAGCGCGCCGCCCGCCCAGCTGAGCAGGAAGCCGACCGGCTGGTAGTGGAGGGGAAGCTTGGTCTTGTTCTTCGCCATGGATCACTCCTTCCTCACGTCACGGACCTCTTGTCGGCCGAGCGGGACGCGCCACCCGTTTCGCCCTCCCCGACGCCGTATGAACCGCCCGGTCCGGGGCATTCGGTGACGGATGAGCGGGACATCCTCGAAGCGGAAGAAGCAGACCCGGCGGACCAGGGCCGACCGGCACACCCGGATCACCGTTCTGGTGGCGCTCGCCGCGAATCTGGTGATCGCGGTGGCCAAGGCCGTCGGCGGAGTGTTCGCCGGCTCGCCCGCGCTCCTCTCGGAGGCGGCCCACTCGGTCGCCGACAGCCTCAACGAGGTCTTCCTGCTGGCCGCGCTGCGCCGCAGCCGCCGTCCGGCCGATCCGCGCCACCCGTTCGGGTACGGCAAGGAGCGGTATTTCTGGTCGCTGCTCGCGGCCGTCGGGATCTTCGTGATGGGCGGTTGCTTCTCCTTCTTCCAGGGCTTCGAGGCGCTGCGCTCGGGCGCGGAGGAGAAGTTCAGCGGCTATGTCGCGGGCCTCGTCGTGCTCGGTGTCGCCTTCGTCGCGGAGGGGCTCTCCCTGCTCCGCGCGCTGTACCAGGCACGCCGGAAGGGCGGTGGCTCCGCCGATCTGAGCGACCCCGCCCTGCGCACGGTGATCGCCGAGGACGGCACGGCGGTGCTCGGCGTCACCTTCGCGGCCGTCGGCATGTTCCTGCACATGGTGACCGGGCAGGTGGCCTGGGAGGCGGCCGCCTCCATGGTGATCGGCGCGCTGCTCGTCCACATCGCCTACCGGCTCGGCCGCGAGGCCCGCGACCAGCTCATCGGCGAGGCCGCCGACCCCGAACTGACCGCCCGCATCCGCGCGCTGCTGGGCGCGCAGCCGGAGATCGACAGCGTCGAGGCGCTGTTCACGATGAAGACCGGCATCGACTCCACGCTGGTGGCCGCCCGTGTCGACCTCGTGCCGGGGCTGGACAGCGAGCGGGTCGAGGAGGTCGCCGTACGGATCAAGCGATCGGTCGCGGAGATGTTCCCCGAGGCCGACCGGATCTTCCTCGACGTCACCGACCGCGACGGGGCCACCGGGACACGCGAGAGCCCCGCCGCGACGGGGGAGCGCGGCGGGGCCTGACCGGCGAGTGCCCGGCCCGGGGGCGGTTCATGCGCACCGCCCCCGAAAAACTCCCCGCGGACCCGGACCGCGACAAAGCCCGCGGACCCGGACTGCGACAAAGCCCGCGGACCCGGATCGCGACAAGGTCCCGCGGCCCCTGTCCGCGCCGGACTCAGTCCGCGTCCACCGGCTCCAGCACGAACACCGGGATCTCCCGGTCCGTCTTCTCCTGGTACTCGGCGTACGGCGGGAAGGCGGCCACCGCCCGCTCCCACCACTCGGCCTTCTCCGCGCCGGTCACCTCACGGGCCCGCATGTCCTGCTTGACCGGGCCGTCCTGGAGCTCGACCGCCGGGTCCGACGTGACGTTGAAGTACCAGACCGGGTGCTTGGGCGCGCCGCCGACGGAGGCGACCGCCGCGTACTTCCCGTCGTGCTCCACCCGCATCAGCGGCGTCTTGCGGATCTTGCCGCTGCGCGCGCCCCGGGTGGTCAGGACGATCACCGGCAGCCCGGTGTCCCGCAGCGTCGTCCCCTTGGTCCCGCCGGACCCCTCGTACAGCTCGACCTGCTCGCGCACCCACTGGGTCGGGCTGGGCTCGTACTCGCCCTCAAGCGGCATTGCCTCGTCCTCTTCTCGTTCAGACGTTCTCGTTCAGACGGCTTCTTGCTCGTACGGCTGTCTTCTGCGACCTGCCACAACAGCGGCGGGCGCCGCAATCATCCGTACCGCGCAGCGGTGGCCGGAACACCCCCGTGTCCAGGAGACTGAAAGTGGCCGAAAGCAACCGAGTAACCTGGCCGGGAAGAAGCGATGTGCGCTCCGGAACGGCCGGAACCGGTGCTTCCGTGCTCATGACGGCCACGCTCTTCGGCCAGACCCGGGGGACCGCCGATCTGGCCGAACTTGCCGTCGCCCCATGGGTGCCGCAGGCATCTAATGAAGATCGGCACGACGCACCTTCTCGTCTGCGAGGTCTTTCCATGACGGAACTGACGGACATCATCGAGCCGGACACCCCGGCCTCCCCCGTCGCCTTCCCGCAGGACCGCACCTGTCCCTACCACCCGCCCACCGGGTACGGCCCCTTGCGCGAGGCACGGCCGCTGTCCCGGGTCACGCTGTTCGACGGCCGCGAGGTCTGGGCCGTCACCGGGCACACCGCGGCCCGCGCGCTGCTGGCCGACCCCCGCCTGTCCAGCGACCGCACCAGGCCCGGCTTTCCCGTCCCCTCGGCCCGCTTCGCCGGGGTGCGGGACCGGCGGGTCGCGCTGCTGGGCCTGGACGACCCCGAGCACAAGGTCCAGCGGCGGATGATGATCCCGTCGTTCACCGTCAAGCGCGCCGCCGCGCTGCGGCCGGCCATCCAGCGCATCGTGGACGACATCCTCGACGCGATGATCGAGCAGGGCCCGCCCGCCGAGCTGGTCTCCGCCTTCGCGCTGCCCGTGCCGTCCATGGTGATCTGCGGCCTGCTCGGGGTGCCGTACGACGACCACGAGTTCTTCGAGGAACAGTCCCGCAGGCTGCTGCGCGGCCCGACCGCCGAGGACACCCAGGCCGCCCGGGTGGAGCTGGAGAAATACCTCGGCGCTCTCGTCGACCGCAAGGCCGCCGCGTCCGGGCCGGGCGACGGTGTGCTCGACGACCTCGTGCACCAGCAGCTGCTCGAGGGCGCCCTGGACCGTGCGGAGACCGTCTCGCTCGGGCTCATCCTGCTCGTCGCCGGGCACGAGACGACCGCCAACATGATCTCGCTGGGCACCTTCACCCTGCTCCGGCACCCCGAGCGGCTGGCCGAGCTGCGCGCCGACCCCGCGCTCCTGCCCGGCGCGGTCGAGGAGCTGATGCGGATGCTGTCCATCGCGGACGGCCTGGTGCGGATCGCCCTGGAGGACATCGAGGTCGAGGGGCAGACCATCCGGGCCGGGGAGGGCGTGCTCTTCTCCACCTCGGTCATCAACCGCGACGCGGCCGTGTACGAGGACCCCGACAGCCTGGACTGGCACCGCTCCGCCCGCCACCACGTGGCCTTCGGCTTCGGCATCCACCAGTGCCTGGGGCAGAACCTCGCGCGGGCCGAGCTGGAGATCGCCCTCGGCTCGCTGCTGACCCGGCTGCCCGGGCTGCGCCTCGCCGTTCCGGCCGAGGAGATCCCCTTCAAACCCGGCGACACGATCCAGGGGATGCTGGACCTCCCCGTGACCTGGTAAGAGGCTCAGGCCATGCACATCGACATCGACACGGACACCTGTATCGGCGCGGGACAGTGCGCGCTGGCCGCCCCGGCGGTCTTCACCCAGGACGACGACGGCTACAGCTCGTTGATCCCGGGCCGCGAGGACGCCACCGACAACCCGATGGTGCGAGAGGCGGCGCGGGCCTGCCCCGTCGGCGCGATCACCGTCACGGAGGACTCGTCCCGGGCGGCGGTGACCGTCACGGACGACTGAGTACGACCGAGTACGGCCGCCGGTGCGGGTCAACGGTCCCGGTAGGGTGCCCGGATGACCGACCGCACCGGCAAGCCGTTCCTCTACGTCGTCGTCTGCGCGGCCGGGATCGCCGACGGCGTCGGCACCCTGATCGCGGCCGCGCGGGACCGGGGCTGGGAGGTGGGCGTCATCGCCACCCCGGCGGCGACCAACGGCTTCTTCGACCTGGCCGCCGCCGAACGGCTGACCGGCCGCACCGTGCGGTCCGCCTGGCGCACCCCGCGCGACCCGCGCCCCTTCCCACCGCCGGACGCGGTCGTGGTGGCGCCCGCGACCTTCAACACCGTCAACAAATGGGCGGCCGGGATCGCCGACACCCTGGCAGTCGGCACCCTGTGCGAGGCACTCGGTCTCGGCGTGCCGATCGTGGTGCTGCCCCGCGTCGGCGAGGCGCTGGCCGCCCACCCCGCCTACGGGGAGAGCGTGGCGCGGCTGACCGGGCTCGGCGTCCGGTTCGGGGAGGGCGGCGGGGACGGCGGCTTCCCCTGGGAGTCGGCCCTCGACCTGCTGGAGTCGCCGCCCCGCTGAGTCAGCGGGTCCGGCGGACGTACCCCGGATCGCCGGGCGTGGAGACCTGCAGGTCCCGGCGGACGATGCCCAGTCTGCCGCCCCAGCGCGCCAGCGCCTTGCGCAGGCCCGCGTCGGTGTACTCGACGTCCAGCACCCGGTCGTCGTACGCCTTCGCGTACACCCCGCACTCGTCGTACTGCCCGCACTCCTCCGTCACCGCGAAGTCCAGCCCGGCCGCTTCCCGGCGCCCGGTCAGCTCGGCGGTGTTCTTCTGGCCGACGGCCAGCCGGCGGGTGTGCGCGTGCCGGGTCAGCAGGCGCATGTACGCGACCGCGTCGGCGGCGGTGAGCAGACGGTGGGAGCGGGTGTAGCTGTCGTAGTTGTCGGGCTCGACGGCGTCGAAGCCTTTCCGGGCGCAGCCGTCGATCCAGCCGTTCACCCGGCGCGCGACCCGCTCCCGCTTGGCGGGGGTGCGCAGGTCGAGGAGGGGTTCGTCCCAGTCCTCGTCGATCACCGTGCGGCCGTCCGCGTCGCGCAGCAGCAGGTCGGCGGGCCAGTCGGCGCGTTCGTCGGGCTGGGCCTGGAAGGCGTTGACATAGCAGACGTTGTAGTGGCCGGGGGCGGGGGAGTCGGAGCGGTCGCGGGTGACGATCCGGACTCCGGCGGGCGGCGGGTAGGCGCCGCCGATCTGGTAGTCGAACCCGGCGTGGCGCGGCGGGAGTCGCACCCCGTCCGCTTTCTGCCCCGATCCGCAGCCGGTCAGGGCGACGGCGAGGGCGAGCAGCGCGGCGGCGGCGCGCGGGACAGCCTGGCGGGCCACGTCCGCTCCCTCGGTTCTCGGGTGGGGCGGTGGGACCGCCGTACGGCACTGTCGTGATCCAACCGGCCGCGCGCCGCGTGCGTCAACTCGCCCTGACCAGGCCGACGTACCCTCGCGGTGACAGCACCTCCCCGACGGCAGGAGCGGCAACGATGCGGTATGTGAAGCTGGGTTCCACGGGCCTGGACGTCTCGCGGATCTGTCTGGGCTGCATGACCTACGGCGAGCCCGACCGGGGCGTCCACGAGTGGACGCTCGACGAGGAGGCGGCCCGGCCGCTGATCCGGCAGGCGCTGGAGGCGGGGGTCAACTTCTTCGACACCGCCAACGTCTACTCCGACGGCACCAGCGAGGAGATCGTCGGCCAGGCCCTGCGGGACTACGGGCACCGCGACGAGATCGTGCTCGCCACGAAGGTGCACGGCCGGATGCGCCCCGGGCCCAACGGCGGGGGCCTGTCCCGCAAGGCGATCATGTCCGAGATCGACCACAGCCTGCGCAGGCTCGGCACCGACTACGTCGACCTCTACCAGATCCACCGCTACGACCACGAGACCCCCGTCGAGGAGACGATGGAGGCCCTGCACGACCTGGTGAAGGCGGGCAAGGTCCGCTATCTCGGGGCGAGTTCGATGTACGCGTGGGAGTTCGCCAAGGCGCAGTACACGGCCGAGCTGAACGGCTGGACCCGGTTCGTGTCCATGCAGAACCACTACAACCTCCTCTACCGCGAGGAGGAGCGGGAGATGCTGCCGTTCTGCGCGGACCAGGGGGTCGGCGTGCTGCCGTGGAGCCCGCTGGCGCGCGGGCGGCTCACCCGTGACTGGGGCACCGTCACCGGACGCAGCGCGGGCGACGACTTCGGCAGCCGGCTGTATCTGGAGAGCGACCGGGAGATCGTGGAGGCGGTGACCCGGGTCGCCGAGGCGCGGGGTGTGCCGCGCGCCCAGGTGGCGCTGGCCTGGCTGCTGCGTCAGGACACGGTGGCGGCGCCGATCGTCGGGGTGTCGCGGCCCGGACATCTGGAGGACGCGGTGGCCGCCGTGCGGCTGGAGCTGACCGACGAGGAGGCCGAGGAGCTGGAGCGGCCGTACACCCCGCGCGCGGTGAGCGGGCACTGATTTCCGCCGCCTATTTTTTCCTTGAGTGATCAACAGGATTCCCGGGGATTGAATCCCGGTCAGTGATCATCTTCCTTCTCGCCTGTTCCGTTTTCCATGCCCGCGAACGGGAGATCTCTTGTTCCGTGCCGCCGGCCTGTGCGAAAGTGTGCGCTGCCGGCGCCCGGACAATTGTTTTTCCGCCGCGAGCGCCGGTCCGCTCCGGTGCGTCCCCCCTGTCTCAAATGAGCTTCCCCAGGCGGGCGTTGGGGCTGTCGCGTTCGGGGTCCTGCCGTCGGTATGGGCCGATTCCGTGTCGGGTCTGGAGGAATACGGTAGTGAAAGGCGAAGGACCGGAGAATTTCCCTGATTTCCCCCAGTCCCCGGATTCCGTCGATTATGAGCACGGCAGGCGGACTCCGGTATCGGACCGGGAACTCAGTGCCGAGCTGAAGAACTGGACGGGAGCGGCGCCCGCGCTGCACCCCGTCGGCGAACTCCTCGACCGGCACTGGGCCGCGGGCTACGCCTACGCCCGGCTGTGCACCGCCGGGCCGCGCGCGGCCGGGATGCTCACCACCGCCGCCTTCACCCGGCTCTTCGGCGAGACCCTGCGCCAGACCGGACCGTCCGCCGCCTGGCGCCCCCATCTGCTGGTCACCGTGCGCCGCGTCGCCGCCGAGTGGGACGGCGACGGCCGCCAGGACCTGCTGCACCCCGCGCTGCGCCCGGTCCCCGGCAGCACGGAGCGCGCCGCCGCCCGGCTGCTCCCGTCCTCCGGCAGGCGGCTGCTGTCCCGCGCCTTCCAGCGGCTGCCCCAGTCCTACCGCGCCGTGCTCTGGCACGCCGAGGTCGAGGGCGAGCCCCTCTCCGTCCCCGCCGAACTCCTCGGCCTGGACGAGGAGAACACCCTCATCGAACTGCGCCGTGCCCGCGAGCGGTTGCGCGAGGAGTGCCTCCAGACCCACCGCGAGCTGGCCGCCGACCCCGAGTGCGGGCGCTATCTGCGGATGCTGGACGTGACCTTCCGGCGCGGCGCCATGGACATGGACCCCGATCTGCGGACCCATCTCGAGGGCTGCCGCCACTGCATGGAGACCGCCGAGCAGCTCGCCCGCTTCAAGCAGGGGCTCGGGCTCGCGCTCGCGGAGTCGGTCCTCGGCTGGGCCGCCGCCGAGTACCGCGAGGCCCGTATCAACCGCGCCGAGGAGGCGCCCGCCATTCCCGCGCTCACGGGCGGCGAGGACTTCGGCCCGTCGCCCGCCGCCCCGGGACTTCCGCCCGCGCAGCGGGACATCACGCCCCACGGGGCGACCGTCCGCTCCGCGCACCGTGCCGTGCGCCGCGCCCGCCGCCGCAACCTCGGCATGGCCGTCGCCACCGTCGGCGGCCTGGTCGTCCTCCCGCTGGTGCTGTGGTCGGCGTTCGGCTCCGGCGACGAGTCCGCCCGCGCCCACGGCGCCACCCCCTCCGAGGCACCGGACACCCAGCCGCCCTCGCCGGGCCCGTCCTGGGCCGGGGCGAGCACCCGCGAGGGCGCCCTGCACGGCAGGCTGCACAACGTGGCCTCCGGCGACTGCGTCGGTGTCGTCGGCGACGCGGTCGAGGGCGCCGAGACCGCACTGGCCGCCTGCTCCGCGGCACCGTCGCAGCGCTGGACGTACGAGACCAACGGGCTGCTGCGCAGCGACGCCGCCCCCGACCTCTGCCTCGACTCCCACCTCGGCTACTCGGTCCGCCTCGCCCCCTGCTCGGCCACCGGACGCACCGCGAAGAACCTCCGCTACGACTTCACCCTCCAGGGCGTCCTCGTCCCGCGCTGGGACCAGGACCTCGCCCTCACCCCGGCCGCCACCGACGGCTCGGGCGCGCTGGTCGTCAAGAACCGCGAGGACACCGGGGCGCAGCGCTGGGTGATGGACACGAGCCGTACCGACCCGCAGATGCAGACCGTCAACTGGGACGGCACCACCCCGCCCGCCAAGGGCACCACCGGCGCGCCCACCGCTCCCACCCGGACCGCCGCACCGGCTCCCACCCAGAGCGCACGGCCCGCCCCCAGCACCACCCCCACCGAGCAGCCGGGGCCCACCCGGGAGGGCTTCCCCGTCTCCTACCGCTGCGCCGACCACCAGGACGCCTGTCTCCGGGACGGCCAGTACGGCGACTGGGACCACGGCGGGTCCTACGGTTCCTACGGGGGCTCGTACGGCGGCTCCTACGGGGGTTCCTACGGAGGTCACCGCCGCTGACCGGCCGTCAATGGGGCGGCGGTGGCGGCAGGGTCCGCAGGGAAGGCGCCCGGTCCGGCCAGACCAGCAGGACCGGGCAGGGCGCGTGGTCCACGGTGAAGCGGGAGGCGGGGCCCAGGCTGTGCGGGCCGAGCCGGGTGTGGTCGCCGTCGCGGGCGAGGACCAGCAGATCGGCGCCCTCGGCCGCCGCGACGACCTCGCGCTCGACCCGGCCGGACCGCTCCTCGCGGACGCAGGGGCGGCCGAGCCGTTCGGCGGCCGCCGCGAGCAGCTCCGCCGCCGAGCCGTCGTTCAGCGTCTCCATCAGATCGCCCGGATCGTTCCTGCGTCCCCGGCCGAGCAGCCCCGCGAACGCCCCGTGCGCCACCCCGGGCACCTCGGGCCCGCTCACGTGCAGCAGCACCACCTCGGCACCGGCCGGGGTGTGCTCCCGTACGGCGTCCACACAGGCGGGCCAGGTGCCCTCGACGAGCCAGGCGATCACACGCATCCGGTCGGGCCCCTCTCGACGTACGGCGGCCGGTGCCCCGGACCACCGCGGCTTCAGAACAGGTGCAGCGCACCCCACAGTGCCACCACCGACACGGCCAGCGCCGAGGGCACGGCGATCAGACCGAGCCGGGTGAACTCCCCGAGGTCCACCCCGTGGTCGTGTTGGTGCACGATCCGCCGCCACAGCAGGGTCGCGAGCGAACCGGCGTAGGTGAGGTTCGGGCCGATGTTCACCCCGAGGAGCACGGCGAGCACCGCGCCCGCACCCGCCGGGGCCGCCAGCGGCAGCAGGACGAGGACGGCGGGGAGGTTGTTGATCAGGTTCGCCAGGACGGCGGCCAGCGCGGCGGTGCCCAGCAGCGCGAGCAGGCCGGTGCCGCCGGGCAGTACGTGCTTCAGCGCGTCCGCGAGCCCGTTGTCCACCACCGCGCGCACCACCACTCCGAGCGCCAGCACGAACAACAGGAAGGAGGGCGCCGCCGCCCGTACGACCGTCAGCGGGGTCGCCTGCCGCCGGATCAGCGCCCGCCCGGCCAGCACCAGCGCACCCGCCGCCGCGACCCACGCCGGGTCCACACCGAACCCCGACGCCACCACGAACCCGGCCAGCGCGCAGCCCACCGTCACCAGCGCGAACAGCGGCAGCGGCGGCTCCTCGCCCGTCTCCCCGGCACCCGGCGCCGAGACCGCCAGGTCCCCGGCGAAGAACCGCCGGAACACCACGTACTCCACCCCGATCGCGGCCAGCCACGGCAGCGCCATCAGCGCCGCGAACCGGGTGAAGCTCAGCCCGCTCGCCGCGAAGGCCAGCAGGTTCGTCAGATTGGACACCGGCAGCAGCAGCGAGGCGGTGTTCGACAGATGCGTACAGGCGTACACCTGCGGTTTCGGCCGTACGCCGGTCCGTGCGGCCGTCGCGAACACCACCGGGGTCAGCAGCACGATCGTCGCGTCCAGGCTGAGCACGGCCGTGATCACCGAGGCCAGCGCGAACACCGCCGTGAGCAGCCGCACCGGGCGCCCCCGCGACCAGCGCGCCATCCACGCCCCGCACGCCCGGAACAGCCCCTCCACGTCGCAGAAGTGGGCGAGCACCAGCACCGCCGCGAGGAACCCGACCACCGGGCCGAGCCGCGCCACCTCCTCGCGGGCGTGCTCCGGCGAGATGACGCCGAGGGCGATGGCGAGCCCGGCGGCGGGGACCGCGAGGACGGCCTCGGAGCGGCCGAAGGGCCGTACGACCGCCCAGGCGAGCACCGCCACGAGCAGGACGGCGGACAGGGCCTCGGCGAGCGGGGTGTTCAGGGTGTTCCTCCGGGTCGGACGTGGTTGGTGCCCGCCCATGAAAACAGATCACGCGCGGGGCACCGCGCATCCGTCGGGGCCGATCCCGCCGGTCAGGGCTGGGTGCCCGGCCGGAACACGCTCAGGAACACGGAGGAGGAGTTGCCGCCGACCGGCACCGCCCCGGCCGACCACGCCACCTTCAGCGAGTCGCGCTCGTCCGGCGGGGTGACCACAAGGGCGGCGGGCTGTGCCTTGGTGGCGCCGCTGATCTCGGGGTTGGAGAAGGTCAGCCCCGCCCAGGCGCTCGCCCCCGGCCGCAGCGTGACCGTCACCGCGGAGCCGGAGGAGCGCTTCGGGTCGGGCCCGAGCTGCTTGCCCGAGGCGTCGACGAAGGCCGCTCCCGGATAGCCGTGCACCGTGCAGGTGCGGGCGGATTTGTTGGTGAGTACGACGGGGAAGTTCTCCTGCCCGGCCCCCGGGTCGTTGCGGCCGACCGAGGCGCGCAATTCGGAGGTGTGGCAGCGGGAGTTCGCGGCGGGCCGCGTGCCCGGCTTCGTCGCGTCGCCCTTGGTGCCGTCGTCGTCCTTCGTGCCGTCGCCGCGCTGGGACTCGTGGGCCGAGGCGGATGCCTGGTCCGACGGTGTGGCCGTCGCCGCCGACGCGGGCGGGGAGGCGCCCGGGGAGCGCTCGGTCGCGGGCGCGGCCGTGCCCGACTCCGTCTTCACCGGTTCGGCCCGGACGCCCTGGCCGCCGCAGGCGGTCAGCAGACCCAGTACGGCGACCGACCCCGCGATGAGGGCCCCGCGCCGCGCGGAGGGAGATGAGTTCGCCATGTCGCTCGACACTCCTGGTAGTCGCGGCACGCGCCGTACGCGTGCCTCCGGCGCCGGGTGCGCCATCACCACACTCCGATGCGCGGACCGGGGGAAAAGTTCGGAGCGCGCGAAGAGTATTTTCCCGCTCCCGGTACTTTCGTGCCCCGTCGGGCCTGCGTACCCGGTCAGCCGACCCGCAGGGAGCGCAGGATGCCGTCGGTGGCGTCCCCGCCGCCCCGGCGGCGCACCTGGACGTACACCTGCGGCTCGTCCGCGCCGTCCGCCGGGCGCAGCGCCGACTCGGCCACCGAGCCGCCGTCCGGGCAGTCCGCCCAGGTGTGCACCGTGCCGCGCCAGCCGCCGCCGGTGAAGGCACGGGCGCCCGCGTCACGGCACCCCGTGTGGGTGAGCGCGGCCACCCGCACCGCCATGTCCCCGTGGTCGGACACGCCGACGAACACGCCGTCCACCGGTGCGTCCAGGTCCGGCCAGCGCGCCAGGTCGCCCGCCACCACCAGCCCCGGCTCCTGCCCGGACGGCAGCCCGACCGCCGCCGGGTTCCAGCCCGAGTCGCGCACCTCGCGCGCCCATCCGGCGGGCACCTGGACGCTGATCCGGCCCGAGGCGTCCCGCACCCGCACCGGCCCGGCGTCCCCGGCGGCGGGCCGGTGCAGCACCACGGCCACCGCCCCGGCGGCCACCCCCAGCGCCACCGCCCCGGCCACGACGGCGTACCTGGCCCGCACCCGGCGTGGCCCGCGCCACCGCCCGCGCCCGCCGCCGGAACCGTCCGCCAGCCGCTCCAGCGCGTCCGCGAACGCCGCCGCGTCCG
>NZ_WWIR01000390.1 GCF_009863025.1 Streptomyces sp. SID4985 | reverse complement strand
GATGTGCCTGCCCCAGGGCGTCTGCGGCGCCGCGGACCTCCGGGGCACGGCGCCGGTACGGCTGCTGCGCGCGGCCGGGGTGCGGGTGGCCGCGGGCAGCGGCGCGATGCGGGACGTGGCCAACCCGGTGGGCCGGGGCGATCCGCTGGAGGCCGCCTATCTCCTCTCCTCCGTGCACGGGCTGAACCCCGAGGACGCCTACGACACGGTGAGCGTCTCGGCGCGCGCCGCGCTGGGGCTGCCCGAGGTGCGCGTGGAGGCGGGCTTCCCGGCCGAACTCCTCGCGGTGCGCGGCGACCGGCTGCCGGGCGCGCTCTCCCTCGCCTACAGCCGGATCGTGGTGCACCGGGGGCGCGTGGTGGCCCGTACGAGCGCGGTGCGGGAGTACTGCAACTCGGCGGCCGCCGAGGAGTTGGGGCTGCCTCGGCAGGGGCGAGGGAAGCTGTCGTGAACCTCTTCGGCGGGCGGGGGTGCGGGTGCTCCGGCGAGCGGGGGTGTCGGCGCGTCGACCGGCGGGGGTGCGCGTGCTTCGACGAACGGGCGTGCCGGTGCTCCGGCGGGTGGGCGTCCACCCGTTCGGCGGATGGCGGAGGCCGGGCGTACGGTCGAAGACATGCGCATCGTCATCGCCGGAGGGCATGGACAGATCGCGTTGCGGCTGGAGCGTCTGCTCGCCGCGCGCGGGGACGAGGTGGCGGGGATCATCCGCGCCCCGGGGCAGGCCGACGACCTGCGGGCGGCCGGTGCCGAACCGGTCGTGCTCGACCTGGAGTCGGCGTCCCCCGAGGAGGTCGAGGCGTGTCTGCGCGGCGCGGACGCGGCGGTGTTCGCGGCCGGTGCGGGCCCGGGCAGCGGGACGGCCCGCAAGGAGACGGTGGACAAGGGCGCGGCGGTGCTGTTCGCGGACGCGGCGGTGCGCGCGGGCGTACGGCGGTTCCTGGTCGTCTCCTCGATGGGCGCGGACCCGGCCCACGCCGGTGACGAGGTGTTCGACGTGTATCTGCGGGCCAAGGGCGCGGCGGACGCGTACGTCACCCGGCAGGAGGCCCTCGACTGGACGGTCCTGCGCCCCGGTTCGCTGACCGACGAGCCTGGCACCGGACTGGTGACCCTCGCGGCGCACACCGGGCGCGGGCCGGTGTCACGGGACGATGTGGCGGCCGTACTGGCGGAGTTGGTGGAGTCCTCGGCGACGGCGGGGCTGACGCTGGAGCTGATCGCGGGGTCCACGCCGGTGGCGGTGGCGGTGAAGGCGGTGGCGGGCGGCTGAGGTCGGCGTCCCCGGGCGGCCCTGCCCTCAGAAGAGGGGCAGCTGCCCGGGGAACTCGGGTACGGCGTAGCCGTCCAACGTGGGTTGCACGGTGCCGAGTTGAGCGTGACTGCGGGAGCCGGAGCAGGAGACGAGTTCGCCGTGCTCGCGCGCTCCGGGCGGGTCGTGGCGGGCGAAGCGGCCCGCGACGACGGCGATCTCGCGGCGGCACACGGGACAGGTTCTGCGGCGGGAGGACATGCCGCCAGTCTGCCCCGGGCGGGGGCGGACGCGTCGGTCAGGGGCGCGTGCGGGGGCCTGCGAGCGCCGTTCTGTCACACACCTCTGTTACTCACTTTCGGGTGACGGTGCCCGGGCGGCCGGGGTGGCGCGGTGTGGCGGAAGACGCCCCGCGCCCAGTGATCACAAGGATTCCGAGCCTGCAAAGCGGTCAACTCGGTGCATTTTTCCTATGAATGGACGTTACAGGTAAGAGTCACAGATACATGCTCGATCGGTAACACGATTCACGTTTTCCCCACATCACATCCGCATCCCGGACAAGGTGTGGATGCGCGGCCAGTTGGTCGCCATCCGCACACCGCACGACTCCGCATACGGTCCCCGTATGCGGATGTGCCCGCACCATGCAGGAGAACCTGTGACTGCTTCAGCTTCCGTGACCGCTCGCCGCCTGGCCGCCGTCGCCATCGCGGCCGGTGCTCTTGTCGGTTCGGTGGCCCTGCCGGCCTCCGCCGCGGACGCCCGCCCGGGCCGGGGAGACGTGCAGATCAGCCGCGTGCAGTACGACTCTCCCGGCTTCGACAACGGCTCCAACCGCTCGCTGAACAACGAGTGGGTGGAGCTCACCAACAACTCCCGTCACCGTGTGAACCTCAGCGGGTGGACGCTGTCGGAGAGCCGTCGCGGCGTCACCTACACCTTCCGCCACTTCAGCCTCGGTGGCCACTCGACCGTCCGCGTCCACACCGGTGTCGGCCGTGACACCTTCCGTGACGTCTACCTGGACCGTCGCAACTACGTCTGGGACAACAACCGCGACACCGCGACGCTGCGCGACGACCACCGCCGCCTCGTCGACGACGCGTCGTGGGGCGGCCGCGGCGGCCGTGGCGACGACCGCGGTCACGGCCGCGACCACCGCGGTGACGACCGTGGCCACGGCCGCGACCACCGCCGCTGAGCGACAACCCCGAACGATCTCTGATCTCTGACCGTTCCCTCCGCTCCACCCCGGGTGGCGCGGCAGCCCTCGGAGGGCTGCCGCGCCACTTGGCGTTTTCCCGGCCGGGAATTCAGGGAGTCATCAGCGGGTCACCATTTCGGTCGGCCGCCGGGTGGTCAGTGAGCCTGGTCAATGAGCCTGGTCAATGAGCCTGGTCAATGAGCCTGGTCAGCGAGCCCCCAGCTCCGCGTCCATCACCTCCGGCCAGTCGTCGTACGCGAGGCCGCCCGCCACGAGCAGGTCCCGTCCGTCGACCCGCCCGAGCAGTACGGCCTCCCGCAATCCCCTGACCTTGCCGTCGGCGACGAACAACGCGGCCGCCATCAACCGCTCCGGGTCCTGCCCCCAGTACTCCAGTTCCTCGGCCAGCCCCCGCAGCGCCCCGGCGACACCGCGCGCCACCTCGGCATCGGGAAAGTCCCGCCGAATCCGCCTGCGCAGCCGAGCGCTGATCCCGTCGTCATCGGTCATGTCCGTCCCCCTTGCCCCGGTGCGCACGGCGCACACTCCCCCGTGCTCCTACCGAGCCGGCCGCACCGGAGAAACCTCGGCCCCCGACAATGGCGTGTCTATGCGCCAAGGTCCTTACGGAAGACCGTGGAACTGTGGCGGACCGTCATACTGACGCGCAGATAGAGGTCGAGAGCGCCGGTGTCCGAGTGGGTCCACAGGGTGCAGGCGTCGAGCCCCGCGTGGTGGAAGGCCCTGAAGGCGTGGCGCAGCAGCAGCCGGGCGATGCCGCGGCCCCGGTGATCGCGCCGCACGGCGACCTGTTCGAGGTACCCCTCCCCCGTGCCCGGCACGTCCAACGCAAGCGCGGCGCCCACCAGTTGGTCACCGGCGAAGGCCAGCGCCGACCACTGAGGGGCGAACACGGGCCGCTCCACGGTGTGGGCGGCCCACTCCTCGTACGGCTGCCGCCGCTCCTGCCACTCGTCGAACGCGTCCTGGACAAGGACGTGTGTGGCGACCCCGTCACCGGGCCGGAAGGGCCGCACGGTGATGCCCTCCGGAGGCTCGGGAACCGCGGGCTCGGCCGCCAGGGCGAACTCCAGCAGCCAGGCCGTCACCAACGGCTCGTACCCGTACGCCCGCAGCAGCGCCACGGCACCCGTGTCCGCGTCCGGCACGGTCTGCACGACACGGTCGACCCCGGCCTGCCGCGCCCGCGCCACCGTCCACCCGAGCAGCGCGGCCCCCAGCCCCCGCCCCCGGTGCCCCGGATGCACATGCACCTCGGACCGCCGGTCCACCCACGCCCGACCGACAAGCCGACCGCCCGGACCGAACACCAAAACGGTGTCCGACTCCATCACCAACCCCGGCCGCACAAGATCGGCGGCCACGGCCCCGGCATCACTCCGCCCCCGCCCATACAGCTTCCGCTCACATTCCGTGACCAGCGCGTGAATCGCGGGGACGTCGTCGAGGGCCGCGGGGCGTGAGTGGTAGCCGGGCGGCAGGGAGGGGGTGAGGGGGGTCATATGCGGCATCGGCGGAGGGTAGCGGACGCGCCGGGGACGGGGATACGACGAAGGGCCCGTGACCTGCTGTAACAGCAGGTCACGGGCCCTTCGTTCCCGTGTGGCGGCGCCAGGATTCGAACCTGGGAAGGCTGAGCCGGCAGATTTACAGTCTGCTCCCTTTGGCCGCTCGGGCACACCGCCGGGGGGTGTTGGTCAGGAGGCCCGCTGTGGGCGGTGCTCCCTGGCAACGACGTAAACAATACCCGATGCGGAGGGGTGCTTCGCCACCCGGTTGATCTCCGCCCCGAGGCGTGCGGGGTGGCTAGGCTGGTGCGGATGCGGCCCGGCAGGATGCCGGGCGCGGCGGCCGTCGCCTCTTGGGCCGGGCCGCACTCGATCCGCACCCCGATGCAAGGAGCCACAGGACATGGCCGACTCCAGTTTCGACATCGTCTCGAAGGTCGAGCGGCAGGAGGTCGACAACGCCCTCAACCAGGCCGCCAAGGAGATCTCGCAGCGCTACGACTTCAAGGGCGTGGGTGCCTCGATCTCGTGGTCCGGCGAGAAGATCCTCATGGAGGCGAACTCCGAGGAGCGCGTGAAGGCCGTTCTCGACGTCTTCGAGTCCAAGCTGATCAAGCGTGGCATCTCCCTGAAGGCGCTGGACGCGGGTGAGCCCCAGCTGTCCGGCAAGGAGTACAAGATCTTCGCCTCCATCGAGGAGGGCATCTCCCAGGAGAACGCCAAGAAGGTGGCGAAGATCATCCGCGACGAGGGCCCCAAGGGCGTCAAGGCCCAGGTCCAGGGCGAGGAGCTGCGCGTCAGCTCCAAGAGCCGTGACGACCTCCAGGCCATCATCGCCCTCCTCAAGGGCAAGGACTTCGACTTCGCCCTCCAGTTCGTCAACTACCGGTGAGCCGAGCGGCCGGCGAGGTCTTCCTCGTCGGCCACCCGTCGCCACACGCGCCGCCATGTGCGATCGTTCCGGCATGAGCAGCGACTACGACCGGGTCCGGACCGGCATCGAGTTCATGACTGCCTACGTCTCCGGGGACGAGCTCCTGACGGAGTATCTGGGCGAGCGGCGGCGTGAGGACCCCGCCGCCACGGAGACACTGCTGGACGGCACGGCCGCCCTGTGCGCCGCGCTACTGCAGACGCTGGCCCGTACGACCAGGCGGTCCGAGCACGAGATCCTGCAGGAGCTGGCCCGCGGCACCCACCGCCGCGAGCAGCGCTCCGGTGACTGACACGGCCCGGCGCACTCCGCCGGGAGGTCAGTCCCTCGAATTGCCGAACAGCACCCGGTACAGGATCAGCAGTACCAGTGAGCCGCCGATCGCCGCCGCCCAGGTCGCCCCGTCGTAGAAGTGCTTGCTGATCGGGTGGTCGAGCCAGCGGGACGAGATCCAGCCGCCGATGAAGGCGCCCGCGACGCCGATCAGGGTGGTGCCGATGAAGCCGCCCGGGTCGCGGCCCGGGAGCAGGAGTTTGGCGATGGCGCCGGCCAGCAGGCCGAGGATGATCCAACCGATGATGCTCATGCCGAGTTACCTGCCCTTCCGCGCTGTCTCCGCACTGTCCGACCGCTGAGAATTCGGTGAGGACCATGTGGGTGAGGAGACCAGGGGTCGTCTTCCGTTTCGTCCGGGTAGACGCCCTCCGGGCAGGTGTCGGTTGCGTCAGCGCACGCCGAACGGCTCGTCCGTGCGGACGATCTCGCGGCCGAGTGGCAGCAGGGAGATCGGGATCATCTTGAAGTTGGCGATGCCGAACGGGATGCCGATGATCGTCAGGCACAGCGCCACGCCGGTCGTGATGTGGGCCAGCGCCAGCCACCAGCCCGCCAGGACCAGCCAGAGGACGTTGCCGACGCAGGACGGCGCGCCCGCGTCGTGGCGCTCGACCGTGGTGTACCCGAAGGGCCACAGGGCGTAGACGCCGATGCGGAAGGCGGCGATCCCGAAGGGGATGCCAATGATCGTGATGCAGAGCAGCAGGCCCGCGAGCACATAGCCCAGGAAGAGCCAGAAGCCGCTCAGGACGAGCCAGATGATGTTGAGGAGTGTCTTCACCGGTTTCGACCTGCCATCTGTTCCAGTCGGGCGATGCGCTCCGCCATCGGGGGGTGCGTGGAGAACATCCGCGACAGCCCCCGCCCGGGACGGAACGGGTTCGCGATCATCATGTGGCTCGCGGTCTCGATGCGTGGCTCCGGAGGCAGCGGAAGCTGCTGGGTGCCGGTCTCCAGCTTGCGCAGCGCCCCCGCGAGGGCGAGCGGGTCGCCGGTGAGCTGGGCGCCCGAGGCGTCGGCCTCGTACTCCCGGGAGCGGCTGATGGCCAGTTGGATGACGGTGGCGGCGAGCGGGCCGAGGATCATGATCAGCAACATGCCGAACAGGCCGGGGCCGTCGTCGTCGTCCGAGCGGCCGATCGGGATCAGCCAGGCGAAGTTCACCAGGAACATGATCACCGAGGCGAGGGCGCCGGCCACGGACGAGATGAGGATGTCGCGGTTGTAGACATGGCTCAGCTCATGGCCGATGACACCGCGCAGCTCGCGCTCGTCGAGCAGGCGCAGGATGCCCTCGGTGCAGCACACGGCCGCGTTGCGCGGGTTGCGGCCGGTGGCGAAGGCGTTCGGGGCCTCGGTGGGCGAGATGTACAGGCGCGGCATGGGCTGGCGGGCCTGCGTGGACAGCTCGCGCACCATCCGGTACAGCTCCGGCGCCTCGAACTCGCTGACCGGGCGGGCCCGCATCGCGCGCAGGGCCAGCTTGTCGCTGTTCCAGTACGCGTACGCGTTGGTGGCCAGCGCCACCAGGACGGCGACGATCAGGCCCGTACGCCCGAAGAGGCTGCCGATGACGATGATGAGCGCCGACAGCCCCCCGAGGAGTACTGCGGTCCTGAGCCCGTTGTGCCGGCGGTGCACGGTACGCCCTCCAAGTCGTGCAGCGAACCCTTCGGTCCAGTGGACCCTCCCGCACTGGTCAACGCCAGGCGGCAGCCGCGAGTTCCCAGGTGCGGCGGGGGTGCCGTACGTCCGTACGGGTGGGGCGGGTGGCTCAGAACAGGTTCGTGGCGGCGAAGCGCAGGACCAGTTCCGGTGCGCCGGACAGGGCGACGCCGACGACTCCGGTGAGGGCCAGGGCGAGCGTGAGCGGGGCGGGGACGTGGTGGCGGGCCGGTTCGCCCTCGGGGGCGCGGAACAGCAGGGCCGTCCACCTGAGGTAGTAGTACAGCGCGATCACCACGTTGACGGCCATGACGACGGCGAGCCAGCCGAGGCCCGCGTTCACGGCGGTGGAGAACACCGTGACCTTGGCGAAGAGGCCGATGACGCCGGGCGGCAGGCCCGCGAGGGACAGCAGGAAGAAGGCCAGGAGGAGCGCTGTGACGGGGTTGGTGGCGTAGAGGCCCCGGTAGTCGGCGATCCGGTTGGCGGAGCGTGTACGGCCCACCAGGGCGGCCACGGCGAAGGCGCCGAGGTTGACCGCGCCGTACATGAGCGCGTACGCGACGGTGGAGCCGATGGCCTGGCGGGCGTCGCGCGTGTATCCGGCGGCGGCGATCGGTACGAGGAGGTAGCCGGCCTGGCCGACGGAGGACCAGGCGAGCAGCCGTACCGCGCTGTACGCGCGCGTGCCGCTCTGGCGGAGGGCGCCGACGTTTCCGGCGGTCATGGTGAGCGCGGCGAGGATCGCGAGGGCGGGTCCCCAGACGTCGGCGTACGACGGGAAGCCGATCACGGTGACGAGGATCAGGCCGGAGAAGCCGACCGCCTTGCCGACGACGGAGAGGTAGGCGGCGACGGGCAGCGGCGCGCCGACGTAGGTCTCGGGCACCCAGAAGTGGAAGGGGACGGCGGCCGTCTTGAAGGCGAAGCCGATCAGGGTGAGGACGACGCCGGTCTGGGTGAGGACGTGGAGCTGGCCGTCGACGTGCGGCAGGCGCTGGGCGATCTGGGTGAGGTAGAGGCTGCCGGTGGAGGCGTAGACGAAGCTGACGCCCATGAGGCTGACGGCGGTGGCGGTGACCGAGGAGAGGAAGAACTTCAGGGCCGCCTCGGAGGAGCGCCGGTCGCCGTGCCGGATGCCGACGAGGGCGAAGGCGGGCAGCGAGGCGACCTCCAGGGCGACGACCAGGGTGGCGAGGTCGCGGGAGGCGGGCAGCAGGGCGGCCCCGGCCGCCGAGGAGAGCAGCAGGAACCAGAACTCCCCGGCCGGGACGCGCCGGTGCTCGTCCTTGAGGCCGGTCATCGACAGCAGGGCCGCGAGGAGGGCGCCGCCGAGGACGAGGAGCTGGATGGCGAGGGTGAAGTGGTCGGCGCTGTAGCTGCACGCGCGTGTGGCGCCGCTTCCCGCGCAGAAGGTGGCGCGGTCGCCGTCCAGGAGGGGCAGCAGCATGAGCCCGGCGGCGGCCAGGCCCGTGACGGAGATCCACCCCAGGAGGGGTTTACGGGTCTCCGGCAGGAAAAGGTCGGCGACGAGCACGACGAGTGCCGTGACGGCGGCGATGACGGGCGGCGCGATCGCCAGCCAGTCGACGGACTGGACCGCCGACTGGGCGAGCGGCTGGGCCAGGGCGGTCATCGGGCGCCTCCCGCGAGGAGTTGCTGCACGGCCGGGTCGGTGAGGCCGAGCAGGGACCTCGGCCAGAGTCCGGCGACGAGGGTGAGGACGACGAGCGGGGTCCAGGCCGCCAGCTCGTAGCCGCGTACGTCGGTGAGTTCGGGCAGGTCGCGCCGCGTGTCGCCCATGCAGACCCGGCGGACCACGACCAGCAGGTAGGCGGCGGTGAGCAGGGTGCCGAAGGCGCCGATCGCCATGAAGACGAGGTAGGCGGTGCGGTTGAGGTCGGCGGCGGGGCGGAACGCGCCGAACAGGGAGAGCATCTCGCCCCAGAACCCGGCGAGCCCGGGCAGTCCGAGCGAGGCGACGGCGGCGAAGGCGAGCAGGCCGCCCAGGCGCGGAGCCCTGCCGTACAGGGCGGCTCCCGTGTGCTCGGCCAGGGTGTCGAGATCGGTGCTGCCGGTGCGGTCCTTGAGGGCGCCGACCAGGAAGAACAGCAGGCCGGTGATGAGGCCGTGGGCGATGTTGGCGAACAGGGCGCCGTTCACGCCGGTCGGGGTCATCGTGGCGATGCCGAGCAGGACGAAGCCCATGTGGCCGACGGAGGAGTAGGCGATGAGCCGCTTGAGGTCGCCCCTGGCTCCCGGCTTGGCGAGGTTGAGGCAGGCCAGGGAGCCGTAGATGATCCCGACCACGGCGAAGGCGGCGAGGTAGGGCGCGAAGACGTGGAAGCCCTGCGGGGCCTCGGGGAGCAGGATGCGGACGAACCCGTAGGTGCCCATCTTCAGCAGGACGCCGGCGAGGAGGACCGAGCCGACGGTCGGGGCCGAGGTGTGGGCGTCCGGGAGCCAGCTGTGCAGGGGCCACATCGGGGTCTTCACGGCGAGCCCGATCCCGATCGCCAGGACGGCGATGACCTGCACGGATGTGCTCAGGGACCGGCCGTTGTCAGTGGCGAGTGCCACCATGTCGAAAGTGCCCGCCTTGATCCCGATCAGGAGCAGGCCGAGCAGCATGATCACGGAGCCGAGCAGCGTGTACAGGATGAACTTCCACGCGGCCCGGGTCCGGCCCTCGCCGCCCCAGCGGGCGATGAGGAAGTACATCGGGACGAGCACTGTCTCGAAGGCGAGGAAGAAGAGGACGAGGTCGAGTACGGAGAAGGAGGCGAGGGTGCCGCCTTCGAGCAGCAGGACCAGGGCGGTGAACGCCTTCGGGGACGGGCCCGTGGGCGGCTTGAAGTAGGTGTAGAGCGCGCAGAGGAAGGTCAGCAGCGCGGTCAGGACGACGAGGGGGAGCGAGATGCCGTCGACGCCGAGGTGGATCCGCACATGGAGTGCGGGGATCCAGCTGATGTCGGTCTGGGCCTGCATCCTCGACGGGTGGTCGTGGTCGAAGCCGAGCGCGAGGACGATCGCGGCGATGAGGACCACGCCGGTCACGGTCATGCCGTGGCGGAGCACGGCCTGGTCGGGGGACTTGCCCCTGAGCCCGGGCGGGGCGGGCAGGAGAGCGGCGGCCGCGCCCAGCAGCGGGACGACGACGATGAACGCCAGAAGAAACTGCATCACTGACTCGTTGATACCGATCACGCCCGCTCACGCTCCCGAGGCGACGAGGAGGACGGCGACCGTCAGGACGACGGTGCCGGCGAGCAGCGCGCTCACATAGGTCTGGACGTTGCCGGTCTGTGCCCGGCGTACGGCGGCCCCGAGCAGCCGGGGCAGGGCGGCGGCGCCGCGCACGTAGGTGTCGACGACCTCGCGGTCCAGGAAGCCCACGAGGCTCGCTCCGGCGAGGACCGGGCGGACGAACAGCGCGGAGTACACGGCGTCCAGGTGGAAGCCGCTCGCGGCGGGCCTGAACAGCGGGCCGAGCAGCACGCGCGCGGGGTCGGCCGGGTCGGGGGCGCGGGCGATGTCGCCGTAGGCCGCCTCGTGCGCGGCGATGGCCTCGGCCTCCACGTGGCCCGCGTCGCCCTCGGGGTGCGCGGCGACGGCACCCAGGGGCACACGGGCCGCGCGGGCGGAGGTGCGCTGCCAGACGCCGTAGGTGAGCAGTCCGCCGACGACGGCGAGGCCGGTGCCGAGGACGGAGGTGAGCAGGGTGGGCGCGAGACCGCGGCCGTCGAACCAGCCGGGCAGGGTGCGGTAGGCGAGCGCGCCGAAGGCCAGTGACGGCACGGCGAGCACCCAGAGCACCACGGTCATGCTGAGCGGCTCGCGGATGTGTTCGGGGGCCTCGGCGCCCCGGCCGCGGAAGGCGAGCAGCCAGAGCCGGGTGGCGTAGGCGGCGGTGAGGAGGGCGGTGACGAGACCGGCGACGAGGACGATCCAGCCCGCGGCGCCGGGGATGGGCCCGTCGTGCCCGGTGGCGGTGTGCTCGGCGGCGCCGAGGACGGACTCCTTGGAGAAGAAGCCGCTGAACGGCGGGATCGCGGCGAGCGCGAGCAGCGCCACGGTCATCGTCCAGAAGGCGTCCGGGACGCGGTCGCGCAGGTGGCTCATCCGGGACATGGCGGCCAGCGAGTTGGTGCCGGCCGCGTGGATGACCACACCGGCGGCGAGGAACAGCAGCGCCTTGAAGGCGCCGTGCGCGAGGAGGTGGAAGACGGCGGCACCCCGGTCGCCGACGGCGAGGGCGCCGGTCATGTAGCCGAGCTGGCCGATGGTCGAGTAGGCGAGGACGCGCTTGATGTCGTCCTGGGCGAGCGCGGAGAGGCCGGAGCCCACCATGGTGACGGCGGCCATCGCGGCGAGGACGACCATCGCGGCGGCGGACGCCTCGAAGACGGGCAGGAGACGGGCGATGAAGTAGACACCGGCGGCGACCATGGTCGCGGCGTGGATCAGCGCGGAGACGGGCGTGGGACCCGCCATCGCGTCCGGGAGCCAGGTGTGCAGCGGGAACTGCGCCGACTTGCCCGCCACGCCCGCGAGAAGCAGCAGGGCGATCAGGGTCGGGTGGTCGAGTCCGCCGTTCGCGACCGTGGCGAGGACGCGGGTGATGCGGAAGGACCCGGCGTCGGTGCCGAGCGCGAACAGGCCGATCAGGAACGGCACGTCGCCGAGCTTGGTGACGAGGAACGCCTTGAGGGAGGCGGCGCGGGCCTCGGGGGTCTCCCAGTAGTGACCGACGAGGAAGTAGGAGCAGATGCCCATGACCTCCCAGCCGACCAGCAGCACGATCAGGTCGCCGGAGTAGACGACGAGAAGCATGGCGGAGGTGAAGAGGGAGACGAGGGCCGCGTACGAGGGGTAGCGGGGGTCCTCGCGCAGATAGCCGGTCGAGTAGATCTGCACGCAGCTCGCGACGAAGGCCACCAGGACGGCGACGAGCGCGGCGAAGCCGTCGATGTGCAGGGCGAGGTCGACCGGGACGGAGCCGGTGGGCGTCAGCAGGGTGGACGCGTCGATGGCCCGGCCGCCGCCCTGGCGTGCCGCGACGAGCGCGGCCAGCACGAGGGAGGCGAGGACGGGCAGTACGGCGAGCGGCCGGACGAGGCCGGGCGCGGTGCGGCCGAGCAGCAGTCCGGCGGCGGCGCCGAGGAAGGGGAGGACGGGGACGAGGGCGGCGAGGGTGGTCGTGGTCACGCGGTGGCCTCAGCCTTCTCGGCCCCCGGGGCGGCGTCGGGGCCCTCGGCGGTGTCACGGAGCCGGTCGATGTCGGAGGTGCCCCGGTTGCGGTACACGGCGAGCACGATCGCCAGGCCGATGCCGATCTCGGCGGCGGCGACGGCGATGGTGAACAGGGTCAGCGCCTGGCCGGAGTGCAGGGTGTCGCGGGCGGCGCGGCTCAGCCAGACGTCGAAGGCGACGAGGTTGAGGTTGACGGCGTTGAGCATCAGCTCGACCGACATCAGGACCAGGATCGCGTTGCGGCGGGCGAGGACGCCGTAGAGGCCGGTGCAGAAGAGGAGGGCGGAGAGTACGGCGGGGTAGGCGAGGTGCATCAGCGGGCGCCTTCCTTGTCGCCGGGGGTCTTGGTGGGCTCGCCGACGGTCCGCGTGGGGCTCGGCACGCCGGGGGTCTTGGTGAGACCGGGGGCGCCGGGGGCCTGGCCCTCGTCGGCATCGGCCTTGGCCTTGCGGGACAGGACGATCGCGCCGACCAGGGCGGCGAGGAGGAGTACGGAGAGGGCCTCGAAGGGCAGGACCCAGCCGCGGAAGAGGCTCTCGCCGGTGACGCGGGTGGTACCGGCGGCCGGGCCGTCCAGGTCGATCCAGGTGGCGCGGAAGGCGTCCACGACCACCCAGACCAGCGCACCGGCGGCGCCCAACGCGACGGCGAGCGCGGCCCAGCGGTTGCCCGAGTCGGCGTCCGGGGAGCGGCCGATGGGGGCCCGCGTGAGCATCAGCCCGAAGAGGAGGAGGACGACGACGGAACCGACGTAGATGAGGACCTGCACCCAGGCGATGAACTCGGCGGTGAGCAGGAGGTACTCGACGGCGAGCCCGCCGAGCGCGACCACCAGCCACAGGGCGGCGTGCACGAGCTGCCGGGTGGTGACGGTGATCAGCGCGGCGCCGAAGGTGGCGAGTCCGACGAGCAGGAAGGCGATCTCGACGCCGGTCGGGGACAGGAAGCCGTGGGGAGCGGCGGCGGCCAGGGTGGCTGCGGTGGGGCTCACGACTCTCCCTCCTTTTCCTCGGGCTTCGGTTCTGCCGCTTCTGCGGCTTCGGCGGCTTCGGCGGCTTCGGCCGCCTGCGCGGCGGCCAGTTTGTCGGCGGCCTTGTGGGCGGCGGCGATCTCCTTGGGCTCCTCGGCGTGCGGGTCCAGGGCGGGCGGCGCCGGGACCGTCCACATCCACTCGCGGAGCTTGTCGCGCTCGTGGGTGAGTTCGTGGATGTCGGTCTCGGCGTACTCGAACTCCGGCGACCAGAACAGCGCGTCGAAGGGGCAGACCTCGATGCAGATGCCGCAGTACATGCACAGCGAGAAGTCGATGGCGAAGCGGTCGAGGACGTTGCGGCTGCGCTCGCGGCCGCCCGGGGTGGCGGCGGGCACCGTCTCCTTGTGGGAGTCGATGTAGATGCACCAGTCGGGGCACTCGCGGGCGCACAGCATGCAGACCGTGCAGTTCTCCTCGAACAGGCCGATGACGCCGCGGGTGCGGGGCGGCAGTTCGGGCTCCACGTCGGGGTACCGCTCGGTGACGGTCTTCTTCGTCATCGTGCGCAGGGTGACGGCCAGGCCCTTGGCCAGGCCGGAGCCGGGGATACGGGCCATCAGGAGATCACCACCTTGACGACGCCGGTGAGGGCGATCTGGGCGAGGGAGAGGGGCACGAGGAGGGTCCAGGAGAGCTTCTGGAGCTGGTCCTCGCGCAGCCGGGGGTAGGTGACGCGGAGCCAGATCACGAGGAACGCGAGCACCGCGGTCTTCAGCAGGGTCCACACCCAGCCGAGCCCGTCGGCGCCCCAGGGGCCGTGCCAGCCGCCCAGGAACAGGACGGTGGTCAGCCCGCACAGCACGACGATCCCGGCGTACTCCGCGAGCAGGAACAGGGCGAACCTGAGGCCGGTGTACTCCGTGTACGCGCCGAAGATGATCTCCGAGTCCGCCACGGGCATGTCGAACGGCGGGCGTTGCAGCTCCGCGAGTCCGGCGACGAAGAAGACGATCCCGCCGACGATCTGCCAGGGCACCCACCACCAGTGGAAGGCGCCGACGATCCCGGGCAGGGACACCGTCCCCGCCGCCATCGCCACCGACGCGGCGGCGAGCAGCATCGGCAGCTCGTACGCCAGCAACTGGGCCGCGGTCCGCAGGCCGCCGAGCAGCGAGAACTTGTTCGCGCTCGCCCATCCGGCCATCAGCGAGCCGAGCACGCCGACGCCCATCACCGCGAGCACGAAGAAGATCCCCGCGTCGACCACCTGCCCGACCGCGCCGCTGCCCGGCCCGATCGGGATCGCCAGCAGCACGAGCAGGTACGGCAGCAGCGCGACGGCCGGGGCCAGCTGGAAGATCCGCCGGTCGGCTCCCGCCGGTACGACGTCCTCCTTCTGCGCGAACTTCACCCCGTCCGCGACGAGCTGCGCCCACCCGTGGAACCCGCCCGCGTACATCGGGCCGAGCCTGCCCTGCATGTGCGCCATCACCTTGTGCTCCGTCTGACCCACGATCAGCGGGAAGGTGAGGAACACGACGAACACGATCAGGAGCCGCAGGGCGACGGGCCATGCGTCGTTCACCGCGGGCCTCCTGTGGGGTCTTCGGGGGTGGTGGGAGTGGTGGGGTCGGGGTGCGCGGGGCGGTCCGGGGCCTGGGTGGGCTCGGCGGGCTGCTCGGGGTCCGGTACGTCCTCCGGCTCGGGCGCCTGGCTCGCGGACGGTTCCTCCGGCTCGGGCGCCTGGCTCGCGGACGGTTCCTCCGGCTGGGCCGGGGTTCGGCCGCCCTGCGGGGACTCGCTCGGTTCTGAGGTTTCCTCGGCGGCCGGGGCCTGGTCGGGCTCCGGGGTGGGTTCGTCGAAGGCCGGGCGGGCATGGTGCCAGGGGGCGTCCGCGCTGCGGGGGGCCGTGCTTCGGCGGGCCGGGGGCTCGGGAGTGGGCGGTGCCGGTTCCGGGCCTTGCGGCTGCTGCGAGGCCGAGCCCTGGGAGGCGCTGCGGGTACGGCGCGGGCGGGCCGGGGTCGACTCGGGTGTCGTGGGCGGCTGCGCCGCGGCCTCCTGCGGTACCGCACCGGACGCCTGGCTCACCGAGCTGTCGCTCGCGCTCCGGGTACGGCGGGGCCGGGGGGTGGCTCCACCGGCCGTCGACGCGGGGCCGCCGGTCTCATCGGCCGAGGCAGCGCGAACCGGGCCGTCGGCACCGGCCGCCTCAG
>NZ_WWIR01000389.1 GCF_009863025.1 Streptomyces sp. SID4985 | reverse complement strand
CCTCCCGCCCCACCGCCTACCCTGAGGGAGTCACCCCGCCACCGGAGTCCGAGAAGCCGGAGTAGTCGCACGCCATGAGTGCCCAGAGCGAAACGCCCTATCCCTACGACGCGCCCGCATCCCAGGCGCTCTTCGACCGCGCCTCCGCCGTCACCCCGGGTGGGGTGAACTCCCCGGTGCGTGCCTTCCGTGCCGTCGGCGGGACGCCCCGGTTCATGGTCTCGGGGAGCGGGCCGTACATCACGGACGCCGACGGGCGCGAGTACGTGGACCTGGTGTGCTCCTGGGGGCCGATGATCCTCGGGCACTCGCACCCCGAGGTCATCGCCGCGGTGCAGGAGGCGGTCGCGCGCGGCACGTCCTTCGGCACGCCCGGCGAGGGCGAGGTCGCGCTCGCCGAGGAGATCGTGGCCCGCGTCGAGCCCGTCGAGCAGGTCCGCCTGGTCAGCAGCGGCACCGAGGCGACCATGAGCGCGATCCGGCTGGCCCGCGGGTTCACCGGCCGGTCCAAGGTGATCAAGTTCGCCGGGTGCTACCACGGCCACGTCGATGCCCTGCTTGCCGCCGCCGGTTCCGGTGTCGCCACCTTCGCGCTGCCCGACACCCCCGGTGTCACGGGCGCGCAGGCCGGGGACACGATCGTGCTGCCGTACAACGACCTGGAGGCCGTGCAGGAGGCCTTCCACCGGCACCCGGGCGAGATCGCCTGTGTGATCACCGAGGCCTCGCCGGGCAACATGGGCGTCGTCCCGCCGGACCCCGGTTTCAACCAGGGCCTGAAGGACGCCTGTGCCAAGAACGGCGCGCTGTTCATCTCCGACGAGGTGATGACCGGCTTCCGCACCTCGCGCGCGGGCTGGTACGGCATCGACGGCGTCAAGCCCGACCTGATGACCTTCGGCAAGGTGATGGGCGGTGGCTTCCCCGCCGCCGCGTTCGGCGGCCGTGCCGACGTGATGGCCCACCTCGCCCCGGCGGGCCCCGTCTACCAGGCGGGCACCCTCTCCGGTAACCCGGTCGCCACCGCCGCAGGACTCGCCCAGCTCCGGCTGCTCGACGACGCGGCGTACGACAAGGTCGACGCGGTGTCCGCGCAGATCCAGTCGCTGGTCACCGAGGCGCTGAGCAAGGAGGGCGTGGCCCACCGGCTGCAGAACGCCTCCAACATGTTCTCGGTGTTCTTCACCGACCGGCAGGTGCGCACCTACGAGGACGCCAGGCGGCAGGAGTCGTTCCGCTTCAACGCGTTCTTCCACTCGCTGCTGGCGGACGGCGTGTACCTCCCGCCGTCGTCCTTCGAGTCCTGGTTCGTGTCCACGGCCCACGACGAGCGGGCCATCCAGAAGATCGCCGACGCCCTCCCGGCGGCGGCCCGAGCCGCCGCGGAGGCGACCGCGTGAGCACCAGCGCCAGCGACAAGGACCTCACGGTCGTCCACGTCATGCGGCACGGCGAGGTGGACAACCCCGCCGGTGTCCTCTACGGCCGCCTGCCCGACTACCACCTCTCCGAGCTGGGCCGCCGGATGGCCGAGCGGGTCGCCGAGCACCTCGCTTCGCGCGACATCACGTACGTCGTCGCCTCCCCGCTGGAGCGCGCGCAGGAGACCGCCACCCCGATCGCCAAGGCGCACGGGCTGGACCTCGCCACCGACGAGCGGCTGATCGAGGCCGAGAACGTCTTCCAGGGCAAGACCTTCGGTGTCGGCGACGGCGCGCTGCGCAAGCCGGAGAACTGGAAGCACCTGGTCAACCCGTTCAAGCCGTCCTGGGGCGAGCCGTACGTCGACCAGGTGGTCCGCATGATGGGCGCGCTGAACGCGGCCAAGGACCGGGCCCGGGGTCACGAGGCGGTGCTGGTCAGCCACCAGCTGCCGATCTGGATCGTGCGCTCCTACGTCGAGCGGCGCCGCCTCTGGCACGACCCGCGCAAGCGGCAGTGCACCCTCGCCTCGCTGACGAGCTTCACCTTCCGGGGTGACAAGATCGTTTCCGTCGGCTACAGCGAGCCCGCCATCGACCTGGTCCCGGCCCACCTCCACGCGGGTGCCAAGCCCGCCAAGGGTGCCGGACAGGGCAAGGCGTTCGGGGCCTGAGGCAGGCGTGAATCCGCCCATAAGGAATGGTTCGTACGGCTTTGTCGTGTCCGCTGCGAAATAGGCGGCGGATCGCGCAACCTCCCCGTTCGTCGCGCCCTCTGACTGAGTGACACCAGCGGGCGTGACGGATCGGGGAACCCATGCACACCATCACCCGGAGGGGAATACTCGGGCTCGGCGCGGGCGCGGCGGCGGCCGCCGGGCTCGCGGGCTGCGGGACCACGAAGTCCGCCCACTCCCCGGACGCCGACGGCCACCGGCCCGGTTCCGGGAAGCGCGCGGGCGGCGACGGCAAGGGCCACCCCGCGCGTCCCAAGGCCCGCCCCATCGGTGACGGCTCCACCTCCTTCACCGGCGCGCAGCCCCACCAGCCCGCCCGCCCCGAGCCGCTGGAGCCGGGCCAGACCCCGCCGCAGTTCGTGGTCTTCTCCTGGGACGGCGCCGGAGAGGTCGGCAACGGCCTCTTCCCGCGCTTCCTGGACCTGGCCAAGGAGCACGGCGCGAGCATGACCTTCTTCCTCTCGGGGCTCTATCTGCTCCCCGAGTCGAAGAAGCGCCTCTACGACCCGCCGAACAACCCGCGCGGCGCCTCCGACATCGGCTACCTCACCGACGCGCACGTCAAGGCCACGCTCACCAACGTCCGCCGGGCCTGGCTGGAGGGCCACGAGATCGGCACCCACTTCAACGGGCACTTCTGCGGCGGCCGCGGCACGGTCGGCAACTGGACGCCCCGGCAGTGGAAGAGCGAGATCGAGCAGGCCAAGTCCTTCGTCAAGGAGTGGCGCACCAACACCGGCTGGACCGACCTGCCGTCGCTGCCCTTCGACTACGACAAGGAGCTGACCGGCGGCCGTACGCCCTGTCTGCTCGGCCAGGACAACCTGCTGCCCACCGCCCGTGAGCTGGGCTGGCGCTACGACGCCTCCTCGCCCGGCGGTCGCCAGGTCTGGCCGTCCAAGCGGCTCGGGATCTGGGATCTGCCCCTTCAGCAGATACCTTTCCCCGGACACTCCTTCGAGGTCCTGTCCATGGACTACAACATGCTCGCCAACCAGTCGATCAACTCGACCAACGCCCCCGCCCACAACTACCCGGGCTGGCGCAGGCAGGCGGCGCAGGCGTACATATCCGGCTTCCAGCGGGCGTACGAGACGAACCGGGCGCCCTTCTTCATAGGCAACCACTTCGAGCACTGGAACGGCGGCCTCTACATGGACGCGGTGGAGCAGGCGTTCAAGCACATCGCGCGCGAGAAGGAGAAGGGCGGCGACGTGCGCCTGGTCTCCTTCCGGCAGTTCACGGACTGGCTGGACGTGCAGAAGCCCGAGGTCCTCGCCGGGCTGCGCACCCTCGACGTGGGACAGAAGCCCGCCGGAGGCTGGAAGGGACTCCACGCCAAGGCGTGACGGCCTGTCCGTTATGCCCGGTGTAAATACCGGCTGAAATGGGGTTTTCCCGCAGCAGGGGGGCGCGCGAAGGCCCCGGACCCGCCATGCGAAACTTTTCACATGAGTACCCGTAGCCGCGCCGCTCTGCTCGGTGCCGTGACCGCCCTCGCGGCCCTGGTCCTGTCCGCGTGCGGCAGCGGCGGCATCTCCGGCGGGGGCGGCGACACCAACTTCGTCACCGGGAGCAACGGCGTCGACACCGTCGCCCCGGCCAAGCGCGTCAAGGCACCCGACCTGTCCGGGAAGACTGTCGACGGCAAGAACCTCGACGTCGCCGACTACCGGGGCAAGGTCGTCGTCATCAACGTCTGGGGCTCCTGGTGCGGCCCCTGCCGCGCGGAGGCCAAGTACTTCTCCAAGGTCTCCAAGGAGTACGCGGACAAGGGCGTGCAGTTCGTCGGGATCAACACCCGCGACTCCAACACCACCCAGCCCCGCAACTTCGAGAAGGCCAACGGGATCACGTACCCCAGCCTGTACGACCCCACGGGCAAGCTCATGCTCCGCTTCGAGAAGGGCACCCTCAACCCGCAGCTGATCCCCTCCACCCTGATCATCGACAGGAACGGGAAGATCGCCGCGCGCGCCCTGGAGCAGCTGGACGACCTCGCGCTGCGGGAGATGCTCGAACCGGTCGCGGCGGAGAAGTGACGTGAGTCCGCTCCTCACGCTCGCCGCGGGCGGGCAGAACCAGACCGTGCTCAACGGCGCCCTGCTGCTCGCCCTGCCCGTCGCGGTGCTCGGCGGGCTCGTCTCCTTCTTCTCGCCCTGCGTGCTGCCGCTGGTGCCGGGCTACCTCTCCTACGTGACCGGCGTCACCGGCACCGACCTCGCCGACGCCCGGCGCGGCCGGATGGCGACCGGCGCCGCCCTGTTCGTGCTCGGCTTCACCGTCGTGTTCGTCTCCGGCGGCGCCCTGTTCGGGTTCTTCGGCCAGACCCTCCAGAGCTACAAGGACGTCCTGACCCGGGTCCTCGGCGTCCTCATGATCCTGCTCGGCGTCTTCTTCATGGGCCTGATGCCCTGGCTGACCCAGCGTGAGTTCCGCTTCCACCGGCGCCCGACCACCGGACTCCTCGGCGCGCCCCTGCTCGGTGCCCTCTTCGGGATCGGCTGGACGCCCTGCATCGGCCCGACCCTCGCCTCCGTCGTCGCCCTCTCCTCCCAGCAGGCGAGCGCGGGCCGGGGCGCGATACTGACCGTCGCGTACTGCCTGGGGCTCGGCGTGCCCTTCGTGCTCACCGCCGTCGCCTTCCGCAAGGCCCTCGGCGCGTTCGGCTGGGTCAAACGCCACTATGTCTGGGTGATGCGCATCGGCGGCACGATGATGATCGTGACCGGTGTGCTGCTGCTGACCGGGGCCTGGGACCACCTGGTGCAGGAGATGCAGACCTGGTCCGACGGCTTCTCTGTGGGGATCTGATGAGCAAGACCACTACCGACACCTCCCCGGAGGGCCTGGGCGCGGCCGGCTCCCAGCTGTCCACCGCGCCCCAGGAGGACCTGTCGACCCCGCCCTCCCTGGGCGTGATCGGCTGGGCCCGCTGGTTCTGGCGGCAGCTGACCTCCATGCGGGTCGCGCTGCTGCTGCTCCTGCTGCTCTCGCTCGGGGCCATCCCCGGCTCGCTGATCCCGCAGACCGGCGCCGACGCCAACAAGGTCGACGACTTCCGCAAGGCGCACAGCACGCTCGCGCCCGTCTACGACAAGCTCGGCCTCTTCCACGTCTACAGCTCGGTGTGGTTCTCCGCGATCTACATCCTGCTCTTCGTCTCCCTCATCGGCTGCATCGTCCCGCGCACCTGGCAGTTCGTCGGCCAGCTCCGCGGCCGCCCGCCGGGCGCCCCGAAGCGCCTGGACCGTCTCCCGGCGTACACCACCTGGCGCACCACCGCCGACCCCGAGCAGGTCCGCGAGACGGCGCTCGCGCTGCTGAAGAAGCGCCGCTTCCGGGCGCACCTGGTGGGCGACGCGGTCGCCGCCGAGAAGGGGTACGTGCGCGAGCTGGGCAACCTGGTCTTCCACATCGCCCTCATCGTCCTGCTCACCGCCTTCGCCTCGGGCCAGATGTTCAAGTCCGACGGCACGAAGCTGATGGTCGAGGGCGACGGCTTCTCCAACGCGCTGCCGATGTATGACGACTTCAAGTCGGGCAGCATGTTCCAGGCCGACGACCTGGTGCCGTTCAGCTTCGACCTCAAGAGCTTCACCGGCACCTACGAGATGACCGGCCCCAACCGCGGCACCCCGCGCACCTTCCAGGCGAGGATCGCCTACAGCGAGGGCGCGTACGGCAAGCAGCGCTCCACCCTCGTCAAGGTCAACGAGCCGCTGAAGATCGGCGACTCCAAGGTCTACCTCGTCAGCCACGGCTACGCCCCCGTGATCACCGTCCGCGACGGCAAGGGCAAGGCCGTCTACCGCGACGCCGTCCCCCTCCTCCCGCTCGACGGCAACGTCACCTCGCAGGGCGTCATCAAGGTCATGGACGGCTACCGCGACGCCCAGGGCACCAAGGAGCAGCTCGGCATCCGGGCCTTCTTCCTGCCGACCTACGGCGGCGGCGCCAACGTCCTCTCCCAGTTCCCGGCGCTGCTCAACCCGGTGCTCAACCTGGAGCCGTACCACGGCGACCTCGGCGTGGACGCGGGCATCTCGCAGAGCGTCTACCAGCTCGACCAGCGGCACCTGAAGGGCTACAAGGACGCCAAGGGCGCCCAGCTGCGGGACAACCTCAAGCCCGGCCAGACCATGACGCTGCCGAACGGCGCCGGAACGGTCACCTTCGAGAAGAACATCAAGGAGTGGGCGGGCTTCGAGATCGTCCAGGAGCCCGGCGGCGGCTGGGCCCTCGCGGGCGCGCTCGCCGCGATCTTCGGCCTCGCCGCGTCCCTCTTCATCCAGCGCCGCCGCGTGTGGGTCCGCGCGGTGGCGGGCCCCGACGGAGTGACGGTCGTGGAGATGGCGGGCCTCGGCCGCAGCGAGTCCGCGAAGGTCCCCGAGGAACTCTCCGACCTCGCCGGAACGCTCTACGACACCGCGCCGGGCGCCCCCGAAAGCACCGCCCCCGCCGACGACGACACCAACGACGACACCGACGCATCCCGCGCCGTACCTGCCGAAGGGGCTGAGCAGCAGTGATTCTCGCCGCCGCCACCAACGAACACCTGGCGAGTGTCAGCAACACGCTGATCTACTCGTCGATGGCCGTCTACACCCTGGCCTTCTTCGCGTACATCGCCGAATGGCTCTTCGGCAGCCGCAGCAAGGTCGGCCGTACCGCCGCCGCGCTCACGGCCGGGGACGGCACGGCCGTGAAGGCCAAGGGGCCCGCCGTCACCGTCAAGCAGGCGGGCGGGACCACCGTCCTGGAGCGGCCGCAGGTCGTCGTCCGCTCGGCGGCCGGTGCCCGGGACGTGCCGGACGGCCCCGGCGCCCACGGCGGCGACGCCCAGGGCGACATGTACGGCCGGATCGCCGTCTCCCTGACCGTGCTCGCGTTCCTCGTGGAGCTGGCCGGTGTGGTCGCCCGCGCGGCCTCCGTGCAGCGTGCCCCCTGGGGCAACATGTACGAGTTCAACATCACCTTCTCCACGGTCGCCGTCGGCGTGTACCTCGGCCTCCTGGCGCTGAAGAAGAACGTGCGCTGGCTCGGCCTGTTCCTGATCACCACGGTCCTGCTGGACCTCGGCCTCGCGGTCACCGTGCTCTACACCGCCAGCGACCAGCTGGTCCCGGCCCTGCACTCGTACTGGCTGTACATCCACGTCTCCACCGCGATCTTCTGCGGCGCGGTGTTCTACGTCGGCGCGGTCGCCACGATCCTGTACCTCTTCAAGGACTCGTACGAGAACAAGCTCCAGACCGGCGGCAAGCCCGGCGCCTTCGCCACCTCGGTCCTGGAACGGCTGCCCGCCTCCGCCTCGCTGGACAAGTTCGCCTACCGGGTGAACGCGGCGGTCTTCCCCCTCTGGACCTTCACGATCATCGCGGGCGCGATCTGGGCGGGCGACGCCTGGGGCCGCTACTGGAACTGGGACCCCAAGGAGACCTGGTCCTTCATCACCTGGATCGGCTACGCCTGCTACCTCCACGCCCGCGCCACCGCAGGCTGGAAGGGCCGCAAGGCCGCCTACCTGGCGATGCTCGCCTTCGCCTGCTGGCTGTTCAACTACTACGGCGTCAACATCTTCGTGACGGGCAAGCACTCCTACGCCGGAGTGTGAGCCCCCTCAACGCCATCGGCCCCGAGCCCCCCAGGGACTCGGGGCCGCGTGCTGTCACTCGGCCGTGACTGCAGGTCGGGGGGTTGATGGAGGTGCGAAGGGCGGTGCGGGGCGTGTCGGTGGCCAGCGCCGTGGAACCCGTGTCCGCCGCTCCGGCATGAGTTCGCCGAGCCCGTCGGAGACACTGGTGGCATGAGCGGTTCCATCGAACAGGGCATGAGCCAGACCCACGGGAACACGCACATACTCCACCTCCTGGTGCGTCTCCCGAGGTCCATGGAGGACATCTGGCCCGCCCTGGCCACCGCCGAGGGCCTGACCGGCTGGTGCACACCGGTGGACGTCCTCGAACCCCGCCTCGACGGCACCGTCGCCCTGCGCGGGCTCGGCGCGGGGCGCATCACCGCCTGGGACGTGGACCGCGTCGCCGAGTACACCGTCGAGGGCGGCGGCCGCATCCGCTTCCACCTGGAACGCGACGGCGAGAACGGCAGCGCGCTGCGCTTCACCCACGAGTTCCAGGGCGAGGGCGCGACGGAGACGGACTGGCGCGAGCGGTTCGAGCGGCTGATCACGCTGCTGAGCTAGCCGGGCCGCTTCGGTCTCCCGCGCCTCCGCGTCGCCTGCCCGCTCACCCCGGCAGCGTCGACATCAGGTCGCGCAGGCGCTCCACGTACAGGCGCATGTTCTTCGCCGCCACGTCCGTGTCCGGGTGGCGGCTGGCGAGCCAGAGGCCGTCGTGGAGGCGGCTGACCCAGACGCAGACCTGGTCGCCGTAGGAGACACGGAGCAGGGCGTGGGCGTTCTGGTCCGACCAGCGGTCGGCGCCCGCGATGCCCCGGGTGTCGACGTACGACACGATCGAGTACAGGTCGGGCGAGGTGGGGCGGAAGTCGGCGCCGAGCAGCCGCAGGACACGGGCCAGCGGCATCCGGGACAGGGCGCGGTTGGACTGCAGCTCCGCGCGGACCGTACGCAGGGTGGCCGTCAGGTCGGGGGCGTGCGCCACCGGGACCTCGATGGGGGCGCCGCCGACGTACCAGCCGACCGAGCCGGTCCAGCGGGACTTCACCCGGGTGTGGAAGGGGACGACCGTGCGGTACACCGGCAGACCGCCCAGCTCGTGCACGATCAGCGCCGTGGCCGCGAGCAGCCCGACCAGGCTCCCACCGTAGGGACGGCAGTACGCCTCGAACGCGGCCGCCGCCTCCGCGTCCACCAGCGGCTCGCAGATCATCTTCTGCCGGGGCAGCGGGCCGCCCGGCTCGACGCCGAGGTCCACCGGGAACGAGGGCAGCGTGCCGTCGCAGCGCTGGATGAACTCCCGCCAGCGGGCCACGATCGCGTGGTCGCCGTCGAGCCGGTCCGCGTCCGCGCGCTCGATCTCGCAGAAGTCGACGTAACTGGCCGCCGGGGTGCGCACCACAGGCCCGCGCCCCGCGATCCCCGCCGTGTACAGCTCCTCGATCTCGGCCGGGATGCCGTGCAGCGAGTACGCGTCCACATTGCTGTGGTCGAAGGCGAGGAACACGGTGGCCGAGTCGTCCCGTACGACCGCCGCGTAGATCAGGTTCGGCCAGCGCAGCGCGTCCGCCACCGTGTCGAAACGGTCCTGGAGATGCGCGGCCAGCGCCTCCGCGTCCGGGAAGTCGCCGACCGCCTCCCGGTGCAGGGTCACGTCGTCCTCGGCCAGCGTGAACCGGCGCAGCTCGTCGCCCCTCTCGCCCGCCCAGCGGAAGCCGCTGCGCAGCGTCTCGTGCCGTACGGTCCAGGCGCGCAGGGCCTCCTGGAGCACGTCGAGATCGACCGGGCCCGGCAGGTCGAAGGAGGTCCCCAGCCAGGTCGGCACGAACAGCCCGTCCTCCCGGACGGTCCTCGCGGTCCTGATGTGCGACTCCTGGATGTAGGCCGGGGGCCGGGAGTCCTCCGGCAGGCTCGCCGCCGCCGCGACGGTCGCCGGACTCAGCGTCCACTCGACGAGCCGTCCCGGCCGGACCTCGCAGCGCTGGATGTCAGTGATTCGCACGCGTCTCCGATCGCAGAGGGGGCCACTGCACGGGCCCCGCTCAAGGGAATGCCGTCCCGAGCGGTGGAGACATGCCCGCGCCGGTCATTTCAGCGGAACGGATGGTGAGCCGAACGCGGAAGTGATTAACCGACCGTGACCGGGAGAGGGCTTGAACTCGGAGGCGTCCTCACACCCCGATGTCCTCGAACCACAGCTCCGGCCGCTCCTCGATGAACCCCCGCATCAGCGCCACGCACTCCGGATCGTCCAGCAGTACGATCTCCACCCCGTGCGCGGCGAGCCACTCGTGCCCGCCGGAGAAGGTCTCCGCCTCCCCGATCACCACCCGCGAGATCCCGAACTGCCGCACCAGACCCGAGCAGTACCAGCACGGCGAGAGCGTGGTCACCATGGTCGTCCCCCGGTACGACCGCTGCCGCCCCGCCGCCCGGAACGCGGCCGTCTCCCCGTGCACCGAGGGGTCGTCGTCCTGCACCCGCCGGTTCCGCCCCCGCCCGAGCAGCTCCCCGCCGAGGCCGTACAGCGCGGCCCCGACCGGCACCCCGCCCTCGGCCCGCCCGGTACGGGCCTCCTCCAGGGCGATGGCGAGCCAGGCCCGCGCCAACTCCGTGTCCATGCGGGCACTGTGCCCGGCCGGGGGCGCCGGGGAAACGTGCGGTCAGCGGGGGCGGTAGGCGGTGGCCAGCACGGAGACGGTGACCTGGCGGGGGAGGGCCGCCTCCGAGGGGCCCAGGTGACGGGCGGTCGGGGTCATGTCCAGCAGATCGCGGGCGTCCGCCGGGGGCAGGGACAACACGTACTCCACCCGCTCGGTGACCGTCGCCGTGAAGAAGGGCTCCATCGCCCGGCCCAGCCGCTCCTCCTTGGCCGGATCGACCGCCACCGGCGCGCGCAGCTCGGCCAGATGACGCCCGGTCGGCCGCGCCACGATCAGCCGCCCGCCCGGCCGCAGCACCCGGTGGAACTCGGCCGGATTGCGCGGCGCGAACACGTCAAGGACCACATCGGCCACCCGGTCGGCCAGCGGAAAGGGACGGAACACGTCCCACGCGGCAGCGGCGGCCCGCTCATGCGCCCTGGCCGCTGTCCGCAGCGCCCGTACCGAGCTGTCGAGGCCAAGACCGCGCGCGGCGGGCAGCCGGTCGAGCGCACCGGCGAGGTAGTAGCCCGTACCGCACCCGGCATCCAGCACCGCGCCGCCCGTCCCGGCCGACCCACTGTCCACCGCCAGCCCGGCCACCGCGTCCCGCACGGGCGCGTACCGCCCGCCCGCCAGGAACCGCTCCCGCGCCCGGACCATCGCCGTGTCGTCCCCGCTGGTGGCCCGCGCCCCGGTCAGCAGCCCGGCGTAGCCGTGCCGGGCGATGTCGAAGGCGTGCCCCGCCGGACAGCGCAGCACGCTCCGCTCGCGGCGCAGGGACGGCACCCGGCACACCGGGCAGCGCAGCAGACCGAGGACGGAATCGAGGGCGGGGGAGGGGGAGGGGGATGCGGGCATGGCAGCGCTCCTGGCGTGGCGACGGGAAGGGGACCGCGCCCGCGTGTGCGCCGGAGAACCGGGAAAAGGGCGTACCGGCCCGGAGAAGGGCGACGCCGAGAAGGGGGGGCACACCGCGGGCACACCGAGGAGGGCGACGCCGTCCGGCCTCGCCCTCAGTGCCGTCCGGTCACAGGAAGCAGCAGTGCGGAGTGCTCATGAATGCCACGCCAGGAGTCTACGAGCCCCTCAGTCCCGGTCGGGGTCGTCCTTCTCCAGGGACTTCAGGAAATCGGGGTTGTCGTCCGGGGCGACCCAGGTGCCCGCGGGGGCGGGCCGGTGACGGACCTTCCCGGCGAGCAGCCAGGCGACGGGGCCGACCAGGATCTCGCCGAACAGGAGGATCACGACCACCCAGGCGAGCTTGGGGAGGTGGCGGACCTCGTCCTCGGGGGTGTTCAGACAGTCCACGAGGGCGTAGATCCACAGGGCCAGGACCAGCAGGAACGGCAGATACCTGAGCATGGGTGCGGGTTCTCCCGACGGTGTGTACGGCCCCGGTGACCGAGCCAGCGTATCCGGTGGCCGATACTGGGACACATGGCTTATGACGATCTTCGCTCCCTGCTGCGGGCGCTGGAGCGCGAGGGTGACCTCAAGCGCATCAAGGCCGAGGTCGACCCGTACCTGGAGGTCGGTGAGATCGTCGACCGGGTGCAGAAGGCCGGCGGACCGGCACTGCTCTTCGAGAACGTCAAGGGCTCCGCGATGCCCCTGGCGATGAACGTCTTCGGCACCGACCGCCGTCTCCTCAAGGCGCTCGGCCTGAAGTCGTACGCCGAGATCTCCGACAAGATCGGCGGACTGCTGCGGCCCGAGCTGCCGCACGGCTTCGTCGGCGTCCGCGAGGCGTTCGGCAAGCTCGGCTCGATGGCGCACGTCCCGCCGAAGAAGGTCAAGGGCGACAACGCGCCCGTCCAGGAGGTCGTCCTCACCGGCGACGACGTGGACCTCGACGCGCTCCCCGCGCTCTTCACCTGGCCCAAGGACGGCGGCTCCTTCTTCAACCTCGGGCTCACCCACACCAAGGACCCGGAGTCCGGCGTCCGCAACCTCGGCCTGTACCGGCTCCAGCGGCACGACAAGCGCACCATCGGCATGCACTGGCAGATCCACAAGGACAGCCGCAACCACTACCAGGTGGCCGCGAAGCGCGGTGAGCGGCTGCCCGTCGCCATCGCCTTCGGCTGCCCGCCCGCCGTCACCTACGCCTCCACCGCCCCGCTGCCCGGCGACATCGACGAGTACATGTTCGCCGGGTTCATCGCGGGCAAGCGGATCGAGATGGTCGACTGCAAGACCGTCCCGCTCCAGGTCCCGGCGAACGCCGAGGTCGTCATCGAGGGCTGGCTGGAGCCGGGCGAGATGCTGCCCGAGGGGCCCTTCGGCGACCACACCGGGTTCTACACCCCGCAGGAGCCGTTCCCCGCGCTGAAGATCGACTGCGTGACGATGCGGAAGCGGCCGCTGCTCCAGTCGATCGTGGTCGGCCGCCCGCCGACCGAGGACGGCCCCCTCGGCCGCGCCACCGAGCGCTTCTTCCTGCCGCTGCTGAAGATCATCGTCCCGGACATCGTGGACTACCACCTGCCCGAGGCGGGCGGCTTCCACAACTGCGCGATCGTCTCGATCGACAAGAAGTACCCGAAGCACGCGCAGAAGGTGATGTCCGCGATCTGGGGGGCACACATGATGTCCCTGACCAAGCTGATCGTGGTCGTCGACTCCGACTGCGACGTGCACGATCTGCACGAGGTCGCCTGGCGGGCGCTGGGCAACACCGACTACGCCCGTGACCTGGTGGTCGCCGAGGGCCCCGTCGACCACCTCGACCACGCGTCCTACCAGCAGTTCTGGGGCGGCAAGGCGGGCATCGACGCGACGAAGAAGCTGCCCGAGGAGGGCTACACGAGGGACGGGGGGTGGCCGGACATGGTCCTGTCGGATCCGGATACGGCTGAACGGGTGACCCGGCGCTGGAAGGAGTACGGACTGTGAAAGACATCGGAATGATGGCGTCGAGCAGCGCGAAGACGGGGTTTCCCCGCCGACGCGGGGATGATCCGGAGTACGGGCTGTGAGCACCCCCTCCGCCGCCGCGATCCCGCAGCCGGGCCGCACCAAAGCCTTCCTGCGCCTCGTGATGATCGAGCACTCGGTCTTCGCGCTGCCCTTCGCCTACATCGCCTCGCTGACCGCGATGTACCAGTGGGACAAGAACATCCACTGGGCCCAGCTGCTCCTGGTCACCATCTGCATGGTCGGCCTGCGCACCTTCGCGATGGCCGTGAACCGGATCATCGACCGCGAGATCGACGCCCGTAACCCGCGCACCGCCCACCGCGAGCTGGTCACCGGCGCGATGTCGGTACGGCACGCGTGGACCGGCGCGCTGATCGCCCTGGTCGTCTTCCTCGGCTCGGCCGCCCTGCTGAACCCGCTGTGCCTGACGCTCGCGCCGGTCGCGGTGATCCCGATGGTGGTCTATCCGTACGGCAAGCGGTTCACCAACTTCCCGCAGGCCATCCTCGGCATCGCCCAGGCGATGGGCCCGGTCGGCGGCTGGCTCGCCATCTCCGGCACCTGGTCCTGGGACGCGGTGATCCTCGGCCTCGCGGTCGGCATCTGGATCGGCGGCTTCGACCTGATCTACGCCTGCCAGGACGTCGAGACCGATCGCGAGATCGGCGTGAAGTCGGTCCCGGCCCGCTTCGGCATCCCGGCGGCGATCTGGGGCGCGCGCGTCTGCCACGCGATCACGATGGCCCTGTTCGTCTGCTATGCCCTCCTCACCCACGCGGGCCCGTTCTTCTGGCTGGGCCTGGTCATCGTGGGTTCAGCCTTCGTCTACGAACACCGCATCGTCCGCCCCCACGACCTGTCCCGCCTGAACCGGGCGTTCTTCCAAGTCAACGGCTTCATCGGCATCGCGCTTTTCGTGTGCGCGCTGCTGGACCTGCTGGTGCGGGGTCTGACGGTCTGAGCGCGGTCCGAGTACGACAGTTCGGATAGCCCCCACCCGGCCTGAACACGCCGCGTCACGCCGGTACTCTCAAGGTGTGAACGCAGGAGAATCGCAGCGCGTGCCTTGGATCGTGGGGGTTTCCGGAGCTTCCGGGACGCCGTACGCGGCTGCCGTGCTGCGGGCGCTGCTGGACGCCGGTGAGGCGGTGGACCTGGTGGTCAGCCGGGCCTCGCGGCTGACGCTGCTGGACGAGACGGGCATCTCGTTCCGCGACGCGCACTGGCAGGAGGACCTGCGGGAGTGGCTGGGGCGCGGCGCGGACGGCAAGCCCGGCACCTTCGAGGCGGACGTGAGCGGCGTGCGGTACTGGAGCGCGGGGGACCTGGCCGCGGGGCCGTCCTCGGGGTCGTACCCGGCCAAGGGGATGCTGATCGTCCCCGCCTCCACCGCCTGTGTCGCGGGAGTCGCCCTCGGCCTGTCCAAGGACCTGCTCCAGCGCGCGGCGAGCGTCACGCTCAAGGAGCGCCGGCCGCTGGTCGTGGCCGTACGGGAGACCCCGCTGAACGGCCAGACCCTGCGCCATCTCGTCGCCCTGGACGACGCGGGCGCGAGCGTGGTCCCCGCCTCGCCCGCCTTCTACGCGGGCGCCACCCACATCCAGGACCTGGTGGACTTCGTGGCCGGGCGGGTGCTGGACTCGGCGGGCGTCGGGCACGGGCTCTACCGGCGCTGGAAGGGCGAACTGGGCGGCGGGGCGCAGAGCACGTAGCAGGGCTTGCGGCGGTACTTCTCCATCAGCGGTACTTCTCACTCCACTTGGCAATTTCACACCGGAAGGCTTCGATCGCATGGACGCGGTGGACAGGCAGCTCATCCAGGCCCTGAGGGAGAACGGCCGGGCCTCGTACGCGGAGCTGGGCCGCCTGGTCGGTCTGTCGGGGCCGAGCGTCACGGACCGGATCAACCGGCTGGAGGCGGCCGGGGTCATCACCGGCTACCGCGCGACCGTGGACGCGGCCTCCCTCGGCCTCGGGGTGACGGCGCTGATCGGCATCTCGCTCTCGGACGCCGCCGACCACGAGGACGTGGCGCGCAGGCTGCGGGACCTCACCGAGATCGAGGACTGCTGGTTCATCGCCGGTGACGACTCCTTCATGCTGAAGGTCCGTTCCTCGGACGTGGACGGCCTGGAGAAGACGATCCGCAGACTCAGCGGCACCAAGGGCGTCTCGCGCACCCGCACCACGATCGTGCTCTCCACCAAGTGGGAGAACCGGGTGGGGGAGCTTCCCGAAGAGGTGTAGCCGCCGGGAGCAGGTGTTCCGGGGGAGTACGGTTGGTCAGGTTGTCGGCGAAAGGTGTTGGTATGGACGTCGGGCTCAAGCGCGAGCTGGAGGAGAAGGTCCGCTCCGGTGAGCGGCTGACCCGTGAGGACGGCGTCGCACTCTACGAGTCGGACGACCTGGCCTGGCTCGGCGGCCTCGCGCACGAGGTGCGGACGCGTAAGAACGGCGACGTGGTCCACTTCAACGTCAACCGGCACCTCAACATGACCAACGTGTGCACGGCGTCCTGCGCCTACTGCTCGTTCCAGCGCAAGCCGGGCGAGAAGGACGCGTACACGATGCGCATCGAGGAGGCCGTGAAGCTGGCCAAGGCGATGGAGTCGGAGAACCTGACGGAGCTGCACATCGTCAACGGCCTCCACCCGAACCTGCCGTGGCGCTACTACCCGCGCTCGCTGCGGGAGCTGAAGGCCGCGCTGCCGCACGTCTCGCTGAAGGCGTTCACGGCGACGGAGATCCACCACTTCGAGACGATCTCCGGTCTCTCGGCCTCCGAGATCCTCGACGAACTCATCGACGCGGGCCTGGAGTCGCTGACCGGCGGTGGCGCCGAGATCTTCGACTGGGAGGTCCGCCAGCACATCGTGGACCACCGCACGCACTGGGAAGACTGGTCGCGGATCCACCGCCTGGCGCACGAGAAGGGTCTGAAGACCCCGGCCACGATGCTGTACGGCCACATCGAGGAGCCGCGCCACCGCGTGGACCACGTGCTGCGGCTGCGGGAACTCCAGGACGAGACCGGCGGTTTCCAGGTCTTCATCCCGCTGCGCTACCAGCACGACTTCGTGGACATGAAGGACGGCAAGGTCCGCAACAAGCTGCAGGCCCGGACGACCATGGCGACGGGCGCCGAGGCGCTGAAGACGTTCGCGGTCTCCCGGCTGCTGTTCGACAACGTCCCGCACGTGAAGGTGTTCTGGGTGATGCACGGTGTGCAGACCGCCCAGCTCGCCCTGCAGCACGGCGCGGACGACATGGACGGCTCGGTCGTCGAGTACAAGATCACGCACGACGCGGACAACTACGGCACGCCGAACAAGCTGACCCGTGACGACCTGCTGGACCTGATCCGTGACGCGGGCTTCCGCCCGGTCGAGCGCAACACGCGCTACGAGATCATCCGCGAGTACGAAGGCCCGGACCCGCTGCGCCGGGAGACGCCGCAGGCGATGCGCGTCTGAGACGGAAGCGGGCGGTGGCGGGACTCCCGTACCGCCTGCCGGAATGCTGTGGCCACGGGGCCGAGGTAATGACTACCTTGGCCCCGTGGCTCTTACTTTCACCCTGGACCCCGCGATCACGCCGGATCTGCGTGACGGCCTCCTCGACCTGTGGACGGAGGTCACGAACGCGGGCGGTGCCGTCGGCTTCGTGGCGCCCGTGACCCGCGAGGAGATACGCCCGGAGCTGGTCCGCACCCTGATGCGGCTGTCCGAGGGGCACAGCCGGCTGCTGGTGGGGCACGACGAGGACGGCCGGGTCGCGGCGACCGCGTTCCTCACCTTCAACACCCACCGGCTGATGACCCACTGGCTGTGGCTGTACACGGTGATGGTCCACCCCAAGCACCAGGGCCGGGGCCACGGCCGCGACCTGCTCGCGGCCGCCGCCGACGCGGCCCGCGGCTTCGACGGCATCGACGCGATCCGGCTGGGCTGCCGGGGCGGCCTGGGCCTGGAGCGCTTCTACGCCTCCTGCGGCTACCAGGAGGTCGGCCGGGTGCCCGGCGCCATCCGCGTCGCCCCCGGCGACCACCGCGACGACGTCACCATGCTCCTTCCGCTGCGCTGAGGCCTGCCTGCGCTGAGACCAGCCTGCGCTGAGACCCGCCGCCAAGATCGCCCGCTTGGCGTGCTTCACTGGGCGATGCCCCTTTGGGGGCTTCGAACCGTACGAACGGAAGTGGATGGACATGCTCCGCTACACGCTGATGCGTCTCGGCGTCTTCGCCGGCTGCCTCGTGGTCGCCTGGGGAGCCGTCTACTCGGGTCTCTTCCCGCGCGGTTTCGGTGACTCCAACTTCTTCTGGGTCGTGCTGGTCGCGCTGGTCCTGTCCGCCCCGATCAGCTGGATCGTCCTGCGCAAGGAGCGTGAGCGCGCCTCCGTCCACATCGTCGGCCGGGTGGACCGCATGAAGGCCAACCTGGACGCCAACCGCAACCAGGAGGACGCGGTGGACGAGAACGTACGCACCCAGGGCCAGCCCGGCTGAGTTCCCGAGCGGTCGTTTTCGGCCGCCCGGAAGGCGGTGGGCGCCGCATCGCCCCACGTCAGGCCCCGATACCCTGGTACGCGATCCGCGTCCCCGTCCCGGGCGCGGCCCGCTGCGAAGGGAAGTCGCCCGTGGAGTTCCGGCTGCTCGGCACGGTCTCCGTCGACACCTTCACCGGGCCCCTGCCGCTCGGTCCCGCCAAGCGCCGGAGCCTGCTGGCCGCGCTGCTGCTGTCGGCCAACACCCCCGTCTCGGTGGCCCGGCTGACCGAGTCGCTCTGGGACGAGACGCCCCCCTCGCAGGCCCGGAGCGTCATCCAGGGGCATGTGTCCCGGCTGCGCGCCCTGCTCACCGGGGCGGACGCGGCGGCGTACGGGGTCGAACTGGTCACGCTGACCGACGCCTACCTCCTGCGAGTGCCCGAATCCCTCCTGGACGCGCAGCGGTTCGAGGAGCTGCTGATGATGGCCCGGCAGCAACGCGAGCCGGGCGACGCGGCCATGATGCTCACCGAGGCCCTGTCGCTGTGGCAGGGCCCCGCGCTCGGCGGCGCGTTCACCGGACCGCCGCTCCAGGCCGCCGCGCACACCCTGGAGGAGTCGCGGCTCGCCACCGTCGAGGAGCTGGCGCGCACGTACACCGTGCTCGGCGAGCACCACCGTGCCGCCGCCGTACTGCGTCCGGAGGCGGTCGCACATCCGATGCGGGAATCGCTCGCCGCCTCGCTGATCAAGGCGCTGTACGGGGCGGGGCGGCAGGCGGAGGCGCTGGACTGGTTCCACCGTACGAGGCGGCTGCTCGCGGAGGAGCTGGGCATCGACCCCGGGCGGGAGCTGGCCGACGCCTACGCGCTGATCCTGCGGGGCGGGGTGGTCGCGGACGATCCGGTCGTCCCCGTACCCGCGCCTGCATCGGCGCCCGCGCCCGTGTCCGTATCCGCCCCTACGGCCGAGGCCCCCGTGGTGGCCGCCGTCGCCGTCGATCCGCTGGTCCGGCTGCCCCTGGCGGCCGCGCCGGTCGTGCCGCCCGCCGAACTGCTGCCCCGGGCGCCCCGGGGCTTCCAGGGCCGTACGGAGGAACTGGCCGCGCTCAGCCGGGCGGCGGCGGGCGAGGCGCCGGTGTGCCTGATCACCGGTCCGGCCGGGGTCGGCAAGACGGCGCTGGCCCTCCAGTGGGCGCACCACAAGGCGGCCGTGTTCCCGGACGGGCGGCTCTACGCGGATCTGCGCGGCTTCAGCGAGACCGGGGAACCCGCGCTGACCGACGTCCTGAGGGAGTTCCTGCCCGCGCTCGGGGTGCCGCCGCGCCGGGTGCCGGAGTCCGCGTCGGCCGCCGCCGCGCTGTTCCGGACGCTGACCGAGCGGCGCAGGCTGCTGGTCATCCTGGACAACGCCCGTGACTCCGCGACCGTACGGGCCCTGCTGCCCGGCGGACCCGACTGCGTCACGCTCGTCACCAGCCGCCACCGGCTCGAAGGGCTCATCGCGTCCGACGCGGCCCGGCCGGTGCCGCTGGACGTGCTCGAACCGCAGGACGGCATGGCGCTCCTGGCCGGAGTGCTCGGCGAGGAACGCGTGCTCGCGGAACCGGTGGCGGCCCAGCGGCTCGCGGAGCTCTGCGGAGGGCTCCCGCTGGCCCTGCGGGTGGTCGCCGCGCGCCTGGCCGGACGGCCCGGCA